>JBGOUV010000526.1:0-3833 GCA_041477815.1 Terriglobia bacterium | reverse complement strand
TTCCAGCTCAGCTTGCCCCACCTGGCCACGCTGCCCGTATCGCGTACCTGCGACTCGTAGGTTCCCGACGCCGCCGGGCTCTGCTCCAGGCGGTAGAGCTTCCCCAGGTTGCTGGTCGCCGCCATCACCGCGCCACCCACCAGCGCCAGGCGCGTCGTTTCTTCCTCGCCGGTCTGGGCGATCAGGGTGGTCTGGCGGCCCGGCTCCAGGCGATAGATGCGGCCGTGGTCGTCGGTCGAGAACAGCAGCCCCTGCGGCTGGGGCAGCAGGGCGTAGACGTTCTCGTCGGTCGAGGTCCACAACGTCTCGACCGTGTTGTCGGGGGCGATGCGCAGCAGGGCCGACTTCTGGGCGCCCGGAAAACCGGCAGGGGGTGTCGGGGCCGAAGTGGCCGGGGACACGGGGGTTTGCTGCGGCTGTGCCGGCGGCGCGGCCTGCTTGGGCGGCTCGGGCGGACGCGGCGGGGCCTGCGATTCCGAGGCCGTCACCGTAATCGACTGCACCACCGGGCTGATGACTATGTCGCCAGCCGACACGGTCGTACCGCCCTGCTGGGCCTTGGCGGTCGAGCCGCCCATGGCCGCCGCGTAGATGAAGCCGTCGGAGGCGACGTGGATCGACCGGATCTCGGCCAGGCTCGAATCGTACAGCACGAAGGCCTTGTCCTTAGCGGTGACGCGGTAGAGGATGCCGTTGGGGTCGGTGCCGGCCAGCAGCGCGCCCTGGGAGTCGACGGCGAGGCTGGTGACGTGACTCTGGCGCGTGTCGAACCAGACCTCGCCCTTACCCGTGCGGTCCACGCGGAAGATCTTGCCGCCGTCGCCGGTTCCCACGTAGAGGGCGCCGTCGCTGCCGAAGGCCAGCGACCAGATGTACTTCGAGTGCGGCGCAAAAAATTCGGCGGCTTTGCCGTCGGGGGTGATCTTGTAGACCTTGCCATCGGGCGACGTGCCGGCGTAGAGCACGCCGTCGGGACCCGCTTCGAGGGCGAAGACCTCGGACTCCGGGGCCGTCCAGAGCAAGGTGCTGGCGCCTTTGGCGTCGACCTGGTAGACGCGGCCGCGGTGGCCCGTGCCGAGGTACACCGCGCCATCGCCGGCGCGGGCCAGGGCCCACACCAGCGGCTGCTCGGAGGCGAACACGGTCTTCAGCTCCGGCCCCACCATCAGGCGTCCGTCGCGGGTGAGCGAAACGTTGCGGAACGTGCCCCCGATGAAGTCCTTGTAGGTGCCCATCTCCCAAACGGCCGTGCCGGCGGCTAGGGCAATGGAACCACCAAGACACCAAGACACCAAGAATTTCATTCTTTCACCGTGATGCGAATCGTCTCGGAGCCGGAGAGGGCGCTCGAAGTCGAGTCCAGCTCCATCTCGGCCACCAGGGCCGTCCAGGTATTTGTGATGCCGCCACTCGAGGAAGGGCCGGCGCCGAGGATCTGTCGCAGGGACGCCGGGGGCGAGGGTAACTGATCGTTCTGCAATTGGAAGCCCTTATCGGTGCGCCACACCCGGACATAGAGGCAACTGTTGCGGCGCGTGCGGTTGATGGCGCGCACCAACTGCGTGCCGCTGGTGGACTCGCGGCCGAGGGTGGGCAGACGCAGGTCCATCAGGTTCATCGAGGCGCCGTCGGCGAACGTCACGTTCAGCGGTCCGGGCGGCACGCCGTAGGGGATCTCGAAAGGAACCCGCCGGATGGTCTCGGCGCCGTTTTCGCCTCGCAAGACGGCGGCCAGTTCCACGCGCTCGCCGGGCTTGGCCTCACGCCGGCTGGCCCAGGCCCGCTCCAGCTTCAACTGCTTCCGCTCGTCAAGCGAGGCGACGTCCAGCCTGACCCGGCCGATGCGCAGATCCTGGAAGCCGCTCTGCATCACCTGAGCCAGGGGCAGCGCCGTCCCCAGCGCGGCCAGGATGGCGGTGCTGGCGTCGCCGCTGTAGATGTTGTCCAGCTCCACCGGCGTCGTCGTCGCCCCGGCGAACTCGATCGCGCCGCGCACCCGCACCGTCGAAGACCCCAGCAAACGTTCGCTGGCATCGAGCGCGCTGAATACCGCAAGCTGCAGCAGAAAGGGCGACAGGAAGCGGTCGTTCACCATCTCCATGCGGTAGGGCTGGTTGCCGCTGCGGCTCGAATACACATTCAGCTCCACCGGGATCAGTTGCGGCCGCGCCCCCAGCTCGCCGTAGATGCCGGTGGAGCGGTCCTGGCGGATGGTCCCCATCAGCTCGGCGGCGGTGGAGATCTTGAACGACACCATTAGATTAGGCAGCAGGGTGATCACCGACGAGCGCATAAAGGGCATCTCGGTGGGACCCGACGACAGAAAGCGGTGGCCGAAAGCGTAGATGCGGCTGCCGTCGATGTGGGTGATGGTGCCGTCGGCGTTGACGTTGAGGTCGCCGCGGACCAGTCCCACGCTGATCATGGAGCCGGGCTGGAGCAGACCGGGGTCGCCGAGAGCGGTGGAGTGCGGGCTGGCCGCGCCGCCCGAGCCCTGCAGCGGCTCCAGGCCCAGCTCGCGCAGGGCCGGTCCGAACACCTCCAGGGTCCGCGACGTGAACCCGGCGAAGTGGACCGGCGTAGCGATGGGCGTCAGCTTGGGCTGGGCGGGCCGCGCCTCTCGGGGGCCGGAGGCCGGGGTTCGGGGGTCGGGGGCGATAGCGGGCAGCACGTCGGACGCCACCGGCAGCAGCCGCGGATTCTCCGGAGGCAGCCAGCGGCCGTCCTGGACCACGGCGCGCAGGGCCGCCGGGACGGGATCGGCGCGCTGCTCGAACATCCGGATCATCTCCGAGATGGGCCGGATCCCCACGATCGGCTCGGTGGCGAACGGAAAGGCCAGGGCTACCGCCCCGACCAGCTTACCTTCCAGGTATACAGGGCTGCCGCTCATGCCGGACATGGCTCCGGTCTTAGCCAGCGGGCCGCCGGCAAGGCGTCCCAGGATAATCGATTGTCGCGGTCCGATGTTCTCCAGGACACCCAGAATCTCAACCTGGAAGTCCTCGACTCTTTCCCCACTGAATACGGTACGGCCGCTGCCGCGCATGCCGGCGCGGATCTGGTCCAGGGGGAACAGGTCCGCCGCGGCGGCCAGAGAAGCCGTCAACCCGAGCGAAAGGAACAGGCGGTACACTCTGATACCATTCTAGCGCGCCGGACAAAGCCCGCGAAAATAAGGGCAGTGGTGGCAGTGAGGGCCTTCGTGCAGGGGAAAGTCCAGCCGGCTCTGGGCCTGGTAGAGTTCCTCGACCTTGGCCCGGGCGGCGGCGGGGTCCAGGGGGACCTCTACGGCCAGGTTGGGACGGAGGAAGTAGAGGTAGGCGTGGTGAACGGGGGCCGGTATGGCTAGGGTGTAGAGGTTGAGCTGGAGGGTGTAGTACTCGGAGGTTTCGCCGGTCTTGAAATCGACAAGGATGGTTTCGCCGTCGGAGGCGGTGAACCACAGATCGATTTGGCCGCTGACCAGGCGGCCGCCCAGGGAGATCAGGAAGCTCTGCTCGCGGTGGATGGAAGTGGCGGTGGCGAGGCGTTGGCCCAGTGGGCTGCGATGGAAGTTGTTGGCTAGCTCAAGGGCTTCGGGAGGCGATTGGTCGGGAGGAAGGGTTCCGGCCAGCAAGGCGTGGACCTGGCTGCCGAACTGGGCGGAAAACGCTCCGTTGTGGCTGTATATGTGGGGCGGCCCCCCCGGGCCGCGCCGGGCCCCCAGGCCCGGCCGTGCGGATTCCCGTAGCGTATCCAAGACGGCCGGGGGGCCGGCTGCGGCCCAGGGGGGCCGCCCCACGACACCCACAGGGTCGCGGCGTGGCGGCAAAGTAAAGCCCAGGGAGCGC
>JBGOUV010000056.1:0-22865 GCA_041477815.1 Terriglobia bacterium | reverse complement strand
GGCATGCGGGCCTCGTTCCGCAGCTTTGGATACGGGCTGCTGCTGGCCGTGGTGCTGCTGCTCCTCATCCTGGTGGCGCAGTTCCAATCGGTGGTCGATCCGCTCTTGATCCTGCTGGCCGTGCCCATGGGTCTGGCCGGCGTGCTGGTGACTCTGCTCGCCACCGGCACCACGCTGAACGTGATGTCGCTGATGGGGGTGGTGATGCTGGTGGGGATCGTGGTGTCGAACAGCATTCTGATCGTGGAGTTCACCAACCGGATGCGCGGGGACGGCATGGGCGTAGTGGAGGCGGTCGGAACGGCCTGCCGGGTGCGGTTGCGGCCGGTGCTGATGACGTCGCTCGCGACCATCATCGGCCTGGCGCCGATGGCGCTAAAGATGGGAACGGGGAGCGAGTCCTACGCGCCGCTGGCCCGGGCCATCATCGGCGGCCTGGGGGTGTCGGTCATCCTGACGGTATTTATAGTCCCAGCAGCTTATGTGTTGGTATATGGGCGCAAGAGGGAGGCCGCATGAGCGGACGGGCGTGGGTTTGGGCGGCGGCGGTGGCGGTAGCGGCGGCGCAAGTCCCGCCGCAGCTCACGCTGCGGGAGGCGGAGACCCTGGCAGTGAAGAACCACCCGCAGGTGAGCGCGGCGCTGCTGGCGGCGCTCGCCGCCAATGAGGTCACCACCGAAATCCGGTCGGCGTATTTTCCGACGGTGATGGGCAGCGTGACGGGCACCGGCGCTCCGGAGAACAGCCGCATCGGCGCGGGGACCTTGAGCAATTCGATCATCTACAGCCGGTTCGCTGCGGGATTCACGGTGTCGCAGATGCTGACCGACTTCGGCCGGACCGGACATCTGACCGAGAGCGCCCGGCTGCGGGCCCGGGCCCAGGATCAGGTGGCCGGCGCCACCCGGGCCGAAGTCCTGCTCCAGGTCGACCGCGCCTACTATCAGGCCCTACGAGCACAGTCGCTGCAGCGCGTGGCCGAGCAGACGGTGACGGCGCGGCAGCTCGTGGTGGACCAGGTGCGGGCGCTGGCCGAGAGCAAGTTGAAGTCGGGGCTGGACCTGAGCTTCGCGGAGGTGAACCTGTCGGAGGCGAAGCTGCTGCTGTTGGGGGCCGAGAACGCGCTGCGGGCGTCGTTTGCGGAGCTGGCGGCGGCGATGGGTACCGCGGGCCCCCAGATCTACGAGCTGGTGGAAGAGGCCCTGCCGGCCCCGTTGCCGGCGGAAGTTGCGGATCTGGTCCAGGAGGCGCTGCAGGCGCGGCCGGAGCTGGCGGCGCGACGGCTGGGCCGGGAAGCGGCGGCGCAGTTCGCGCGGGCGGAGCGCGATCTGGCGCTGCCCAGCGTCAGCGCCGTGGGAACGGCCGGCGTGATCCCGGGACGCGATGAGACCAAGCTCCGGGGCCGCTATGCCGCGGTGGGGGTCAACGTCAACATTCCGGTGTTCAACGGCCGCCTGTTCAGCGCCCGGCGCAACGAGGCGGAGCTGCGGGCGCAGGTGGCGGACAAAGAAGTAGAGGACCTGGCCAACCGCGTGGTCCGGGATGTGCGGGTGGCCTGGCTCAACGCCGGTACGGCCTACCAGCGCATGGACGTCACCGAACAACTGCTGCGACAGGCGGGACAGGCGATGGAGCTGGCCCAGGCGCGGTACGACCTGGGCCTGGGGTCGATCGTGGAGCTGGGGCAGGCGCAACTGAATAAGACTTCGGCGGAGATTGCCCGCTCCGGGGCTACCTATGAGTACCAGCTTCAGCGCGCGGTACTCGATTACCAGCGCGGGGTGCTGCGTTAGTCCATGGAACCGCAGATGGACGCAGATAGGCCTCCACCGAACCAGGACCGGGTTCGGCCATCCGTGTTCGCCATCCGTGTTCGCCTTGTAAGGACCGCCGGGAGAGTGCTATACTGCCCGAGATTTGGAGGTACTCGTGCGCAAGCAGCGTTGGCGGCGGCTGGGGGGCTGGAGTGTTCGTATCGGACTGCTAACCCTGTTGGCGGCCCTGCCCCGGCCGGTGCGCGCGCACGCCATCGACGTCACGGAAGAAGAAGAGTTGGATCCCCAGGAGCCCGACCGGCCCAAGGATTTCGACTCCGACGAGGAGCCTCCGGAAAAGGAAAAGAAGAAGGGCAAGAAGAAAAAACGGACCGTGCGCTTGCTGTTTCGCGACCGCCCGCAACTGCGGGTGGGCAAGGTTCTGCGGGTGGATTTCCGGGCCAAGGTGCAGGCCGACTACCGGTCCTTCTATCCGTACCACATCACCAAAGAGGGCGACTTTGAGCTGCACCGTGTGCGGGTCGCCATTCAGGGGCGGTTCCTCAAGGATTTTGAGTTCGAGGTGGAGCGGGAGATCAACGAAGAGGCCTCCGACTGGCTCAACATCGAACAGGAGACGGTGGGCTTTCCGTGGCGTGATGTCTACGTCAACTACCGGCACTTTCGGAACCTCCAGTTCCAGGTGGGCAAGTTCAAGATGCCGTTCGGGTTGGAACAGTTGACCGGTCCGACGAAACTGGACTTCGTGTACCGCACGCGGACGGGCGACGAGTTGGAGCCCGGCCGGGCCCAGGGGATGATGCTGCACGGGCGGTTCTTCAACCGGGGCCTCGGCTATCAGGTCGGGCTGTTCCGCACCGACGGCGAAAAGGCGCGAGTCTCGGAAATTATCGATGATTTTGGCAACAAGGCCCACTTCTTCACGGGCGTTCGCACCTTTGCGGGGCGGTTGATCGGGAATCCGTTGCGGCTGGCGCCGGTGCCGGACGTGTTCAAGACCATCCAGTTGGGAGGAGCGTTCACCTCCACGTCGGTGCCGGAAGGACTCTCCGGACTTCGCGGCCGCAACACCTCCAAGGACTACTTCTTCCGGCATATCTTCGTTCACGGGGAGCGACGGCGGCTGGGAACCGAGTTCCAGTGGACCCCGGGACGCTACTCTCTCAAAGGCGAGTTCGTACACGTCCAGGAAGCGCGCCAGAAACAGGGCTTCCTCGGGGAGGACCTCCCCAACCTGATTGAACGGGGCTGGTACGTGAGTGGAACATGTATTCTCACCGGGCAGAAGTACGCGGACCGGGCGGAGCCGGAAAGGCGGTTCATTTTCGGCCGCGGGTTCGGGGCCGTGGAGCTGGCCGGGCGCGTCGAGGCCGCCCGTTGGGGCAGCGCCGACCACGTCGGCCGGCCCAGCCGGAGCCCGCGGGCCGCCAACCTCGTTTCCCAAAGCGACCGGGCCGTCACCCTGGGGGTCAATTGGTATTGGAATAAACATTTCAAGGTCCAGTTGAACGGCATCCGCGAGAAACTGGAAGATCCGACCCGGACCCCGATCAACGGCGAAAGCACTTATTGGACGCGCCTGCTCCGGGTGCAGTTCATCATGTAGCGGGAGGAGCCAGCATGACCCGAATAGCCCGAATCACCGCGTGCGGCGTGGTGCTGTGGTGGGGTGTAGCCGGCCGCGTCTTGGCCGCCGACCCACCCACGGTGAATGCGATCGTAAACGGCGCCAGTTTTGCCGCCGGATCTCCGGTGGCAGCCGGCAGCATCGTCTCTCTATTCGGTTCCAACCTGGCCTCGGCTACCGCGGCCGCCGTCAGGGTTCCTTTGCCGACCCTGCTCGGGGACGCTCGGGTGCTCCTCAATGGCACCGCAGCTCCCCTGTTTTACGTCTCGCCAGGGCAGATCAACCTCCAGATACCTTGGGAGCTGGCCGGACAGAGCGAGGCCTCCCTCACGGTTACGGTGGCCGGGGCGGCGAGCGCGGCCCAGACGGTGAGGCTGGCTCGCGCCGCGCCGGGTATTTTCGCCGTCAACGGCATGCAGGGCGCCATTCTCATTTCGTCGAGCGGCGACGTGGCCGCGCCGGCGGGCAGCATCCTCAACCACACCGCCCGACCCGCCCGGCGCGGTGAATTCATCAGCATTTACTGCACGGGGTTGGGACCGGTTACCAACCAGCCGCCGACCGGCAGTGGCGCTACCAGCGAGGCGCTTTCTCCCGTGACCACCGCTCCCACGGTCACCATCGGCGGCGCGGCCGCCGCGGTCACCTTCGCCGGGCTGGTTCCCCCGGGGCCGGCGGCGAGAAGGCCGGTAGACGGAGACTTTACAGAAGGCGAGTTCGTGGGACTTTACCAGATCAACGTGCTGGTGCCGATGAGCACCCCTATCAGCGGCACGGTACCGGTGGTGGTGACGAGCGGAGGTACGGCTTCCAACAGCGTGAATTTCGCGGTGCAGGGAGAGGGCGGCAGCACCGCCCTGACGAGATGGGTGCAAATGGGAGCGGCCGGTAGCGTCATCGCGCGCGCCATCACCAGCCAGAGCAGTTGCCCCAACATCGTGATCGGCTCGCAATCGCAGGCTATGCAGGTGCGTGCCCGGCCCAGTCTCCCGGATTATCCGATCCTGAGCTGCGAAGCGGTCATCCCGCCCGGCACGGCATCCGCCTCCATCGAGGGGGAGCCACTCGCCTTGCCCAAGGCGAACCCCCAGCGCCTCCTGGTGATGGGTGACACGGGTTGCCGGCAGAGAGGCACCGATCACGTGCCCTGTAACAATGCGGCCGCGTGGCCGTTCCCCACTGTCGCCGCCAGCGCCGCCGCCTGGCGCCCCGATCTGATCCTTCACGTGGGCGACTATTTTTACCGCGAAGAGCCCTGCCCGGCCGACTTTCCAGGTTGCGTGAACACTCCCACCGGTTATAACTGGGACGCCTGGAACGCCGATTTCTTCACCCCGGCCAACCCGGCGCTGGCGGCGGCCCCCTGGGTCTTCGTTCGCGGAAATCATGAGGATTGTACCCGCGCCTGGGAGGGTTGGTTCCGCTTCCTCGACCCCCGCCCGTACTCGGACATCTGTCCGTCGTTTACGGACCCGGTTAGCATCTCTGCCGGGGCGGTCCAACTGATCGTCATGGATGATTCTGCGGCCAACGACATAGCGGCGGACGTAGCCCAGGTGGAGGACCATTACATGCCACAATTCGGCATGGTGCGCCAGGCCGCCGGCCCCAACACCTGGCTCCTCATGCACCGCCCGCTGTGGGTCATCGGAGCCGTGCAGGGCCAACCTTTGACGTTCGTATCGAATCTGACCATGCAGGCCGCCTCGCAGAATAACCTGCCTTCCGGCGTGAACCTGGTTCTGTCCGGTCACGGCCACTTCTTTGAAGCGCTCAATTTCACCCCCGAGCGCCCCCCCCAGATGGTGGTAGGCAATGGCGGAGCGCTACTGTACCCGGTTCCCGCGGTGGTTCCCGGCGCCCGCGTGGGCGGCGCCATGGTGTCGAGCGGGACGGCGTTTAGTACTTTCGGCTACACCACCTTCGAGCCGGCGGCCACGGGGTGGACAGCCACGCCGCGCGACGTCAACGGCCTGCCCCAGATGGTATGCAGCGTCGCCAACCGGAGCATCTCCTGCAATCGCTGACCCGCCGCCGCACCCGGCAGGAAAGGCCCTGTCATAGATTAGCGGCGCCCGCCGCGTACCGCAGTGGAGGCCAACTTGTGCTCTAATGGCTTTATTCGGCATCTCGGACTGGAGGCATACGCTATGGTTTCCCGGGCACGCCAGGCACTGGCGATGAATGTCTTGCTGCTGGCGCTGGCATCTCCCGCGGCAGCGCAGACCTTCGAGGATTTCTTCAACGACGATGTCGTCCACGACGTCCGTCTCGATATCCGGGCGGCCGATTGGGCGCTGCTGAAGCTGCATTACCTGGAGAACACCTACTATCCGGCGGACTTCCACTGGCAGTTCCAGGGGCGCGACGTGGTCGTGGCGAACATCGGCATCCGCTCTCGCGGGCGCGGCAGCCGCAGCCCCATCAAGCCCAACATCCGCATCGATTTCAATCGCTTCGAGGACCGGCAGAAGTTCCTCACCCTGTCAGCCGTCGTGATGAAGGCCAACAACCAGGACGCTTCCTTCCTCAAAGAGCGAATCATCTTCAACCTCTTCCGCAAGATGGGTCTGCCCGCCTCGCGCGTGGCGCATGCCCGCCTCTTTATTAACAGCGATTACGACGGTCTTTACCTGATGGAGGAAGAGATCCGGAAGGAGTATCTGGAGCGCTATCTGGGCGAAGGAACCGGCGATCTGTATAAGTGGAATCCGTTGAACGAACCCTACCACTTCGAGTGGCGGCCGACCTGCGCGAACTCCACGCAGCTCGCCTGCGGGCCTGACTCCAGCAAGTGGACGCCCTTCCCGTTCGACCCGGAAGAGCACAAAACGACCTTCGACGTCCGCCCGACGATAGCCTTCGTCCGGGCCATCAACGAGACCGCGGATGCGGACTTCGCTCGCGTCATGGCCGGTTACACGGACCTGAAACTGTGGGTGGTGCACAACGCGCTGGAGGTTTTTGCCGCCGATTTCGACAGTATCCTGGGGGATGTGTTCGGCATGAACAACTTCTTCCTGTACCGCTTTGACGGCAAGAACTTCAGCCAGTTCCTGCTCTGGGACAAGGACGGTTCGTTCGAGTCGTCGCAGCGGTCGATCTTCCAGAACACGGACCAAAACGTGCTGATGCGCAAGAGCCTGGCCATTCCCGAACGGCGCTACCAGTATCTCGAGGCGCTTTACAAGAGCGCCGTCCTGGCGGGCGGGGCGGGAGGCTGGATGGAATGGGAGAATCAGCGCGAATACGACCAGGTGAAGCCGGCAGCGTACGCCGACCCCAATAAGCAGATCACGTTGGGAGGCGTGCAGCAGGCGGCTACCAACCAGATGTTCGAGGAGCAAACCATCAAGAACGCGCAATTCGCTCGCGAGCGCTTTCCCTTCGTGATGGCGGCCCTGAGGTCGGCGGGCTTCCAGCCTCCCGGCGGCCCCACCCTCAGTAACGGCGGCGCGGTCAACGCCGCGACCAACCTGGCGGGACCCCTTGCCGCCGGCTCGCTGGTCAGCCTGTACGGCTCCGGGCTGGCGAACACCACGGCGCAGGCCACCAGCTTGCCGCTGCCTGCGACGCTGGGAAATGCCTCCGTATTTGTGAACGGTTTCCCGGCGCCCCTGCTGTTCGTTTCTCCCAACCAGATCAACTTGCAGGTGCCGTGGGAGCTCGGCCTCGGGGACGGGACCACCCCGTTCACCGTGATTATCGGCGGACCCGCCTACCTCGGCACCAGGACGGGCGCGCCGGTCAACGGGACGATCAGCAACACCATTTCGGCCGGCGTGGGGGTGGCTTCCCCGGGCGTGTTCGCGATCGTGAATGCCGATGGCAGCCTGACGAGCAGCAAGCCTGCCGGCGCCGGCGATGTCCTGGTGGTTTATGCCAATGGACTGGGTGCGGTGGACAATCCCGTCAAGACCGGCCAGCCCGCGCCGGGCGACAAGCTTTCCCGCACCTTGACCACGCCCACGGTCACGATTGGCAACGTACCGGCACAAGTGTTGTTTTCAGGCTTGGCCCCGGGATTCGTGGGGCTCTACCAGATCAACATCACGGTGCCGGCGGGCGTGGCAGCCGGGTCGTCCACCCCGCTGGTGGTGAGCATCGGCGGGCAGACCACGGGGCCGGCGCCCATAGCCACGCGATAAATTCTGTCCTGGGCGATAAAAGTTCTCAATAACGACTTCCGCTACCAACTCACCTGCGTGGACGGGTACGCCCCGGTCTACGTCGCCCACGAGATCGAAGGCAATTCATTCAGAATAGCGGGCGGCAGGTCCGGTGTTGGATCAGACCGGGAAACGGGGTGCGCGACATAAAAGTGAGCGTCTGAGCGACAGGCGGTACGCTCACTCCGGTCCCTGGGGGATAGGGTCACATTGGGCGGAAGCGCCACAGCCCCCCGCGCGGGCGCCGTGAGCCGGAGCGCCAGGGCAGATACTCAGGGCTCAGAAGACCACTCCAACCTCCGCCTGGTAGGTGCGCGGGGCCACGAAATGGGTACCGCTAAAGGTGGACAGGAAGTTGTAGAGGGCAATCTTGTCGGTGACATTCAGAACGGTGAATTTCAGGGTCACGCGTGTACCTTCGCTTCGCCTGAAAAGGTTGTCGGTCCCCGCTCCCAGGTCGAAAAGATGGCGCGGGGCGACGCGCGGCGGGTTGTGGTCGGGGTCGGCCGTGCCCGGCGCCGGAATGCGCAGCCGCGTCGCTCCGAAATTGGACGAAGCGCACTGCGTAATCCCTTGGGACAGGCTGGCTCGTTGGCCGCCGCAGAAGAAGCCGATCGCCGCCTGCTGCGCCGCGGTCAGGCCCAGCGCTGCCTCCAGGCTGTCCACCGCACCAGCTACCAGGCCACTGTCATAACGCCAGGTGAAGGCAAACCAGGCGCCGTTCTTCGGCCGCTGGTAGCGAACATGGGTTGTTTGCTGGAAAGCCTGGTCGTGGTCGATGCGGAACACGCTGGTGTCGAGCGGCGAGTTGAAGATCAGGCCCCCCACCTCGGGCCCGAAGTAGCGCGACCGCGTGTGTCCCATGGTCGTATAGGCCTGGAACCCCCGAAGGTTGGGCGTGCTCAGCCGCAACGATACACCGTCAATCTTCGACTTGCGCCAGGAGATAGGGAATACCATCGGCGTATTCAGCAGGGCGCTGAAGTCGTAGGCGTTGTCCGTGAACTTCCAGAAGTAATCGGCATCGACCAGCAGCACCTTGCCGAGTGCCTGTTGTATTCCCGCATTGTACTGATTGCGGTGGCCCGGCCTCATCGGTTGCGCGCCGAAGGCGCCGAAGGTGTTTTGGGCCAGGCCCCCCGAGCCGGTGGAGCTCGATAGGATTAGGCTCTCGTTGTATGGCGTTTCCAGCGTACGCGAGTAAGAGGCGCGCAGCACCGTGCCTGTTGGCTTGATCTGGTAAGACGCACCCACCCGAGGCTGCGCCAGGGTATCCGTGCTGAGGCCGCTGTAATGATCCACACGAAGGCCGGCATGGATGGTCAAGCTGTGCAGCGTGATCTGGTCCTGTACGAAAAACCCGCCTTGGTTGATGTCGGCGCGCCCTCGGAAACCAAACAACGCTCCACCTCGGGTTAGGTCGAACGGAATCAGGCCCGGTTGGAGGTCCGGGTTACCCTTGAAGCCAGCGTCCGCGCAATCATCCGGGTCGAGCAGCGTTGGCTTGGTCACCGGGTCGCCGCCCTGGTCCAGGCAGACGGCGTTGAAGGCCGGGTCGGTGACGCCTAAATGGAAGTCCTCGGAGAGACCCGTGTTGGTAAAGTGCCCGCCGAACTTCAGGTTGTGAATGCCGCGCACGTAAGCGATATCCGCCCGGAAGCCGAGGCTGCGGAGCCGCCGGCTCTGGCCAATCGTGATCGGCGTATCGGAGAACGGGTCACGGCTCGAATAGTAGGTGACGCGGTCCTGACGCAGGAAGGGCGTGATGGTCAGAAGCACCGCCGGGCTGATCGTGCGCTGATATCCGGGGGCTATGTTGAAACTGCGGACCATCTGCCGCTGGTCCTGATCGGCAAACTGCTGTTCGAAGGTGTTAGGGGTCTGAAACCAGTTGCGGGCGGCAAACAGGTTGAGGTGGAAGACGTTTTTCCCGGTCGGCTGATAATCGATGCGATCGAAGATGGTTTGATTGTTCCCGCGCGCGTGCAGGGGACGGAACTCCGGGGTATCCAGGAAGCGGCCCGAGCGGAGCGCATTGGCAGCCAGGAAATTCCCGAACTTCGGACTGCCCGCGCCTAGGGTGAACTCCTCGGCTGCGGTCCCAAAGGATCCGTACTGCGCGGCGAAGCTTCCGTGCGGTTTGCTCTGCCCCAGCCCGGAGCGGGTCACGGCATTGACCACGAGGCTGGTTTTGTCACCGAACTCGGCCGCAGGCGCTCCGGTGATGAGTTCCATCGACTGGATGGCGTTTAGAGGCAACTGGGTGGAGAACTGCTTGCTCTGCTGGTCGCTGATAGGTTGGCCATCGATGGAGATGGTCGTCTGGGCGTGGTCGCCGAGAGGGTGAAACAAGCCGTTGGAATCAGCCACCACGCCGGGGCTGGCAAATATGATCGCGTCGCTCAAACCCGAGCCCGCCCCCAATGTTGGCAGCTTGGAGTACACGGCGCGATCCATATCGTTGTGAGCGTAAGGGACGTTTTCAAGCACGTCGGCGCCGGCGGCTTCGACGACAACGGTGGTTCGCCCACCGGCAACCTGGAGCGACGGCTGGAGGGTCAGCGGCACCGCTGAGCGCACGACGATATCTTGCTGAAGGGTGGCAAACCCGGGCGCGCTAACCTCCAGGTGATAGGGGTTGGGCGGGACGTTGTTGAGACGAAAACTTCCAACGGAGTCTGTGGTCGCGGTCTGCTGATATCCGGTAATGCGGTTCACGATGGTTGCGGTCGCGCCGGCGATGACGGCGCCGCTGGCGTCCGTGATTGTGCCTTCGACGGTTCCCGCGCTGCCCAGGGACTGAGCGGAGGCCGGGAAAGAGCACGCCAACAGCGCCAGGCAAACGGGCGCAAGAACGTTCTTTAGCTTGCCAAGAAGGCCTGAAAGATTTCTCGCCTGCATAAGAGATTCTCCTTTTGAATTTCGAATGAAATGGAAAGGTGGAGCAGCGCAACTGCCGTCGACGCCGGCAGCGACTGCGCTTCGATAATCAGAATTCGAGAGGAGAACTAGGCAGGTGGAGCCCGGGGAGAGTGGGATACGAGAACCGGTTCGACTACGGGACTGAATTCGACCGCGCGCTGGCGCCAGTCGACTGGAGCCGGAGCGTGTATCTGAATTCCTAGAGAAGCTCCCAGAGCGGGCAGTTGGGCGGTACGGCAGATGTTGCAACTGCGGCCCTGCAGGCCGTCAAGCCAATGCCCAGGAAGAAAGACGCTGCTCGACAACGCGAGAATCGCCAACACCGCCAAAAAGGCGACCACGGCTTTGCAGCGCGGTTTGCGGCCTACAGGCATCCTAACTATGACTGGGGATATTGTAACAGCTCTAGCCTCCAGTTGCAAGCGGCCGCAACACGCTTTGCCGCAACACGCTTGCGGGCTCTGCACGCGGATCACTTCGCCGGTAGGCCCACGGAAATCCTGACATAAGGCTACGCTCCGGCAGGCCGGGTGGAAACGAAACGCCACTTGCAGGCCATCACTTTCATGTCGCGCACCCAGGGTGGCCCGGGAAACCGGGAAAGAGGTGTTTGACACGTCTTGTGATACTGTAGAGAGGGGGGAGGGTTTAGAGTGGTGGGCCGGCTACTCTTGCCAATCAGTATCCGCTAGTCCATGAAGAAGCTCCCATATCCGGTTGGGCATTTGGCGTGTGTGGCGGCGGTGACAATCCTGCTGTGGCAGGCGGGGGCCCAGACTCCGCCCCCCCTCAGCCGCTATCCCTACTTGCAGGACATGCGCGCGGACCGCGTAACCGTCGTCTGGGTCATCCCGGACCTGGGCGAGGGCACGGTGCTGTACTCCACCGGCCAGGGCGTCTTGCAGGGCGAACAGGCCCAGATCACCGAGATCCCCGCCCGCGTCACCGGCCTGGGTGTACCCTACTATAAGTATCAAACGACTCTGACCGGACTGCGCCCGGGAACCGAGTATTCCTATCGGGTGCTTTTGGACGGCGGCGAGTTGGCCCCGCCGCAGGATTTCCGGTTTCGGACGGCCCCGGCGGCGCCCGGGCCATTTACTTTCCTGGCCTTCGGCGACAGCGGCACCGGCCTCGACCCCCAGCGGCGGCTGGCGCAGTTGATGTTCCTGGAGCAGCCGGCTTTCGTGATTCACACCGGCGACATTGCCTATGAGAACGGCTCTTTCCAGGAGTTCCGCAACAACCACTTCTCCGTCTACTCGCCCCTGATGCGGCGTTCTACCTTCTTCCCCTGTCCCGGCAACCATGAGTACAACACGCTGGGGGCCCTGCCCTACCTCCTGCTGCATGCCAACCCCACCGACGGCGTGCCCGAGCCCGACCGCGGCCGGTACTACTCGTTCGACTGGGGGGACGTGCATTTTGTGTCCCTGGATTCCAATACCCCGCTGGTCGAGGCGGCGGCGGGGCGGGGCCAGATGGTCCGCTGGCTCGACGACGACCTGCGCCGGACGCGCAAGCTCTGGCGGGTGGCGTATTTCCACCATCCGGTGCGGCCCACCTCCAACCACGAGCAAGACCCCAACTCGGCCTTGGTACGGCAGTTCCTGGAGCCGATCTTCGATCGCCACGACGTGCAACTGGTCCTGAGCGGGCACGAGCACACCTATCAGCAGGCGGCGCCACGACGGGGCGGCCAGTTCGTAGATCCGGGCCAGGGGACGGTCAACATCATTACCGGGGGCGGCGGCGGTGATCTCTATTTCGTGTCGCCTCGGGAGGGCCTCGTGTTCGCCGCTTCCACCTATCATTACCTGCGTTGTCAGGTGGAGGGGCCCCAGTTCTCCTGTAGCGCCATCGACAGCAGCGGCCAGCAGATCGACCAGTTCACCCTCGCCACTCCGCCCCTCCTGGAGGCGGCCGGGGTGGTGAATGCGGCCTCGTTCAGCACGGCGCTCGCGCCGGGCTCCCTGGTGAGCATCTTCGGGCGGATGCTGTCGACCGAGGAAGGCGGCGCCCGGGGGCTGCCCCTGCCCACCGAGATGGGCGGGACCAACGTGACCCTGAACGGCCGGCGGGTACCCCTGCTGTTTGTGTCGCGCACCCAGATCAACGCGCAGTTGCCGTTCGACATCCAGGGTCCGGGCACGCTGCGAGTGAGCTACGCCGGCGGGTCGGCGGAGGTCCCGGTGACGGTTTCCGAGGCGGCGCCGGCGATTTTTGGGGCCGGCACGCCGCGCGCGGCGGTGATCCACGCCAATGGGACGCTGGTATCCGATACCGTGCCGGCTCGTCCGGGCGAGGTGGTCTCCGTATTCCTGACCGGCCTGGGCCGGCCCGACAGCGACATCTCCGCCGGCCTGCCGGCCCCGGCCTCGCCCCTGATCTCGGCGCGCGGCCCGATCGAAGCGTTCGTCGGCGCCGTGTCGGTGACTCCTTCCTATGCCGGCCTCACCCCGGGTTTTGCCGGGCTTTACCAGGCCAATGTCCAGGTGCCGGCGACACTGGCGGACGGGTCCTATGGGCTGCGGATTGTGGCCCGTGGGGTCAGCAGCAATACCGTAACCCTGGCCGTACGACGCTGAGGCGGTCCTTTCTACGAAAGGTTCCGGTCGCGGCAGACCGGACCTGCCCAAAAAGTCGGCTTCCGGTGAAACAAAACGCCTGACCGAATCACTTAGTTACCTCCAACCGAATTGGGTGGATGCGGGCGGGTTGGTCCGGAAGGGGAGTTGTGTGTCGGTCCTAACACGACAGGCAGACTAAGAAATGTCCGCGAAGTTGTTGGATTGCAGGCACTCATCAGCCGGGTCCAGGGGGAGCGGTTTCGGTTGGGGCTGCCCCAGGGCCGGCTTTAAGCCGTCCGAGGAGTGGCAATGGTCGAAGAAGATAATGTCCGAACCTTCCTGGACCAAGCTAGGCGAGACGGATGGACGGTCCGCAGACCGCGTCGCCAGGCGCCTCGCAACCCGCGGCGGGAGCGTCGCCGAGCAAACTGCAGCATGTACCTTGTCTTGTCCCTGGCGCTAACGGTGCTGAGCCTGGCCACTCGCGGCGACCGGCCGGCCGGATCTTCGGACCGAGCCCTCCTGCCGCCACCCGACAAACCGGTACAGGCGCGGCTGGCCGAAGCCTACGGCAAGCTGCCAATGAGCTTCGAGGTGAACCGGGGCCAGGCGGACTCGCGAGTGAAATTCCTAGCTCGCGGCAGCAGCTACAAGCTGCTGCTCACCTCCACCGAGGCTGTATTGTCGCTCGGTCGGGCTGCTGAGCATACAAAGAGGGAGCGGTCTGGCCCGGCCCGTATGGAATCGGTAGTACGAATGAAGGTGCTGGCAGCCAATGCGGATGCACGCGTCGAAGGGCTGGATCGCCTGCCGGGTACAACCAACTATTTCTTGGGCAGCGATCCGAAGCGATGGCGGACCGGCGTCCCGAGTTACGCGGCGGTGAAACTTCGGGACGTTTATCCGGGAGTGGACTTGGTTTACCACGGAGCCGCGCGGGAACTGGAGTTCGACTTTGTGCTGGCGCCAGGCGCTGACCCACGCACAATTCGGCTCGCCTTTGACGGAGCATCGAGGATCAGCCTCGACGACCATGCGGATCTCGTGCTGCGCACACCGGGCGGCGATGTTGTTCTGCGCAGGCCCGTGGTGTGGCAGGAAATGAAAGGGGCGAAGAAGGAGATCGCGGGCCGGTACACCGTCAAGTCATCGAACGAGGTTGGGTTTGAGGTGTCGGGCTATGACGCGACCGCGCCGCTGGTGATTGACCCGGTTCTAATCTACTCGACTTCGCTAGGCAATACGGTTGCGACCAGAGGCCTTGGCATAGCGGTGGACTCTGACGGTAACGCCTACGTCACGGGGAAGACGGCGTCGACTAATTTCCCGATAACTCAGGGTGCCTTGCAGAGAACGCTTGGTGGTGGCGCCTCCGACGATGTGTTCGTGGCGAAGCTGAATGCCGCCGGCACAGCTTTGATGTATTCCACCTACCTCGGCGGCACTGGTGGCGAGGAGGGCACTGGCATAGCGGTCGATGCGGCAGGCAACGCCTACGTGACAGGCGTAACGGAGTCGACCAACTTTCCCACCACGCCGGGTGCTTTCCAGACCGCCTCCGGCGGCGGGGTGAACGCTTTTGTCGCGAAGCTTAACCCCCTGGGGACCGCCTTGGTGTATTCCACGTACCTCGGCGGCAGAGGCGGCGCTCTCGCGGCCGGTATAGCGGTGGATGCGGGAGGGAGCGCCTACGTGACAGGTGTAGCCAAGGCCGGGTTCCCCACAACACCCGAGGCCTTCCAGTCCACCTTTGGCGGCGGTGGGCCGTTCGGGGAAGGCGATGCCTTCGTGACCAAGCTGGACCCAGCGGGCAAGGCCCTGGCTTATTCAACCTACCTCGGGGGGCCCGGAGAGGACGAGGGCCTTGGCATCGCGCTGGATTCCGCGGGCAACGCCTACGTGACGGGCAGGACTGATTCGACCAATTTCCCGGTAACACCGAGCGCATTTCTCACTGTCGGCGGCGGCCGACCCTTCGAGGATGGATACGCCTTCGTAACGAAGCTGAATCCCCGAGGCACCGCTTTGGTTTATTCCACCTATCTCGCCAGTTTATTCGACTACACCGCCCTCGGCATAGCGGTGGACTCGGCAGGCAACGCCTACGTCGCCGGCAATGCGTCCGAGATTCGCAACAACCTCGTCACGACATCGGGTGCCTTTCAAACCACCTTCCGCGGCGGTCGGGCCGACGGCTTTGTGATGAAGCTCAATGCCGCGGGCACAGCCTTGGTTTATTCCACCTACCTCGGCGGCAACGATGAAGACGCTGCCCAGCGCATAGCGGTAGACCGAGTAGGGAACGCCTACGTGACGGGATACACGCTGTCGCGCAACTTCCCTGGAACGTCAGGCCCGTTGGACATCTCATCCACCCCCGGTTTCATGGCCGTCCTCAACGCTGCAGGTGCAGCCTTGGTCTACTCCGTCTCCCTCGATGGTGTGCGTAACATCGCGGTGGATGCTTCAGGCAACGCCTACGTGACGGCACGTACGTCGTTCGTCAAGATTGGCCCTCAGAGTGCGTCCAGTGCTCCCTCGTTTTCGTCCGCAGGCGCGGTGAACGCAGCCAGCTTCTTGCCGGGTGCGGTCTCCCCCGGCGAGATCATCACGATCTTCGGAGTAGGGTTCGGCCCCCCAGTGTTGACCACGCTCCAACTGAGCGGCTTCCAGTTTCTCCTGGTGGATACCGAACTGGCAGGAACCAGAGTCCTCTTCGATGGCGTTGCCGCGCCTATGATTTACGCCGTGCAGAACCAGTTGAGCGCGATAGTTCCATACTCAGTGGCCGGCAAATCCCTCACGCAGGTCCAGGTCGAGTATGGGTTCGCGAGGTCAAGTCCGGTAACGCTGCCCGTGGCGCCGTCTTCTCCCGGCATCTTCACGGTGAGTGCCTCCGGCAGGGGGCAGGGCGCCATTCTGAACCAGGATTCGACCGTGAATTCCCCGTCGAATCCGGCGGCCATCGGCTCGATCGTAGCGATCTATGCCACCGGCGAAGGCCAGACAAAGCCTCCGGGAACCGACGGAACTCTCGCCACCAGCGTTTTCCCCATGCCGCTGCTTCCGGTCAGCGTAAGAATCGGGGGCCTTCCCGCCGAGGTGCAGTACGCCGGCGCTGCGCCGACTTTGGTAGCAGGCCTGTTGCAAGTGAATGCAAAAGTTCCGGCGGGCGTGGCTCCTGGAAGCGCCGCGCCTGTCACGATCACGGTAGGAACGGCGACCAGCCCGGTCGGCGTAACGATGGCAATTCGGTAGAAACGGTCGGAACCCTGGCTGCTCTTGAGGCCGCACGGGGTCCCCAGCATCGAAAGGAAGAAGAATGGTCAATCCATCAGGTCGCCTCGCCTTCGTGGTACTAGCTGTTACGGTCCTTGCGCTGACCATCGGTGCTCAACTTGGATCAGCCCAGTCTCGCCCCGTCACTGCGGACTGGGAGAACGTCAAACAATTAGCGGCCGGCGCCAACGTGCGTGTCTCGCTGGCAGGCCAAGCAACCGTACAGGGCCGGTTCCAAAGTGGCACTGATGATTCCGTGGTGGTGAGTACGAAGAAGGGCCGGCAGACGGTAGCGCCCCAGTCCGTGGTGCGGCTGTCGGTCCAGCGTGAGGGTCGCCGGTCCCGAAACTTGCTGATTGGGCTCGGAATCGGCGCCGGGGTTGGCGTGGGCGCCGGTGCGGTTATGGACTCTCACTGTGCTTTTGCCTCCTGCCTTGTTTCGCCCCATCTCGGCAAATTGGTCTTGGGACTCGTGGGCGGGATTCTCGGCGCCGGAGTTGGCGGCGTGCTTCCCGCAGGCCGATGGCGGGATATCTACCGCGAGTAGATGGATCCAACCGAAACTGCAAGTGCCCTCCAGTCTCTCCGACGGAACCTATGGGCGGCGCGTTGTGGCCGTGGGATCGGCAACCATGCCGCAAGCCTCTAGCCGGTACGCCAGTGAAGCGGCCGGTTCTACGGCCGGTTTCGGCCACCGTGGCGGATCATAGCTGCCAGACAGGTAACACCTCATGAACGAAGGCTTGGTCTAAGGAAAGAAGCATTGGCACATGGTAGGGAAAGATGTTCGCTACACGGTACGGGCACCGCTGCTTCTCTGTATTCTCTTTCTCCTTGCCGGCGCAAACCGGTGCAGTGGGGACAAGGACCGTAACATATTTGGACAAAAATTCAACGGAGTCAGCTGCAGTTCAGACCAGGAATGCTTGAGTGGCTTCTGCGGTAGCGCTCATGTATGCGCGGCACGTCCCTAGTCTAGCGGCCCGTGGAAAGAGTGCCCTGGCGCCACGTGGTGCAAATTTGCGCCACGGCAAGTCGTTGATTCTGCGAAGGCGAACCTGAGCGCAGATCTGCGCTCAGGTCCATTTCCCACGGACTGCTAGTCTAGGGCCGACTTCGGGAAGTCTCTGCGCTCGCTCCAATGGACACTGCGATACTTGTTGAGGTACTCACCCCGGACGTCCCCCCTCATCGAGGCGACCACGACGAAGGCCGCGATGTCGAGGTGGAATTCCGGCCAATATCGCGCCCAGGAAGTGCCGATTCCCCCAGTAATCATCCAGGCGTCCGTTGAGCTTGCAGCATCGCAGAGCGTTGGCGCCTCGAACCGTCCAGAACATGCCCGATTGCTCCAGGCGAGTGCCGATGACCGCCTTTACATCCTGCTTCGATCACGCCGGAATCGACGAACAGGTGTGGGCGGCAGAACTCGGGGTAGCGCATGCGCGCCGCGTTGTTTTCAAAGTAGGCGGCGTTGACGCGTCGATGGACGGAGAAAAAGGACCAGCGGCGTGACCTGGAATCCGTCGTTTCTGACGGAAGTCGTCACCGGGGCGGAGGGGTCGCGCCAGATCCCAGAGGTGCGGGGCAAGCCGACGGGCGAGGCCGTTAAATCTCACAATATAACAATATTTATCCGGATCTGTGCTATAATTTTCGCCTACTCAGACCAACTACTGGGTATCGCCGTAAAGGACTTCGGACCCATGGATTTTCGCCTGAATTGGCCCGATTTGCCGCCGGATTTCTCGTTTCTCGCGCTGGGCGAGACCGGCTCCGGGGCCGGCTCGCAGCTCGTCCTGGCGGAGAAAATCCGGAAGGAAGGCGCCGCTGCCGCGTTCGCGGTGTTGGCCGGAAATGCGTCCGGCCCGGACGGCTCGTGGATTCATCGAGCCTATGGGCGCGATATTCTTGCCGCGACCGGTCCCGACGACTGGCGCGACGGATTGGCCGCCTTCCGGCGGCAGTTCTGCGAAGGCGCCACCGCGGCGCAGCCCCATATGTATTTCCACCTCGACACGCCGCATGCGCGCCTGGTGTTTGTGGACACCGGGAGGCGGGGCCGGCTGGGGGAGGAGCAATTCCGGTGGCTCGAGCGGGTATCGCAGGCCCCCAAGGCCAAGGTGATGATTTTGGGCCGGCCTATTTATGCCAACGGAAACTACGACCACAATCTGGCCGGAGTGGACCGCCTCATTCGCGACCACCATTACTGCCTCGTTATCGCCGGCGGGGTTCGCAATTTCCAGTGTTATCGGATTACCGCCCTGTCCGCCGGCCGGCAGCGAGTCATCTGGCACGTGGTGAACGGCGGCGCCGGCGCGGGTCTGGACCGGACCGATCGCATCCCGCCCACTCCCCAAATGGCTTTGCCGACCGAAGTGCCGCTGGCCGAAGGAAAAGACTTCGGGTGCTACCCGACACGGGAGCAGTCGGCCGCCCTGTTCCCTTCCCTGCTCCCCAACTGGACGATGGACCGCAACCAGCCGCCGCTGTACAAGAGCTTCCTGCGGGTTGGGGTGACCCGGTCCGGCCTGCGCGTGGAGTTGTTCGCGGTGGAGGATTTCGGACCGCAGTGGGTGGAGGCGCCGCCCCACCGGGAGTGGCTTATCCCGTACCCCGTGGTGGCGCAGGCCCGGCGCCACAGCCGGCTGCGGATGGAACAAGACGCCTGACTGGATCTGCGACAATGGGAGCCATGCGCGTCCTCGTCATCGGCGGCACCGGCAATGTCGGCTCCCAGGTCACCCGAGGTCTGCTCCAGGCGGGGGTTGGGGTGCGCGTCCTGACCCGCTCGGCCGACAAGCTCGGCGCGCTCCCGGACGGCGCGGAAGGCGCGGTGGGCGACCTCACCGCCCCGGCCTCCCTGCCTGCCGCCCTGCAGGACGTGGACGCCGCCTTTTTGGTGACCGCCCTGAGCCAGACCGAAACCCACGAGGGCTTGGCCGCCGTGGAGGCCGCTAAAGCCGCCCGCCTCCGCCGCCTCGTGTACATGTCGGTCCACCAGATCGACAGCGCCCCGCACATCCCCCACTTCGCCAGCAAAATCCCCATCGAATACGCCATCCGCGCGTCGGGCATTCCCTACACCTTGGTGCGGCCCAACAACTTCTTTCAAGTCGACACCTGGTTTCGCGAAGCCATGCTCCAGTACGGCCTGTATCCGCAGCCTATCGGCCAGCGGGGCGTCAGCCGGGTGGACGTGCGCGACATCGCCGGCGTGGTCGTGGCCGCCTTGACCCAGCCGGGTCACGAAGGCAAGACCTATGCGGTGGCCGGTCCGGAGGCCCTCACCGGCGACGCCGTGGCCCAAATCTGGAGCCGTCATCTGGGCCGTCCTGTCCAGTACCTGGGCGACGATCTCGACGTCTGGGCCCGGCAGGCCACAGCCATGCTGCCGGAATGGCTGGTCCTCGATCTCTGTATTATGTATCGGCATTTTCAGCAACACGGCCTGGCCGCCACGGAGGCCGAGTTGGCCGAGCTGCGCGCCGTCCTGGGCCGGGAGCCCCGCCGCTTCGAAGACTTCGCGGCCGCCACGGCCCTTTCCTGGAAGTCCTGAGTTAAGATAGGAGCATGCGGCGCGTCCTGCTGCCCGCCCTCTTTCTGGCCGCCACCGCGTGGGCTCAGCCGGCCCCCGCGCGGGCCCGCTCCGTTCGCTCCGCGGTGACCTTCAACGACCAGATTGTCCGGGTCCTGCAGCGCCACTGCCAGACCTGCCATCGCCCCGGCGATATCGCCCCCTTCCCCCTGCTGAGTTACCAGGACGCGGCCTCCCACGCCCGCCAGATCAAGACCGAGACCCGCTCCCGCCGCATGCCGCCCTGGAAGCCCGTCCCCGGTCACGGCGAGTTTCTCGACGAGAACCGCCTCACTCCCGGCGAGATCGACCTGCTCGCCCGCTGGGCCGACTCCGGCGCCCCCGAGGGCAACCCCCGCGACCTGCCCCAACCGATCCAGTTCGCCGACCAGTGGGCCCTGGGCACGCCCGACCTGGTCCTCGAACCCGACGCCGACTTCACCATCCCGGCCGAGGGCCGCGACGTGTATCGCTGTTTCAGTGTGCCCACGCGCCTTTTCCAAAGCCGCTGGGTAGCCGGCTTGGACGTCCGGCCCGGCAATCGCAACGTGGTGCATCACGTCCTGGCCTACCCCGATCCCCTGGGCGTCTCCGCCTTCAAGGTCGACCGCACCGGCGCCGGCGCCGGCTACAGTTGCTTCGGCGGCCCGGGCGTACCGACCGACAGCCTCCTCGGCGGTTGGGCCCCCGGCATGCGGCCCCGCATGTTCCCCGAGGACACCGGCGTTCGCCTCACCCCCTTCGGCCGCGTGGTGATCCAGGTCCACTACCACCTCAACGGCTCGCCCCAGACCGACCGCACGCGGATCGGCGTCTACTTCGCCCCTCGTCCGGCCGCCCACGAAATCATCTACGTCCCTTTGTTGCCGCCGCGCCTGGCGATTCCACCCGGCGCCGAGCGCCACGAGGTTACCGCCTCGCTCACCATCCCCCGCTTTGTGGACGGCGCCAAGGCCATCTCCATCGTCCCCCACATGCACCTGCTCGGCCGCGAAATCCGGGTGGACGCCACCTACCCCGACGGCTCCCAGCACCCCCTCATCTACATTGATGACTGGGACTTCGACTGGCAGGCGTTCTATTACTACCGCGAGGCCCTGCCCCTGCCGGCGGGCACGCGTCTGGACTTGAAGGCCGTCTACGACAACTCGGCCGCCAACCCTCGGAATCCGTTTAGCCCGCCCCGCGAGGTGGGCTGGGGCGAACAGTCTACCGACGAGATGTGCCTGGCCGTTATTGGGGTGATTCTGGATTGACCCCGCCGGGCCCCACCAACCCAAGCAAATACGGTATAATCCCCTTTACCCGACATGAGCAAGAAGCGTGGGTCCAACCGGACGGTCTTTATGGGCAACCTGCCGTCCTGGGTGACCGCTGAGGATATACAGGGCTGGTTGCAACATGAAAACATCACCTTCGACGAAGTGAAGGTGATTCGCGACTTCGAAACCCAAGAGTCCAAAGGCTACGCCTTCATCGAGGCGGCCACCGACGACGACTCCAAGGCGATGATCGCGCGCTTTAACCATGCTCCGCTGGAGGACCGCAACCTGCGCGTAAATGAAGCGCGCGGGGCTTCCGAACAGCCGCGCAAACCACCGCCCCGGCGGCCGCCCGCCAAGCCGCCCGCCCGGTAAAAGCCCGCAATTGAACCACAAAGACACCAAGACACGAAGAAAAACACTTGGTGTTCTTTGTGTCTTGGTGTCTTTATGGTTCCTTGTGGTTTTGGCAGCCTGCCGGCGTCCGCCCGCGCCTCCCCCGCTCACCGCAAAGGTCGAGACGGCGGTTTCCATCGTCTTCACGGAGGGTCCGGCGGCCGACGCCGAGGGCAACGTCTACTTCAGCGAGATCCGCGGCAACCGCATCCTGAAGTACACCCCCGACGGCAACTTCACCGTCTTCCGCGAGCCCAGCGGGCGCGCCAACGGCCTGGCTTTCGATCCCCAAGGCCGGCTGGTGGTCTGCGAAGGAGCCGGGCTGCCCACCGGCGAGGGCGGGCGCCGCATTACCCGCACCGACCTCGCCACCGGCCGGATCGAGGTCCTGGCCGACAATTTTGCCGGCAAGCGCCTCAATAGCCCCAATGATCTCGACATAGACGCCCAGGGCCGCATCTGGTTTACCGATCCGCGCTACGGCGACCAGTCCGGCCGCGAGCTGGCCACCGAGGACGTCTACCGCATCGAGCCCGACGGCAAGCTGACCCGGGTCCTCACCAAGCCGGACATCGAGAAGCCCAACGGCATCCTGGTCTCCCCCGACGCCAAGACGCTCTACGTCGCCGACACCACCGCCGGCCCTCCCCGCGAAGCCACCATCCGGAAGTTCGACATCCAGCCCGACGGCCGCGTCACCAACGGGCGCGTGCATTACAGCTTCGGCCAGGGCCGCGGCGTCGACGGCATGGTGATGGACATCCAGGGCAACATCTATGGCGCCGCGGGCACCACTACCGGCGACCCCGACAACCTCGCCGGTATCTACATCATCAGCCCGGCCGGCCAGCGCCTCGGCCGCATCCCCATCCCGGAGGACGCCGTCACCAACTGCACCTTCGGCGGCCCCGACCTGAAGACCCTCTACGTCACCGCCGGCAAGAATCTCTACCGCGTACGGCTGGACATTCCGGGGTATTTGGTGTATCCGCCTCGCAAGCAGTAGGAAGTGGGCCGAGGGCAGTGGGGCTTCTTCTTACTCAGACGCGAACTTGGGGAGGGGCAGTCTGCGCGGCGGGGGAGCTGGATCGGTCGGTGGTGGCCGAGATTACTTTTCGCCTTCGGACAAGTTGGGCCCCCGGCGGCGGCAAGGGCAGTGCCCCCACCTAGTGTTCTGTAATTGAAAAAGCTTGAAATAATATCCCAGCCCTGCTATCCTGGGTCCATGTCCCGACCCATAGCGGTTCTCGAACTGACCCCGGAAGAGAAGCTCCAGTTGCAGCGT
>JBGOUV010000401.1:0-6140 GCA_041477815.1 Terriglobia bacterium | reverse complement strand
CCGACCCGGCGAAGCTGCAGGGCATTCTGAAAGAGATCACGCGGCACGGCGAGGAACTGCCTCAGGCGCTGCGGAAAACGCTGGTGGTGGGCATGGCCATGGGCATGACGTCCTATGAGCCGGTGCTCAATCTGGAAAAGCTGCACCTGTTATTTCAGAAGAACGGCGTGGCCGGCGAGGCGAATTTTCTTTACCTGACTTTGCCGGGGTCGCTGCTGGACCAGTTCGCCGGACCGCGGGGGTACCGGCGGGTGGAGCTGCAGCCCGATAACGACAACACCACGGCCGGACGGCACAGCGGTCCGCTGACGCGGGGGAGCCTCTATCCGCTGGCGCTGAACGGGGTGGACCTGCCGGGATGGATCGAGGCGGCGGTGCTGAGCGATGACGAGATCGAGGATGCGTTCCGGATGGCGGCGTTCTTGCACGGCAACGGGGTGGAGTCGCGGGAGAAGGTATGCCTGCTGCTGCCGCAGGAATGGAGGGGCGCCGGCATCTGGACCAAGCAGGATTTCGAGGAGAGCCTGGGGAAGAGCGACGGCCTGGGGATCAAGATCTTCCCAGGGACGGCGCTGGGTCCGGCGCCGCGGGTCCCGGCGCGGGTTTCGGACCAGGACCACGTCTTCTGGGTGGTCCACGTGGGGGAGGCTCACAACCCAGACGCGGCAGTGGTGAAGGATCTGCGGCAAGCGGGCTATCCACTGGCGATTCTGAATCTGGAGGGGCCGGCGGCGCTGCCGAAGTATATGCAGTGGGTGCACTACGTGGTGTTCGGGCTGGGGTGGCTGCGGCAGATGAACTTCGTGACGCAGCCGAGCGTGGAGCTGTACAAATCGATTGCCGCCCAGTTGCACGGGCAGGCGCGGAAGGCGGGGAAACTGGACCTGACCAAGCCGTGGCGGCAACTGGCGCGATCCCGGCTGCGAGCCAACGCGCCGGGGGGTATTACCTTGTATTACGACTCTCTGGTCCAAGCGGGGCTGCTGGAGCCGGGGGACCTGGGGCCGCTGAAGAAAGACGCCGTGGAGACTCTGGCCCGGGCGGTAACGCTGCTGCGGGAGCGCCGGCGGATCGAGTACGTGGAGCTGACGTTCTACGGCGATACGCGGTACGACGCCGCGGGACGCGCGTTGCGGCGGGTTCTGGAGACGACGGCGGCGGGGGCCTTCGCCGATCGGATGGGCCTTTGCTCGGACGTCTATGAAGGGCCGGCGATGAATCATTCTTACCACGAGATGATCATCGGGCACGGGCGGTGCTTCTCGATCGTGCTGCTGAGCCGCCGGCAGGCGGCGATCCGATCGCTGGGGTACCGGGCGGACTACCATCGGGCGCAGTGGCTGGCCACCAAGTTGGCGCTGGAACAGCGCCACCGGGCGGTGGTGGCCCTGGTCCTGTCCGACTTGAGCCCGGAGAGCCGCCAGGCGCTGCAGACCTTCTTTGAGCAGGTGGCGCTCCGCCTGCCCCTGGTTCCGGTGATAAGATAGCAGTCTGGCGGCAGGGCCGCCGGCCGCTAGCTATTAGCAGTTAGCTATTAGCTTCCAGCAAGCAGTTCCTGGTGGCGCCCTCAGCGCGCGTGGGTCGAGAGGAGTCTCGACCCGGCAGGCTAAAGACCTGCGCCACGCGGCACGGGTTGCTAACAGCTAATAGCTAACGGCTAACAGCTTCTTTTTTTATGTCCAAGTGGAAGCCAGCCAAAAAGGGCGGGCCTAAGAAGACCGACATCAGCCGCGCGCGCCAGGTGGGGTGCGTGGTGTGGCTGGCTTTGGCCATGGCTGTGGTACTGTGGCTGTTCTACGCCATCTTTTCGAGGCCCAGCACATGACCAGACTAGACCGCCGACAGCCCGACCAATGCCGCCCGGTGCGGATTGTTCCCAACTATATATTGACCGCGGAGGGGTCGGCCCTGATTGAGATCGGCCATACACGGGTGATCTGCACGGCGACGGTGGAGGACAGCGTGCCGCAGTTTCTGCGCGGCAGCGGCAAGGGGTGGGTGACGGCGGAGTACTCGATGCTGCCGCGCTCGACGGTGACGCGCTCGCAGCGGGAGGCGGTGCGGGGCCGGCCGTCGGGGCGCAGCCAGGAGATCCAGCGGCTGGTGGGACGATCGCTGCGGGCGGTGACGGATACGGTGGCGCTGGGGGAGCGGTCGGTGATCATCGACTGCGACGTGATTCAGGCCGACGGGGGGACGCGATGCGCGTCCATTTCCGGCGGGTTCGTGGCCCTGGCCCTGGCTCTCCAGCAGATGGCCGAAGCGAAGATCCTGCAGCGCGTGCCTCTCACCGACTACCTGGCCGCGACGAGCGTGGGGGTGCTGGGCGGGGTGCCTATGCTGGACCTCTGCTACGAGGAGGACTCCAAGGCGGAAGTGGACATGAACGTGGTCATGACCGGGGCCGGCAAATTCGTGGAAGTGCAGGCCACGGCCGAGCACGGCACCTTTGACCAGGAGCGGATGGATGACATGCTGGGACTGGCCGCGGCCGGAATCCGGGAGCTGGTGACGGCGCAGCGGCGTATTGTATCTTGGTGAGACTCTACGTCGCGACGTCCAATCCGGGCAAGCTGGCGGAATTCCGGCGGGGGGCGCCGGCGGGGATCGAGATGGTGGCAGCGGAGCCGGTGGATTGCCCGGAGACCGGGGCGAGCTTCGAAGCAAACGCGCGGCAGAAGGCGCTGTGCTACGCGGCGGCGGTGAGGGACCTGGTGTTGGCCGATGATTCGGGGCTGGAAGTGGACCTGTTGGGGGGAGCGCCGGGGATCTATTCGGCGCGGTACGCGGGGGAGAGCGCCGGCGATGCAGAGAATCGGGCGCGCTTGTTGCGGGAGTTAGGCGGGCGGCGGGCGGCGGCGCGGTTTGTTTGTGTGATCGCGCTGGCGCGGCCCGGGGAGCTGCTGGCTACGTTTCGGGGCGTGGTGGAGGGGGTGATCCTGGAATCGGAACGGGGAGCGGAGGGATTTGGGTATGATCCGCTGTTCTTCTATCCGCCGCTGGGGAGGACGTTTGCGGAGATGTCGCCGGACGAGAAGTTTGCGTGCAGTCATCGGGGACAGGCGTTTCGGGCGATGAGCGAGAAGCTGTTGGCTTTTAGCTATTAGCAGCGCAGCACCCTTTCCTGAAAACTTTCGAATCGCCTTCCGGTCGCTGATCCTCACGCCCCGCGGGCGGTGGAACGCGGCGGGCGGGCGATGCTAGAATGCTACGGTGATCAGCCGGCGAGAATGGCTGTGGACGGTGGGCGCGCTGGCCCGGGGGCAGTCGGGGCTGGAGGGAGACATCCGGCGGCTGGCGGAGAGCGCGCCGCTGCGGATGCGGTTTGGCGGGGGCTCGGCGGAGGCATGCCGGGAATGGCAGCGGGCGTTTCGGACCAAGTTGGGGGAGCTGCTGGGTCCCTATGAGCCGCCGCGACGCTGGGAGACGATTCGGGAGCGCAGCGTGGATCTGGAGGATCACCGGCGGGAGGAGTTGTTGCTGCGGGCGGAGGGTTGCCGGGACCTGCCGGTCTATTTGCTGCTGCCGCGGGGCGGCGCGAAGCGGCCGGGGGTGCTGGCTCTGCACGGGCACGGACCGTTCGGTCATGATCCCGTAGTAGGTATTGTAGAAGCGGCAGCGGAACGGTACGACTATGGCCGGCAACTGGTGCGGCGGGGGTACGTGGTGGCGGCGCCGTGTTTCACCCCGTTCGGGCGCCGGCTGGAGGACCGGAAAGCATACCGGGGGGAGGATCCGTGCGGGGTGACCTTCGTCCGGCTGCAGCTGCTGGGAAAGCTGTTGATCGCGGAGAACCTGCGGGATGCGCTGTGGAGTTTGGCGTTGCTGGCGGCGCATCCGCAGGTGGACGGGGAACGGCTGGGGTGCGTGGGACTCTCCTACGGCGGGCGCCTGACCATGCTGGCGGCGGCCCTGGCGCCGCAGATCCGGGTGGCGGTGATTTCGGGAGCGCTGAACGTGATGCAGGAGCGCGTCCGGGGAAGGTATTGCTGCGGGGCGCAGGTGATTCCAGGTCTGCTGGAGTGGGGCGACATTCCTGAGATCGCCTCCTTGATCGCGCCGCGGCCGTGTTTGTGGGAGGTGGGGCGTCAGGATGCGCTGATGGTGAAGGAGTGGCTGGAACCGGCGCTGGAGCGGATGCGGCGGGCGTACGCGGCGTTGGGGGCGGGGGAGGCCTTGGACGTTGACTCCTTTGAGGGGGGGCACCGCTGGAACGGGGTGAAGGCCTATCCGTTGCTGGAAAAGAAGCTGTTAGCTGCCAGCTAATCTCAAACATTTCCTCTCGGTCGCTCCTGTTGGACGGGCGGTTCAGGAGCATAGTCCCGCAGCTACCGCAGCGCCCCATCCACCTCCAGCAGCCAGTCCGGCCGCTTGAGGACCTCCCGCGGCCGCGGCCCGTCTGGCGGGCTGATGATCCCGTCGCGCTCCATGGCGTCCAGTATCCGCGCCGCCCGCCCATAACCCAGCTTCAGGCGCCGCTGCAACAGCGAGGTGGACGCCTTACCGGTATCCAGCACCACCCGCACGGAGTCCTCATACATAGGATCTTCTTCGCCCGGCGTCTGCTCGGCCTCTTCTTCACCGCCCGCAGCCTCCTTGGGCGGCGCGGCCAGGTAGGAAGTCTCGTACTGCGCCTTGGACTGGGCCTTCCAGAAATCCACCACCTGGGTGATCTCGGACTCGCTCACGTACGGCCCGTGCACGCGGATCATGCGGCCCGACCCGGGCGGCAGGAACAGCATGTCGCCGCGGCCCAGCAGCGCCTCCGCCCCCATGGAGTCCAGGATCGTGCGCGAGTCGATCCGCGTGGCCACCCGAAACGAAATGCGCGCCGGGAAGTTGGCCTTGATCAGACCGGTGATCACGTCCACGCTGGGCCGCTGCGTGGCCAGTACCAGGTGGATCCCCACCGCCCGCGCCATCTGGGCCAGCCGGGTGATCGATTCTTCCACGTTGTTGCCTTCCAGCAGCATCAAGTCGGCCAGCTCGTCGATCAGGATGAGGATGTAGGGCAGCGGCTGCGGCGGCGGCTCGGCGGCCTCCTCCTGGTCGAACAGGCTCAGCTCCCGGTAGGCCTGCGACCGGATCTTCTTGTTGTACTGCTCAATATTGCGCACCCCCTGCGTGGCCAGCAGCTTCAGCCGCCGCTCCATCTCCAGGGTGGAGTTGCGCAGCGCGTAGGCCGCCTTCTTGATATCGGTGATGACCGGCGTGAGCAGGTGCGGCACGTCCTCGTAGAGGCCCAGCTCCAGGCGCTTGGGATCGACCATGATGAAGCGCACCTCGTCCGGCGTCGCTTTGTAGAGCACCGACATGATCAGACAGTTCATCAGGACGCTCTTGCCCGACCCCGTCGAGCCCGCGATCAGCAGGTGGGGCATGGAATCCAGGTTGGCCGTGCGGATGCGCCCGTTGATGTCCTTGCCCAGGGCCAGGGTGAGCCGCGAAGCCGGATCCTGAAACTCGCTCGACTCGATGATCTCGCGCAGGCTGATCACCTCGCGCCGCTTGTTGGGCACCTCGATCCCCACCGTCGACTTCCCGGGGATGCGCTCAATCAGGATCGACTCCGCCTGCAACCCCAGACAGAGGTCCTCGGCCAGATTGGTAATGCGGCTGTACTTAACCCCTGCCTCAGGCTTATACTCAAAGGTGGTGACCACCGGGCCGGGGTTGATCTGCACCACGCCCCCCAGGACGTTGAACTCCTGAAACTTGGCCCGGATCTGGACGGCCGTTTGCTTGAGCTCTTCCTCATCGTAGGGGTTGCGGGCCTGCGCCGGGTCGAGCAGCGAGGAGGGGGGCGTCTTGAAGTTGGCCGACACCGGCTTGGCGGCCGCCGGCCGTCGCGCCGGCCGCACCGGCTCCAGCTCCACCAGCTCCCGAATGACGGGCTCCTCCGGTAGGGGTTCCGGCGCCGGCTGGCGTGCCGCCGGCGGCGTCATCTCGACAATCGGCGGCGAGACCGGAGCAGGCGGAGCCACTGCCACCGCCGCAGTGGTGGCGGCAGCGGCGCGCTGGCGCTTCCTCTCCTGCGCCTTAACCTGCCGGCGCGCCTCGCGCCACGCCGTCCAACGCTCGCGCCACCGGACCAGGAAGGCGCAGTGCGCCCGCAGCCACTCGCCGAAGCGGACCAGGCT
>JBGOUV010000440.1:0-5272 GCA_041477815.1 Terriglobia bacterium | reverse complement strand
GCCGCTGGTGGGGATGCTGGTGAGCGCCTGCGCCGATTGGACCTACGCGCCGCGACAGCCGCGGCAGTGGTTCCTGCCCGCGCCGGCCTGGGGACTGGCGGCGGCCCTGGGGGCGGCGGCGGTGCTGGTGATTGTGGCGCTGCCGCCGGCGCAGGTAAGGACGCCGGCGGTGCAGACGGCGGCGCTCGAATTGCCGGTCATCGAGTTGACCGCCTACCGGGCGGGCGGCGAACCCCGGGAGGGGGCCAAGCCCGGCGAGCCCTTCGCCCTGCGACTGGATACGCGGGGGTTAACGGCCGGCCCGGACTATACATTACAGATTGTTAGCGAGTCCGGGGGGCAGGTCTGGACTCACCCCGGCGTTCGGTGGGAGGGGATCCGGGCCGAGGCGCGGGTCACCACCGGCCTCGCCTCCGGGCTCTACTGGGTGCGCCTCTCGCGGGACGGCAACCTGGCCCGCGAATACCGCTTACCAGTGGGCAGCGCCGAGCCGCGACCGTAAGGAAGTTCCCCAGGGCCGCAGGCCATAACGAGGGATGCAGATGTGGGGCGGCCCGGCGCACCTGCCGGACTGGGGAAGGCCGGGCCAGGGGGCCCGGGAAGGCCACCCCACATTTACAGAGGGTTGCTTCAGCCGCCACACCCACCGCTCCGTTACCCGCATGCCGATGCCGGGTCCGGATCGCCGCCAAGAGGCGGCGAGGAACCGGCGAAACTACCCGGCCGCACCGGCCGCGTCTTCATCACCTTTGGTGGGCCGCAGGCCCAGGGGGCGCTCCGTTGAAGACGTGGCGAAGGACCGGCGAAACTCCGGCCGCGTCTTCATCACCGCCCTCTCTCCTACTCTACCGGCTCGTTGCTACCGCAGATGCTGCGAAAGACGCCGCCTAACTGAGTCCGATACGACGGCCTCCACGTCCACGCCGTCAGCCGTGTGAGCCGCCCGCAAGACTTGCCCGTGCTCATGCAGGTACGACAGCCGGTCCCCCTCCTCCAGGCCGAAGTGAAACCGGGCGGGCGAGACCGGCTCCAGAGCCGCCGACCGATCCACCACCTCCAGCAATTCCGCGATTCCTTCCCCCGTCTTGGCCGACACCGCCAGCACGGTCCCCTGCGGCCTCGCGGCCCGTTCGGACTCCAGCCGCGCCGCCCGGTCAGCCGGGTCGAGGAGGTCGGTCTTATTCAGCACTAGGAGACGGGGTTTGTCTTGCGCTCCGATCTCGGCCAGGACCTTCTCCACCTGCACCGCCTGCTCGCGCCGGTGTGGGGAGGCGATGTCCACCACGTGCAGGATCAGGGCCGCTTCACAAACCTCTTCCAGAGTCGCCCGGAAAGCCTCCACCAGCGTGGTGGGGAGGCCCCGAATGAATCCCACGGTGTCGGAGAGCAACACCCGGCGCCGCGACGGCAGCTCCAGCGCCCGCAGCGTCGGATCGAGCGTGGCGAACAGTTGCGCGCTGACGACGACTCCGGCCGAGGTCAGGGCGTTGAACAGGGTCGACTTGCCGGCGTTGGTATAGCCGGCCAGGGCGATAGTGTCCACCGGCACGTCCACTCGTTTGGAGCGGTGGCCGGCGCGGGTACGGCGCACTTTTTCGAGATGCTCGCGGACGCTCTTGATGCGCTTGCCGATGCGCCGGCGGTCGGTTTCAAGCTGCGTCTCGCCCGGTCCTCGGGTGCCAATCCCGCCGCCCAGACGCGACATCTCGACGCCCCGTCCGGTGAGCCGCGGCAGCAGATAGTTGAGCTGCGCCAGCTCCACCTGCAACTGGCCCTCTCGGGTTCGCGCGCGCCGGGCAAAGATATCCAGGATCAACTGCGTCCGGTCGATAACCCTGGTATCGAGCTCGCGCTCCAGGTTGCGCTGCTGGATGGGGCTCAGCTCCTGATCGAACAGGACCAGGCCGGCGTCGAGGCCGCGCGCCAGCCCGCGGACCTCCTGGATTTTGCCGGATCCGAGCAGCGTAGCGGCAACGGGCGTCTGGCGGGCCTGCACCACCCGGTCCAGCACCTCGGCTCCGGCGCTGCGGGCCAGCTCGGCCAGCTCGTCCAGGGACTCCTCGGCGCTGTAGGCGGGCTCGCCGTCCCGAAGTCCGGGCCGTTTCCACTGCAAACCAACGAGGATGGCCCGCTCGGCCGGGATATCCTACTCCTCTCGATTCTCGCCCGGGCGGCCCGCCCCCAGCGCCGAGGGCATTCCCGACGCTGCCCCCAGGGCGTGTCCCGAGCGGAACGTCACCACCGTCGAGATAGCGTGTTTGAAGATCAACTGCTCCTGGTTGCTGGTTTCCATTACCAGCGAGTACTTGTCGAAGCTCTTGATCTTGCCGGACAGTTTCACGCCGCTGAGCAGGTAAAGCGTCACCACGCTCTTGTCTTTCCGGGCGTTGTTTAAGAAGGCATCTTGAATGTTTTGCACCGGCTTATCCATTAGCGCTCCGTGGCAGCGGGGGAAAAACCGCTCCCCGAAAAAATCGCCCCACCGCCAATTGTACTACGAGCCGGTCCGCGTACTGCACCGAGCCGCGACCGCAAGGGAGCGGTTTATTCGTTTGTCCGGACCAACCGCTCCCTCCCGGTCACGGCTCGGTGTTACGAAAAGTATTCGATGGTTCGACGCAGGCCCTCCTCCAGCGGAACCTGCGGCTCCCACCCCAAAAGGGTCCGGGCCTTCGTGATGTCGGGCTGGCGCTGCTTGGGGTCGTCCTCCGGCAGCGCGCGGTATTCGATCGACGACGCCGCTCCGGTCAGGCGCAGGATGCGTTGCGCGAATTCCAGGATGGTGATCTCGTTGGGGTTGCCCAGGTTCACCGGAAAGGCCTCCTCGCTGTGCATGAGCCGGTAGAGGCCGTCGACCAGGTCGGAGACGTAGCAGAAGCTGCGCGTCTGGCTGCCGTCGCCATAGACGGTCAGGGGTTGGCCGCGCAAGGCCTGGTCCAGAAACTGCGGGACCACGCGGCCGTCGTGCAACTTCATGCGCGGGCCGTAGGTATTAAAGATTCTGGCGATACGGGTCCGCAGGCCGTATTTGCGGTGGTAGGCCATGGTCAGGGCTTCGGCGAACCGCTTGGCTTCGTCGTACACGGAACGCGGGCCCACCGGATTTACGTTGCCCCAGTAGGATTCCGTCTGCGGGTGCTCGGTGGGGTCGCCGTAGCACTCGGAGGTGGAGGAAAACAGGAACCCGGCGCTGTGGGCCAGGGCCAGATCGAGGAGATTCTTCGTTCCCAGGGAGCCCACCATCATCGTTTCAATAGGGGCATTCAGGTAATCCACGGGACTCGCCGGCGAGGCCAGGTGCAGGACGTAGTCCAGGCGGCCCTCCAGCGCGAACGGCCCGGTCACGTCGGCCTCCAGGAACCGGAAGCGTGGATGGCCTTCCAGGTGAGACACGTTCTGTGGCCGGCCGGTCAGAAAATTGTCCACCGCCACCACCTCGTGGCCCTCCTGGAGCAGCCGATCGCACATGTGGGAGGGAACAAATCCAGCGCCGCCGGAAACCAATATGCGCAAAAATCCTCCTGCACACCAAACCCCATGGTAGTTGAGGTAGAATCGTTCGGTCAAACCGTAAGGAGGGACCCATGGCTGGACAAGACACGGATCGCCGAGACTGGATGAAGACACTCGGCGTCGGCGCCGCTACCACCATGGCCGGCCTGATCGCCCACCAGAGGATGTTCGCGGCGCCCACGCCCCAGGAGGCCGCCGCCCGTCGCGGACTGCCGCCGCTCAAGATCACCGACGTCAAAACCTTCCTCACCGCTCCCAACCGCATCCGGCTGGTGGTGGTCAAGGTGCTGACCAGCGAGCCCGGACTCTACGGCCTGGGGTGCGCCACCTTTACCCAGCGGGCTAAGGCGGTGGTGACGGCGGTCGATGAGTTCCTCCGTCCCTTCCTCATCGGCAAGGACCCCGACCACATCGAGGACATCTGGCAGAGCTGCTACATGAGCTCCTACTGGCGCAACGGTCCGGTGCTGAACAACGCCCTCAGCGGCGTGGACCAGGCGCTGTGGGACATCAAAGGCAAGCGCGCCAACATGCCCGTGTACCAATTGCTCGGGGGCAAGTGCCGTTTCGCGGTGGATCTTTACGCCCACGCCTCCGGCAACGATTTCCAGGATCTGGAGCAGAACGTGCGCCGCTGGATGGAGCAGGGCTATCGCCACGTGCGGGTGCAATGCGCGGTGCCGGGCTTAGCCACCTACGGCGCCGGCCGCGGCGGAGCCCCCGAGCCCGCAGCCGACCAGGGAACCCTGCCGCCGGCAGGCCGGCCCCAGCGCGGCGTCTGGGAGCCTGGTCCGTACGTCCGGATGCTCCCCAAGATGTTCGAACACCTCCGCAGCAAGATTGGCGACGACGTGGAGCTGCTGCACGACGTTCACGAGCGCATCAGCCCGTCCCAGGCCGTCGTCCTGTGCAAAGAGCTCGAGAAGTACCATCTGTTTTTCCTGGAGGACGCGTTGGCGCCGGAAGATATCGGCTACTTCCGCATCATTCGCAGCCAATGCACTACCCCGCTGGCCATGGGCGAGCTGTTCAACAACCCGCACGAGTTTGTCGGACTGATATCGGAGCGCCTCATTGACTACATCCGCATCCACGTCTCCCAGATCGGAGGCCTGACCCCCGCCCGCAAGACCGCCGCCCTGTGCGAGTGGTTCAACGTCAAGACCGCGTGGCACGGGCCCGGCGACGTGTCCCCGGTGGGCCACTGCGCCAATATCTCGCTGGACGTCTCGGCGTACAACTTCGGCATCCAGGAACAGACCGTCTTCCCCAAGGAGACGCAGGAGGTCTTTCCCGGCTGTCCGAAGATTAAGGACGGCTACTTCTGGGTCAACGAAGCGCCCGGTTGGGGCATCGACCTCAACGAAAGGCTGGCCGCCAAGTTTCCGCCGACCCAGGCTACGCCCTTCGATTACAACTGGGGCCAGACGCGCAAGCGCGACGGGACGATCGTGCGACCGTAAACGGAAAATTTGAGAATTGGAGGATTGGAGAATTTGAGAATTGAAGAGCCGGCACGCCGCCAATTCTCGAATTCTCCGATAGCCCTACCGTCAGCGGCCGCGCCGCTGCGGCCAAGCGCCAATTCTCAAATTCTCAGGTTCACTGTACCGCCAGCGGCTGCTTGAGGGTGAACTCCAGCCGGGACTCGGAGGGGATCTTTACCTTGGCGCCCTTGGTGAGGATCTGGACGCCGGCGCCTACTCCGGCGCCGCTGGCAGCCCCGATGGCCGCTCCTTTGCCGCCGCCGGCGATAGCG
>JBGOUV010000266.1:0-9866 GCA_041477815.1 Terriglobia bacterium | reverse complement strand
GACGCCGGCACCCATTACATCCACATCTGCCACCCCGGCTGGGACCACCACGTCAAGATCTGGGACAAGAAGGCTGCCTCGAACCACTACCTGCTCTGCGACGAATTCGATCCTGCCTTTTCCAGCCTCCTGGAGGACCTGGCCACTACCAGGTCGAAGACCGATTCTTCGAAGTCCCTGCTCGACGAAACCCTGGTGGTGGCGGTCAGCGAGTTCGGCCGGACCGTCGGGGCGCTGAACAACATGGCCGGCCGCGACCACTACAACAAGTGCTACCCGGCCCTGTTCGCCGGCGCCGGCGTCAAGGGCGGGCTGGTCCTGGGCAAGACCGACTCCGCCGGCGCCAAGACCCTGGAAACCGGCTGGGACCACAAAGAGCAGCCGCGCCAGGAGAACGTGGTCGCCACCATGTACTCCGCACTGGGTATTGACTGGACCAAAGAGATCCGCAACACTCCCTCCGGCCGCGCCTACGTCTACGTCGATCCGCTGGGGGTCAACGGCTTCATCCCCACCGGCGAGATCTCCTCGATCTACGGGTAGAACAACGCCAGCCGTGCATGAACGCGCCTAAACGGGAATACTCCCTCACTGTCCCCGGTTGATGTATGTCATCAAATCAATGAGGGTTGTGGGGGCAAAGATGGGGGCGCGGCGCCTGCTTGGCGCCCGTCTCGGTCCGCCGGCGACGTTGGGTTCAAGCCGCATCGCGCGTGTCGACGTGCAGACATTTGCCGAGAGCTGCTAGCGCCGCTTCGATTTGATCCAGACGGGAGTGGTGCCGGAGCGAGAACAAGCGTTCCACGTGAGTCTTGGGTATTCCAATCCGGCGGGCAAACTCCGCTTTCTTCAGACCTGACCCCAGAAACGCCGTGTAGAGATCCACTTTGGCAGTTTGCAGAGCCGGCAGGGGGACGGGCCGGAACTTTGCCCCGCGGCGGCGCGCGGGCACAGGCAATGGTTGGCCTGCCCGGATATAGTCTCCCAATGTCAGCATCAGGAAATCTCGCGCCATTTCCATCGCCTCCTCATCGGTTTCACCTTGCGTCACGCCGTAACCGAAATCCGGAAAAGTTACGACATAGCCACCAGCCTTCACGTCGGGTTCGAACAACGCCAGGTAGTTCTCCATTGTGATCCTCATATCTTCAAATCGAGATCTTTCAGAATACTTTGCAAGTGTCCCCGTTTTGATTTCCTTTGCGGGATGGCGGGGCATACGCGAAACCTTCGAGCGGAGAACAATCCGCGTGTGGCGGGACGCCTCTGTGAACGTGCAGCCCTGTTTCTTCAGCCACCGTTTGAGTTCGCTCGCCCGCACAACTCAACGGTAACCATTTATGGTTACTGTGTCAAGAAGCCCCGGAGGCGAGTGGAGGCGAGCAACCGGCTACACCCGCCGCTCCTGCCAAGCCCCGAAAAAAAATCCCGCCAGCGCGCTGGAGACCGGCACCGCGGCGTGCCAGAACGCCAAATGCGGAGCGCTGGCGCTGGCGCAGCCGAAATGAATCACCGTAGCGCCGGCCAGCCCGGCCAGCAATCCGGCGGTGGCCCCGGTACGCGCCGGCGAGAGAATCAAGAGCCGCCGCATCAGCAGCCACAACAGGCCGGTGGCCGGGAGCGACCACAGCATCCCATACGAGGCGCAGGCCGGGCCCCACCACCACAGCCGGGTCTCCCGCTGCCAGGGGAACAGCAGCGCTCCGGCGGAGACCATCGCCGCCACCACGCCCACCACCACCGCGCCCGGATTCACGTGGAGGCGCACACCGGGAAGCACCTGCCGGCTGAGCGAGGCCGCCGCCGCCAATACCCCCGCCGTTAACACCGCGCTGAGCGCCGCGAACTGCCACCCGCTCATGACCCGTGGCGCGCGGACCCCCGTCAGCCACACGCCCACGACTATTACCAATAGGAATGCCGCCAGGAAATCCAGCAGGAACCGTCCCGGACCCGGCGCCGGCCGCACCGGTTCGAGCGAGCCCAGCACGGCCCGCTCGATGGTGGCTTGCACCGCCGCCGGGACGGCGGAGTCGGACACCTGGTTCTGGGCAAGCTGCCACAGGCTTCGGCATCGCTCGCACCGTTCCAGGTGCTCGGCCGCCTCGCGCGGCGCCATTTCGCCGGGCCGGCCCCACCGCCGGTCCAGCAGTTCGTCGATCTGATGACAGTTCATCGCAGTCCCCGCCGCAGTTTCTCGTACGCCCGATGGGCCTTTTGCTTGACCGCTCCCACCGTGGACCCGGTCGCCCGGGCCACCTCCTCCAAGGTCATGCCCGTGACCTTCAACATGAGGAGCACCTCCCGCTGGCTCTCCGGTAGAGTCCGGAGTAGCTCGTCCAGGGGCGGGTGAGCGGTCTCCCCATGTCCTTCCGGTCGCACCGCCGGCTCGGGCAATTGTTCGACGGCGATCTCGAACGACTCAATACGGCGCCGGCGGCGGAATCCATCCACCCGCGTGTGCCGCGCGATGGCGTACAGCCACGGCAGCACCGGCTCTCCGGACCGGTAGGTATGACGGGCCCGGTGGATCCGCAGCCAGCATTCCTGCAGCAGGTCTTCGGCGTGGACCCGGGTCCCCACGCTCGCCGCCAGGAAGCGGTAGAGCAGCGGAGATACCTGCCGGATCAACTCGGCCGCCGCCCCTGGGTCCGCCCGCTGATAGCCGGCCATCAGATCGTCCAGACTCTGCCTGACTGGTTCGGCTGTCTCGGCTACCTCGGCCAACATTGTTCAACGGTGATTCGCCGGACCCGCCCGAAAGGTTACGGACTGGACACTGGCCACTGGCCACTGTTCTCAACCACTGTATTCCAGCACCAGCAGCGTCAGGTCGTCATTCTGATCGGCCCCGGCGGTGAACTCGGCCACCGCGTCGATGATGCCCTTGTGCAGGTCGGCGGCGCTGGCTTTCGCGAAGTTTTGTACCAGCTCGGTCAAGCGCTCCTCGCTGAACTGCTGGCCGGCCGGGTTTTCGGCCTCCGAGACGCCGTCGGTGTAGATCACCAGTTTGTCGCCCTTGCGCAGCGTCACCTCTTCCTGGGTGAAGGGCGACAGCGGGAACAGTCCCACCGGACAGCCCGACGCCGGCAGCGCCTCCACTCCTCCGGCGGCCCGCACCACCAGGGGCGGGCAGTGTCCGGCGTTGATCCACCGGGCCACTCCCTTGTGGTCCACCGTGGTGTAGAACACCGTCGCGTAATTCCGCAACTGCGACCGCTCACAGACGTACTTGTTGATCCGCGACATCGTCTCCGAGAGCGGCGATTTGTCGCCGGCCGTGGCGAAGAACGCGCCCTGCAGCAACGAGGTCAGCAGCGCCGCCGAGACGCCCTTACCCGAAACGTCCACCACTACCGCGCCCCACTGCGTTTCCGACAGCTCCATTACATCGTAGTAGTCACCGCCCACCTGGTAGCAGGCCTGGCTCGACGCCGCGGCGCGGAACCAGCCTTCGGTGGGGAGAGTGGCCGGGAGCAAGCCCTGCTGGATATCGCGGGCGATCGCCAACTGCTGCTCGATGCGCCGCTTGTCGCGCTCCTGGGTCATCAGGCGGGCGTTCTCGAGCACCGTCGACGTCTCAATCGCCAGCGACTGCAGCAGCTCGCGGTTTCCCGCCGACAGATCGGCCGAACTCAGCCGGGAATCCATGTACAGGACGCCCAAAGTGTCGTTTTTGGCGGAAAGCTGGCTGGTCTCGTGCTGGTGGCCGATGCGGATGCGCACCAGCGGCACGCACACCACGCTGCGCAGCTCCAGGTCGACGATGCTTTTTTCCGTGTCCATCTGGTTGGGGTCGAAGGACATGGAGAGCAAGTCGCGGCGCTGGTTGAGAGCCCGGTGGATAACCCCGCGGGGGACGCGCAGGTCGTTTTCATCGAGGGGCCGGCCGTTCTTGTCGCGGGCCACCCGCATCTCCAGTTGCGAGCCGGGCTCCTCGTTGACCTGCAAAAGGAACCCACGCTCGGCCCCGGTGACTACCAGGGCGGCGTCCACCACCGCTCCCAGCACGTCGTCGAGCGAAAGCGAGGACTCCAGCGCCCGCGCCACCTCCAGCACCGCCCGCAGCTTGGCCAGGTTCCCCGTGGCGTGGGTGGAGGGCACCGCGTCGAGCTGCGCCAGCAGCCGGTCGGTCTCGCCACTCTCGTAGGTGAAGATCAGGTGGTAGGAGTCCTCAATCCCGAAATCCACCCGGTCGTTGGGTACTAGTTTGTGGCGGGTGATCTTCTTCCCGTTGACAAACGTACCGTGGCGGCTGTTGCAATCCTCCAGGAAGTATTGGCCGTCCTCGGTCACGATCTGGGAGTGATTGCGGGAGATGCGGCTGTCGCGCAACGAAAGCTCGCAGTCGGCCAGCCGGCCGACCATGAACGGGCTCTTGGTGATCTTGACCAGTTGGCGTTTGCCGTTGGGCTCGACGACGGCCAGAAACGGCTTGTTCTTGCTGGGATCCGTAAAGGCCCCGAAGCTGTAAGCAGAACTTGAAGACATAACGGTATCTATTTGTTTTTTCGGATCTTGCTGTCCCGTACTCTTGGGATGGGGCCATCTCGTAACGCAGCCGCCTCATGCGCCGCCATCCGCTGGCAATCGGCGCAGTAGCCCCCGACCTCGGTGCGCGCGATCATGATCTGAAAGCCAAAGTGCGTTTCAATCTGCTGCTTCAGGCGCTTGAGGGGCTCGCCGAAAAATTCCTCCACCCGCCCGCAGCGCAGGCAGACCACGTGGGCGTGCTCGCGCTTCAGGCGCGTCTCGTAATAGTGCTGGTCGCCCTGGTGGTGCAGCAGGTCCAGCTCGTCCACCAGGCCCTCCTGCTTGAGCAGTTTCAGGGTGCGGTAGACGGTGACGCGGTTGATGCGGGCATCCCGCTTCTTGGCAAGCTGGTAGAGCGCTTCCGCGTTCAGGTGCTCCCCGGAGCCGTCGATCAGCTCGAACAGAAGCCGGCGCTGCCGCGTCATGCGGACGCCGTGGTCCTGCAAGGATCCTCCGAGAGAAGCTGGGGCCACCACCAACACATGGTAACCCGCCAACCCTGAATTTTCAACACCGTGGGGCAGGCTCCGGGCCAGTCCCAAATTTTTTTCAACCTTTTGTACCGTTCTCGCGTCATATAGAACGAGTACAAGGACGATATGAGAAACATGGAGGTTGGTATGACCGCTCTACTGGATAACAAGGTGCTCCAGGCGAGGGTGTATTGCCCGATCTGCACCCACACGGTGGATGCCGATGTGGTGGCCGTGGAGCGCGGACTGCACCGCAAGATGCACGTCATTGAGGGCCAGCGCTGCCGGCGCTGCCAGACGACGCTGGACGCCGCCTACGTAATCGAGGTCAAGGGCGGGCTGCACGGCTAGACATGCCCCTGGACTTTTCCCGGCGATTTGTGTTACAAGTCATACTGGGAACAAGGGAGGTGGCATGAAGAGGAAGATCGAACCCAAGCAAACCCTGCAGCCGCCGCCCCCAACGGCCCTGATTGCGCCGGAGATCCTGGATCCGGCCAAGTGTTACGCTCTGGACACGCGGCCGAAGAAAACCTTCAAATGCCGGGTGTGCGGCGGCGATGGCGCTACCGAACAGTCCGAGTCGCTCTGCTGGGTCTGCCGCCGGCTGAAGATCAGCGCTTGGCGGGATTCCGAACAGCAGATCTCTATGTCCGAGTAGCCCGCTCGTAGAGATAGCCCGCTACGGCGATATCTTCCAGCGCTAACCCATTGGATTTAAATAGAGTTATCTGATCGTCGCGCTCGCGCGTTACCAGGTCCCGGAGCTCCCGGACCTGTTCCCAGCGACCGGCTCCGGCCTCGAAGGCGGCGATCAGGTCGCCCGATTCCATCCGGGACTGTTCGACCGAATCGGCTACGATCAGGCCGGCCCGGCCGACGGCGGCGGCATCGAGCTCCCGCCGGCGGGGGTGGTTGCTGCCGGCGGCGTTCACGTGCATCCCGGGTTCCAGCCATTCCCCCAGCAGCACCGGATCGCGGGCGTTGGTGGCGGTGATGACGATGTCGGCGCCCCGGACGGCCTCCTCGGCCGAGGCCACCGCCCGGACCGCTACCCCCAGCCTGGCCTGCATCTGGCCCGCGAACCGCCGCCGGTTCTCCTCGGACCGGCTGTAGACCCGGGCCTCCCGCACCGGCCGTACCCGGGCCACGGCCTCGAGCTGGGTCTGGGCCTGGAAGCCGCTCCCGAGCAGTCCGACCACCGCCGCGCCCGTCCGCGCCAGGTATCTGGTGGCCACTCCGGTCGCCGCTCCGGTCCGGATCTGGCCCAGGGCGTTGGCTTCGATCGAGGCCAGGGGTGTGCCGTCCGCCGCGAACAGGAGCACGTAGAAGTGCGCGCCGGTCTGGGGGTGGGTGGTGTAGAGCTTGGCGCCGAGGTACCCGGTTTCGAGGTCCACGGCGGTCATGTAGTGCAGCATGGCGCTGGGGCCGAGCTGCAGCCGCCGGCGGGGATGGTTTTCGGCCCGTCCGGCCGCCCAGTGGCGCAAACCGGCCTCCACCAGCTCGATGGCCTGGTCCATCGGCAGCAGCTCGCGAACTTGGGCTTCCGTGAGGGAGAGCATTACTGGCCGGCCCGACCGAGGAGCCGCTCGACGTTGCGAAACAGGATTTTCTCACGGTCGGCGGGAGTGAGGAAGGCGTTCTTGACGCGGGCGATGACGGCGGAGGGCTCGTTGATGGTGAAGTCCGAGCCGTAGAGGACGCGGTCGGCGCCGATCTCCTTCACCGCCCGCTCCAGGATGCCCACCCGCTCGATCCCGGAGCCGGAGAGGTCGATGTGGGCGTTCTTATGCTTGGCTATGATGTCGATGCGGGCGAAGATGTCGTCGCGGTTGCCGCCCAGGTGGGGGAAGACGATGGTGGCGTCGGGGAAGGCGCCGGCCAGGTATTGCATCTCCTTGACGTTGGTGTGGATCTGGATGACCAAGTGGAGCTTGGTGGCCAGCTTCATGACCTCGGCCCATTCCGGTGTGTCGTACCGATAGCTGGTCATGTAGTTGCAGAACTCGCCCAGCCAGACGAAGCCATAGTTTTTGTGGCACTCCTCGATCTCGCGCAGGGCCTCGTCGATGCGAAACGGGGTGATGACCGCGCTGCCGCGGAAACGGCCTTTGTAGCGGTCCACGTACTTGGCCACCTCGCGGTTGCCCTGGCGGTAGTCGTCCGGGGTCTGGGCCTTGTTGCTCCAGGAGGAGGAAATCACGCCCCGGCGGACGCCGCAGCGGTCCAGGTAGGCGACGAACTCGGGCATATTGCGGGTGATCAGGTGCCACTGGAAGTTTTCCCCGTTGTCGCTGGGGATGTGGAGGTGGGCGTCGAAGATGCCGCGCCGGGTTTCGGCCTGAGCCTCGCGGGTGAGCGGGGAGGCGACAAATTCGGCCAGGGCGACGACGCCGGCCCGGAGGACGTCACGGCGGTGGAGATGGGACATGGGGATAGTTTAGGCTACCGGGGAGGATTGGAGGATTGGAGGATTGGAGAATTTGAGAATTGGGGGGAGGAGGGGGGGTGCGTTGGGTTCGTTTTTTCCTTTTACTCATGGAGGCTAAGGCGGGCAGGGCGGGTTGGGGCTGGAGTTGGGCGCGGAGGGCGCGTTCGGTTTGGAGGGCGCGGAGCTCGCGGAGGGCGCGGTAGTAGGAGCGTTCGGAGCGGTCGTGGCAGCGGGCGAGGCGGGCGAGGGTAGGGGCGGCCCCGTCGTCGAGGAGGGGGTCGGCGCAGTCGGGGGACAGCTTGGCTTCCAGGCGGCGGACGCGGCGGAGGTTCCAGGAGGCGTGGAGGAGCTGGTCGAAAACGTCGTGTTCGAGGGGGCCTTGGGGTTGGAGCTCGGCTTGAAGGGAGGCCTGGAGGTCCTCGAACTCGTTCTGGTGGCTTTCGTCGAGGACGACGTCGTGGTAGGTGAGGCCGTTAGGCGCTTCGCGCAGGGCAAGGGGTGTGGGGTCTGGGGTGTTGGGCATGATTCGCCTCCTACCTCCAGGATAAGGGGTGGGGCAAGCATTTTGAGGGTACTGGGAGGGAGCGGCGTTGAAAACAGGGAAGATACGGTTGTCAAATGGCCGTGACCGGCATATAGTCGCACGCGGAGTGGCTGGTACCATTACAAGATACTGAAGGGTCGTCTGGCGGAGCGGGCCCGGGAGTTGATCCGACAGACGTGTCAGGCGGGAGGAGTGGTGATTGTGCGGGGAGCGGTGTCACCGGATCACATCCATATGCTGGTGTCGGCGCCGCCGGAGCTGGCGGCAGCGAAGATGGTGCAATATATCAAGGGGCGGTCGTCGCGGCGGTTACAGGAGGAGTTTCCGGAGCTCCGGAAGCGCTACTGGGGGCAACACCAGTGGGCGCGAGGGTACTTCTGTGCGACCGTGGGGGCGGTGGACGAGAAGACGGTTCGGGAGTACATCGAGAATCAGAAGTGGGATGAGGACGAGGAAGGCTTCAAGATCACGTGCCGGCGGAGCCTTGAGCCGGCTATAAGCCGGACAAGCTTGAGGCGGCTTCAGCCGCACCCCCGACTTTCAGTCGCACCTAACCTACCGGCTTTAGCCGGTAGTATTTCAGTATTTGGGAGTAGCGATCTGCCGGTCGACGCACCGCTACGCTCCGACGGTGTTCGGCTTCAGCCCGGAAACGTTCGATTTGCGCCGCTGCCTTTATCAGGACTCGCAACGCCTGGTTGACGGACTCCGAGTCGTGAAACACTGCCGCGACATCGGGATCCAGCAAGACAACGTTCGTTCCCTCCCTGTACTGCTCGTAGTACTTCCCGCGAACGCCCCTCGCAGATCGTGTTCAGGCCTCATTTCATCCTCGCCGTCGCTCGCTGGGCCTAACGACTGAGGGCTCAATCGCCGGCGGGGCCGGTCGGCTGCAGCGCCTCGTGCCGTGAGGCGTCTTTGCTGCGACGGTCTTCCAGGTGCTTGCGGGCCGCGGCCAGTAATTCCTCATCCTCCACGTCCCAGATGGACTCCTGGGTCGGCCCCTTCGCCAGATAGGACAGATTGGCGACCAACTGCCCGAAGCGCACCTCCGGGCAGCATTCGCTCAGTTCGGCCAGGGTACGGAGTATGTCGTTTCGTACCTGTGCGGTCATGGCAGATAGTCTCCTATGGCCGGCAAGTGGCGGCAAGGGGCCGGGTGCACGCCTTGTTAGGCCCGTTCGGTCCTGGGTGAGGTCGTCCGCTCGATTTGCGCCGCTGCCTTTATCAGGACTCGCAACGCCTGGTTGACGGACTCCGAGTCGTGAAACACTGCCGCGACATCGGGATCCAGCAAGACAACGTTCGTTCCCTCCCTGTACTGCTCGAAGTACTTCCCGCGAACGCTCCCTCGCAGATCGTATTCAGGCCTCATCTCATCCTCGCCGCTACGATCACTCTCCGGACTCATACTGGTCCCTTTCCGTCGCCGTCACCTCTCGGGCAGTAATGATCCTCACGCGCCCTTCTCTACTGGTGTGCGCGATGATGATCCAAGCGCTGCCGCTTTGTCAGGCCGGTCGTCAAGAATCTCAGTTCCTCGCGCGAATGGTCCGGATCGTCGATGGTGACCGCCAAAGGGTCGCCGAACACCGTCGCCGCCTCTTCGAACGACACTCCATGTTAGCCAGGTTCTTCTGCGCCTTTGCCGGATCCCATTCAACCTGCACAACAGCAGCCTAGCACGGTGTGGGTCAGATTCAACGTCTTTCCACGCCCGCCGCCCATATGCGGGACCGCCGGACTACAGTACCTCACAGTCGGTCAACAAGACAATCACCCATTTGGACTCCGGATCCTTCCCCGGAAGCTGCACGGGCATTCGCAAACCAGTTTCAAGTTTCCCAAGCAGGCAAATCTCTTTCGTATAGTCGAAGTCCTTGAT
>JBGOUV010000128.1:0-15957 GCA_041477815.1 Terriglobia bacterium | reverse complement strand
CGCTATTTTCTCCCTTATAAGGTTGAGGGGTCGCCTTGGTCTCCCCACCGAGGATGGCCGCCCGCGCCCCGAGGTGGGAGTGCCCGTCAATGCGGCGGAAGCGCTTTTCGGCAACTGCCCGGTACTCCAGGCCAGCTTGGGAAGCCGAGTTTTGCCGGCCCTGCCTCCGCCTCGCAGGAGACAATTATTCAGGTCATATTTTATTGAAACGATAGACCAGGGTACTGCGGGCCTCAGCCCGCGGCGGCCTTGACCTTCGGAATCTGGGGCGGTACAATTCCGCCATGCGTCGCTTAAACTTGTTCGTCGCGGTTCTCCTGTCGATCGTCACCTGCGCCTTCGGCCAATCCGGAACGAAACGGTATCTCTATCTCAGCATGCCCGATGGGGCTCAGAAGGAAGGCCGTTCCGATCCTCCCGGGATTTTGATTTTCGATATCGACAACGGGCACAAGTTCGTCCGGCGGATTGAAGTCCCCGTTTTTTCCGAAGGTCTGCGCGGCTTCGCCGGAAACCTCAAGACCCATCGTGTGTATTTCGGTTCCACCAATCGCCGTTTGGGGGCCTTCGACCTGGAGACCGAAAAGGTCGTCTGGGAAAAGACCTATGAGGCGGGCTGCGATCGATCGTCGATCACCCTGGACGGCAAGAAGCTCTATGTCCCTACCGGTTATTGGTATATGGGCGAGGATGCCGGCTTTCTCATCGTCAACGCGGACAATGGCGAGATGATCAAACGAGTGCACGTGGGGCCGGCGGCCCACAACAGCATCGTGAGCCTGGACGGGCGGCGGATGTATCTCGGTACGACCACGATGTTGTCGATCTTCGACACGGCCACGGATCGCATGATCGGTCAGATCAAGGACGTGGGCGAGCGAGGGATCTTCCCTTACACCATGGATAGCAAGAACCGGATCGGCTACATCTGCCTGGGCAGTCATGTGGGCTTTGATGTGGTCGACCTGCAAACGTGGAAAGTCCTGCACCGCGTCCTCGCGGGAGAGGCGCCGATTCCGCACCGCACCCACGGGGCGGCCCTGACGCCCGATGAAACAGAGTTGTGGATCAGCGATCAAGTGGGCCAGAAGCTGTTTATTTACGACGCTACGAAAATGCCCCCGGCGCCCAAGGGCCACGTCGAGTTATCCCAAGGAGGTCATGGATGGGTCGCCTTTAGCATGGATGGCCGGTACGCCTGGTCCCATGCGCCGGAGGTTTTTGACGCCAAGACCAAGAAGCTGGTCGCCACCTTGAAGGATGAACACGGCAAGCCGGTGAGCGGTTCCAAGTACATCGAAGTCCATTTCCGCGACGGAAAAGTGGTGCAAATGGGCAGTGAGTTTGGACTGGGACGCAAGTAGGTCACGGTCCGTCGACTCGCCTCACGGCTCCTCGCCAGGCCATCATCGGGTCCACGCGAAACGCCCGGCGCGCAGGCCGGCAGCGCGGCGCCAGAAAGCTGCCCGAACCGGAGGTTTCGCCGGGATTCGGTAGATGCGAGTCTCAGGGTGTTACAATGAGCGCCCGAGTATGAGTCTCCCCACCGGCACCCAACTCGGTCCCTACGAGATCCTCGCGCTGATCGGAGCGGGCGGGATGGGCGAGGTGTACCGGGCACGAGATCCGCGTATCGGGCGCGAAGTGGCGATCAAGGTTCTGCCGGCAGCGCTGGCGAGCGATGCGGACCGGCTGCGGCGTTTCGAGCAGGAGGCGCGGACGGCCGGCTCGCTGAATCATCCGAACATCCTGGTGATCCACGACATCGGCACGCACGCCGGCGCTCCCTACGTGGTTTCCGAGCTGCTGGAGGGCCAGACGCTGCGGGAGCGGCTGGGCGACGGTCCGCTCGGGCAGCGCAAGGCGATCGAGTATGCGCTGGCGGTGGCGCAGGGACTGGCGGCAGCGCACGACCGGGACATCGTCCACCGCGACCTCAAACCCGAGAACCTCTTTCTTACGAGCGACGGCCGGGTCAAGATCCTGGACTTTGGGCTGGCGAAGCTGCTTCATCGGGAGCCGGCGGGCGGCGCCGGAGCGACTTCGGCCAGCGCGGCCACCGCGACTGAAATGGGCGTGGTGCTGGGCACGGCCGGCTATATGTCTCCCGAGCAGGTCAAGGGGCAGCCGGTAACGCACGCCGCCGACATCTTCGCATTCGGGGCCATTCTCTACGAGATGCTGTCGGGGCGGCGGGCGTTCTGGGGCGAGACCAGCGCCGAGACGATGACGGCTATCCTAAGAGAAGACGCGCTGGAGACGCCGGCGGGCATGGCGGCCCCGCTGGAGCGCATCGTCCGGCACTGCCTGGAGAAGATCCCGCAGCAGCGGTTCCAATCGGCCCGCGACCTGGCGTTCGCGCTGGAAGCGCTGTCCGGGACGTCGGCGCCCGGAGCGGCTGCGCCCGTGGCCGCGGGGCCGTCCCAGCGACGGCTGTGGCCGGCGCTTTTGGTGGCGGCGGTGGTAGTTGCAGCGGCCGCGGCCGGCTTCTTCGCCGGAGGCCGGGTGGCCAGCCGGCCTTTCCCTTCCTTTCACCAGCTCACGTTCCGTCACGGGTACATCCCGTCGGCACGGTTTGCGCCCGACGGCCAGACGATGATTTATGGAGCGGCCTGGGACGGAAGCGCCATCCAGCTCTTTTCCACGCGGCCGGAAGGACCGGAGTCGCGGCCATCGGGACTGCCTGCGGCCGACATCCTCTCCGTTTCGTCCAACGGAGAGATGGCGATCTCGATGGGCAAGCGCTACCGGGGGCACGTGAGCAGCGGGACGCTGGCGCAAGTGGCGCTGGCCGGGGCAGCCCCGCGCGAGGTGCTGGAAGGGGTGCAGGAGGCCGATTGGGCGCCGGACGGCGCCACCCTGGCCGTGGTGCGGCGCGTGGAGGGGCGTCACCGCCTCGAGTTCCCTATCGGAAAGGTTCTCTATCAGACCGAGGGCTGGATCAGCCACGCTCGCGTCTCGCCGGACGGGAAGCTGGTGGCATTTCTGGATCACCCGGTGTTTGGAGACGACCTCGGATCGGTGGCCGTGGTGGACCGTGCCGGCAAATCCCGGGTGCTGTCCTCCGGCTGGATCAGCGCCCAGGGCTTGGCTTGGATTCCCTCCGGCCGGGAAATCTGGTTCACCGCAAGCGAGCGAGGCAATGCGCGAGGCCTGTGGAGTGTCGCGGCTTCCGGCGGCGGGGGCGCCCGGCTGCTGCTTCGCATGGCGGGAGTGATGCTGCTTCAGGATATCTACCGCGATGGCCGCGTGCTGCTCAACCATGACACGGGGCAGCTCCGGACCATGTGCCTGCCGCCGGGCGAGAGCACCGAGCGCGATCTTTCGTGGTTCGACTGGTCCTTCGCGCAGGCACTATCGGAGGACGGCAAGACCATGGTGATCAGCGAGCAGGGCGAGGCGGGTGGTCCCCGGTACTCGGTCTACATTCGCAAAACGGACGGGTCGCCGGGAGTGCGGATCGGCGAAGGCCGCGCGATGGGGCTTTCGCCGGACGGCAAGTGGGTGCTGTCGATCCTGCAGCACACCTCGCCGGCGCGACTGGTCCTGCTGCCCACCGGAGCGGGCGAGGGGAGGCCGCTCAGCTACGGCTCGTTTGACTACCGCGGAGCGAACTGGTTTCCCGACGGGAAGCGAATTCTGGTGCAGGCCGCCGAACCGGGAAAGGCGACGCGGCTCTACGTCCAGGACCTGGCGGGCGGAGCGCCGCGCGCGATCTCGGCGGAGGGGTTTGGGGGCTCGGTCATTACCCTCGATGGCAAGCAGGTCGCGTGCACGGACCCGAACGGGGTTGGCATGCTGTGCCCGGCGGAAGGAGGCGCGCCGCGCCCCATACCGGGCCTGGCCGCCGGGGAGGCGGTGATCAGCTTCACCGCCGATGGGCAGTCGTCCTATGTGTTCCGGCCAGGCGAGCTGCCGGCGCAGGTGTATCGGTTGAACCTGGCGACGGGAAAGCGGGAGCTGTGGAAGGAGCTGCGGCCGGCCGATCCAGCGGGCACGCGGGGCATCACACGCGTGCTGGTGACACCCGACGGGAAGTCTTACGCCTATCACTACAGCCGGTTTTTGTCGGAGCTGTTCCTGGTGGAAGGGTTGAGGTAGACCGGCTCACGGTTTCTCGAGCTCTTCCACCCGCCAGTAGTCCGTCCGGGTTTGGTTCGCAGCGCGGACTCGGGTCACCATCGCCGGGGTAATCGGCTCGCTCGGCGCGCCGAAGCGCCTGCGGACAAACGACAGCAGGGCAGCAACGTCCGCGTCCGATAGGATCTGGCCGAATCCCGGCATTTCCCGATCGTCAGTTTTACCGTGCACCTCGACGGGTCCGCGCACGCCGTGCAGCACGATCTTGATGAGCCGGCTTTCCGGTCCCGCCACCCAGGACGAGCCGGCCAACGGGGGAGCCTCCGCCCCTCCCCGGCCGTCGGGCTGGTGGCAGCCGCCGCAGTAGCTCTGGAATTGCTTACTGCCGGGTTCCCCAGCGGGAATTGGATCTGGCCGGCGGTGGACTCCGCAAGCGGCCAACAATAGGAGCACGTCCACACTGGATAGTAATAGGACTGCCTCGCGCGGTTTCATCACGATGGAGTAGGCCAGGGTTGGTTACAAACTCCACAAATGGTCGCTCACCCGTATGGTCGCGGCCGCGGTGCAGTCTGTCCGGGCGCCGGAGTTGGCGAGGACCATCAGGCAAACCGGCCCGGAAACGTCAGGTCCAACTCAAGCGGGGCGACCGTAGGCGCCGGCAGGACCGCTGCCAGCGCCAGTAACATCGATCCTGCTCTAGAGTTTCCACCCATTGCGATAGTCCCGGGAGAGGTACTGGTTCGCCTCCGAAAAATTGGTGAACTTCAGGTTAGCGGCGTCCCACGACAGCAGCGGCGCGGTGCGGCCGCCGCCTCCGGCGAAGGTCTTTCTGCTGACGCGCGAGGCGACCCCGGCCAGGTTGATGCCTTCGGTGACGGCCGCCGCCTTCTGGAAGTCCCCGGGCGACTCCGTGTTGTTCTTGAAGGCGGTGACCCATTCGTCCGCGGGACCTCTAGCGCCGCCTCTGCCGCCGCGGCCGCCTTCTGGAGCCGCCGGCGGGGTGATTCCTTTGGCCTGCTGGTAGTCCCGCATCTTCTTCTCCGGAACCAGCGCGCTATCCAGAATGACTCCTTTGTCGCCGACAAACATGCGGCCGGTCCCGGGCAGGGTCTTCCCTTCCGCCGCCAGCTCGTCGGGCAGGTTCGGCCTTACCCCTCCGTCATACCAGTACAGAGTCAGCGGGCCCCAGCTTCCGTGGGCCGGGAACGTGAAGCGAATCTTGTTGCACTGCGGGAACGAAAAGTCGTTCGGCCGGATCCGGCTCACGCCGTTCGCATCGATCTCGCAGTGCGCGGAGACGTCGGCCTGGACGCTGGTGGCGATGGGCAGGTCGAGCGCCGAATAAATCGGCCACATGCTGTAATTGCCCATGTCCGCGATGCTGCCGGCGCCAAACTCGTACCAGCCGCGAAACACCGCGTGCGTGTAGTGCGGGGAATAGGGGCGATCGAGCGCCGGTCCCAGCCACAGGTCCCAGTTGAAGCTCTCGGGCACCGGCGGATTCTCCTTGGGCAGGCTGGTATAGTGCGGCCAGAAAGGCCGGTCCGTCCAGTTGTGGATCTCCCGGAGCTTGCCGATGGCCCCGTCCAGGATCATGCTTCGGACCTGCAGCATCGACGCGAAGGTATTGGCCTGGTAGGCCAGCAGATGGGTCCGGACCCCCATCTGGCGCTGGGCTTCGAGCACCAGCCGGAGCTCCGCGATGCGGTTGGCCACGGGCTTGTGCACGGCGACGTGTTTCTTCTTCTTCATCGCCGCGACGGCGATGGTCGCGTGCAAGTGGTCCGGGGTCATGATCTTGACGGCGTCGATGCCGCTTTCCTTTTCGAGCAACTCCCGGAAGTCTTCGTAGGAGGAGACGCCTTTGAAGTTTTCGGCCGAGCGCTTCTTGGCGTAATACTTCTGGATAATGTCCCGGGCGCATTCCCGGCCGCCGCGGATGCCTTTGTAGTCTCCGCCCCAGCTCGGATCTTCCAAGGTCCGGCGGATCTGGTCACGGAGCCCGGTAGCGTCCCAGTCCACGTAGTTGGTGTTATCTCGTTCGGGATCGCAGACCGCGACAATCTGCACGTCGGGATTGGGGAGCAGCCGCAACATTTCCCGGATCCCCTGGGTGCCGCAACCGACGTAGGCCAGGGCCAGTTTGTCGCTCGGAGGGACATATCCCGGCCCGCCCAGCACGTGCCTGGGAACCAGGGTCAGGGCTGCGGTGGTGGCTGCCGGAGCGAGAAATTCGCGCCGGTTGAGGTTGTCTTTCCGCGCCATGGTGACGCCTCCTTAGAACACTCTGCTACACCTTCAGACTCTGCAGGTAGGGGCAACTGGCCTGGAGCGCGTCCAGGTTTACTTCGACGAAGTAGTTCTTCACGCCACCGGTCTTGGCGGCGGTGAAAAGTTTCTTCCAGTCGACCACACCCTTTCCGACTGCCACTAACTTCTTCTCCTCGGGCGACCAGTCCTGGAGATGGAGCGAGAGGAAGCGGCCGGGATACTTGGTGAAAAACGTGGCGGCCTCGTAACCCAGATTGATGACCGAAACCTGGAACTGCATCTTGACCAGGCTCGGATCGAGACGGCGCATCAGTTCATCGTAGATGAGCACGCCATCGATTTCTTTGAATTCGAAGGCGTGATTGTGGAAGCCCAGCTGCAGACCCGCCTTCCGGGTTTGGCCGCCGATCCGGTTCGCCTCGTCCGCCGCCCGTCTCCAGTCGTCCATGGTGGCTTCCGGCCGCAGGGAGAAGGTCGAGATAACCATCTGGGTCAGGCCCAGCTCCTTGGCATAGGTGATTCTGTCTTCCAGACTCTCCTTGAGCTCCCGGAACTGGTAGTGGCTGCTTTCGCAGCGCAGGCCGGCGTCGGTGATAATCCCGCGAATTTCGGAAGCCTTCATCTTCACCAGGGAGCCAAAGCCTGATCTCTCGTAGCCCGGCGGCGAGCACATCTCGCAATTCCGGTATCCCACCGCCGCGAGCTGCTTCAGGGTGCCGCCGAAATCCTTGGCGATGAGCTCTCGGACCGGGTAGACCTGAAATCCAATGGGCAGTCCCAGCGGGTTGGCTCTCAGCTCCAGCGCCCCCGCCGACAGGAATCCGGCGGTGGTACGAAGCCATTGTCTTCTTGAGGTAGTCTCCACTCTGGCCTCCTAATAGAAATGAGTATACACCCGCCACTCGAAAGGAAGAAACTCGGCCAAGCGGGCGAAGTCGCGGGGATTGGCGGTCAGCAGGAGCAGTTGGTGACGGGCGGCGGTGGCGGCGATCAGCGCGTCGTTGCTCAGGCGGTTGCGGCCAATCTGCTCGTATCCGAAGCGCTCGGCTACTTGCGCCAGAACCAAGCCGGTCTTCTTCCAGTCGGACCAATCGGGTACCTGGACACGACCTGCCCGGACGAACTCGCCCGCGATGGACTCTACGGCGTCCTGGTGTTTTCCTCGGGCGCCCGCATAGAGCTCCTGTAGGGCGACCGCACTGAGCCACACCGCCGCGCCGGCTCCGGCTGCCCGGCGCGCCGCTGTGGGATCAGCCAGCCGGAGCCAGGAGATCCAGATGGAAGTATCCGGCAGAACGGAGTTCACTTCCCGTCCAGCGCGCCGGTGACGTCCCTGATACGGGCGCCACTCTGCACGAAGCGGTCGATGGCTTCCCAGGTCAGCCGGTTTCGTTCCGCCTCACCGATCACTTCGTCCAGGACCATATCCACGGTCTCGGTTTCGGTCTTCGCCCCCAGCAGTTTCTGGGCTCTGCGAACCTTGCTCGCGTCGAGCCGGAAGTGCTGGTGGGCAAGGCGATGCGAGGCGCGGGCCATGTGCGGATTATAGCAGGATGAACATAAATCGGGCGAACAGGAACAGGTTAGACTAGGTTAGACTATAAGCCCGTGACTAAACCGCGCTCCCCCGCGCGGGAGGGGAGCCACAAATCGTTCATTCTGCGGGACCTATCGACCGCAAATTTGCGGGCAGTTTCATGCCACGGACTGTTAGGCTAGTGCAGCGTGGCTTGCAGCCACTCCACCATCCTCTTCTTGTACCCCTGAAACGCCGGATTCTTCTCCCACGGCCCGACGCCGTGAGGCGCCTCCTCGACGGTGAAGACCTCACACGACGCGCCGACCCGCTTCATCTTGTCGCACATGCTCACCGACAACTCGTAAGGGACGGCGGCGTCCTTGGTGCCGTGAATCAGCAGGTATGGGGGCATACCCTTGTGCACGTAGGTGATGGGGGAGGCCCGGCGGAGCAGCCGCATGGATTTCGGGGACGTGTCGGAGACGCCGACGAAGGCCTTCTCGGAGTCCGATAAAGCGCCCCGCCCGGTGGCGCGGGCCTCGAAGTCGTGGGGGCCGTAGAAAGAGACCACGGCGGCGATGCGGGCGGCCGGTTTGTGCCTGGCCCCGACATAGGAGACCAGGTGGCCTCCGGCCGATTCCCCCAGCAGGGCGATGCGGTGGGGGTCTACCTTGTACTCCTGGGCGTGGGCGTGGAGCCAGACCACGGCGCGCTCTACGTCTTCCACGGCGGCGGGAAAGCGGTACTGGGGGGCCAGGCGGTAGTTGATGGTGAACCAGGCGAAGCCGCCCTTGGTGAGGGGTTCGAACAGCGGCTGGACGTAGGTCTGCTTGTCGCCATTGACGAAGCCGCCGCCGTGGACCACGATGACGGCGGCGAAGGGACCCGCGCCGTCGGGGACCCAGGCGTCCAGGGTGAGGTGGACGTCGCCGACCTGGGCGAACTCGATATCGGAGCGCAGGCCGGCGGCGAGGGGAAGGGCCAGGAGGAAGCACAGAGCGCGCATTTGGGTCCATCTTACCAAGCGGCTGACCACCGCGCCGCAAGAAGCTCGTCGCAGGAGTATGTCTGTTCGGGCGGGTTCAGATTAGGGGGGAACACCCTGCATCGCAACAGGAGCTTCTTGTAGTTTCAAGTTTGCGGCGAGGCTCAAATGTTTCGTAGAATCCGATCTATAGAGCTAATTCGGGGGCAAATGCCCGACTCGTTGAAGTCGGGCTTCTCCAGGGCGGTCACGCGGGGTTCCGGCTTGGACGCTCACTCAGGGTTCAATCATAGCCGGGGGAATTGGCCCATCGGATCTGACTGCGACGACGACTTCGGAGAATTTGCCCCGGTAAACGACCACTAACTTCTCTTTCTCAATGAAGTCCCGCCAGGCCACTGCATCGATGACATAAACGAATCTGCCCGCAGACAGCTCGGGATTTTCCTGCTTAAACTCAGGGAACTTCTCCCGCTTCGATAAGTCGGCATAATAGTTCAGCGGAGCGACGTACAACCCCGTGGCATTGACATCGCTGACGCCGTAAGTATGATGGATCCGCGCCAGCACGGAATACACTTCCTTTACGTCCGCATCTACGCGATATTCCCTGAAATAGGACAGGCGCAGGCACAGCAGAAAGTAGCAGGCCAGGCAAATCAACACCGCGGTGATGCCGCGGCTGAGCCACCGCGAGACCGGGTATTTTGCGGGCGGCAGTGCTGCGATGATCCCCGCCAGCAGAGTACATAGGGGCACGAAATAGATTCCTGTACGGCCCAGCGGCAAAGGTAAATCGTCGAAACGGAATGCGAGCCAGCTTAGGGTCACCGATAGCGTCACGATGCCGAGGAGAGCCGCCGCCAGACCTGCCAGCCATCGGGCGCGGGCATCGCGACGCCAGGAACCGTCGAATCCGACTACCGCGAGCTGGAAGGCAGAGAGAAGTCCAAGAACAGGCAACAGCCGCGGCTGCAAAAACCTTAACACCTTGTAGAACGACCCTCGGATTTGCGGGGCCAGTTGATAGAAAGAAGATTCGACAAGGCTCTGCCTCATTTCTTTGAGCGAGTGCGCACCCCAATACAGGTCGGCCCTTTCCCAGTGCAGCACAGCATAGCCGCAGAACAGGACCGCGACGGCAAGTCCGGGCAGGGCGCAGAATCCGGCGATGCGCCAAACGGATTGCCCTTCGCGCCGCCAGCTCGCCCATGTCAATATGGCGAGAAACGCCGCCCCGTCTACGAAGGCAAATGATACGTTAGAGGTAAACGAAAACCCCAGCGCTACCGAGGCCCACGCGCAGGACGCGGGGAGCGAAGGCCAGCCCCTCACGCGATGCCACACCGGAACCGCGACCGCCGCCAGAAGGAATGCGTTCGCCAGGCTATAGCCGCGCGCGGCCGCCATATAGTCAAGAATGAAAGGATTACAGGTCAAACAAATGAAAAGTGGCAGCCGGAGACTGAACTTACCTGTAATGCTCTTGCACAGAAAATAGCAGACACTCACATAGAGCACAGCGCCCAGCAGGGCAGGCATCCTGACAGTGATATTGGAGGTGCCGAATGCACGTGTTGTGAACCACATCAACAAGGAATTCAGAAGATGATTCGTGCTACCGGGATCAAACACCACGTGGATCGGCCTGGCGGCATAGAAAGTGTATGTAAAGGCTTCATCGATCGTGATGGATTGCACCAGGGCGCGCACGATCGCCCACACAATCACGAAGACGCCCGCTAGAATCAGCAGCCTGTTTTGAACCGGGACTTCCGTTTTGGCCTCCCTAAGATCCTCTTCTTTCTGCTATCTGCTACCGAGAACTCCCTCTTCTCCCACGGATGTGGCGTGCGCCCACGATCATAAGACCGCCCAACCAGTCCTCATCGGGAACAGTGCTCAGAAGCCGTTCCAGTGCCGCTTGCGTTTCTTCTAACGTTGTCGGCCACACTCGCAGCCGGACCACCCCGCAGTGCGTGCCGACCGGGAACATCCGCGGATCCGCAAAGTCCTCTCAAAGGTGACAACCACGGCCTTGCGCTGCTGTGCCCAAGCCAACAACTTGGCGTCGTGCTTTGCGGCCAAGCCAACCTCGGAGGCATGAAAGATCGACCAGGAGTGGCGCAAGTGTCGCAACCAGTCCGCAACCTGCCAAGGTACGCTTTGGTCCGAGAGTACGCGCGGGTCAGCCACAAGCGATGACTTGCTCTTCGTCTATAACCGTGGCAGCTTACTCCAGGGCCACCTGTACATCGTCGCGAGTCAACTCCGGGTAAGACTCGACGATGCGGTCGACAGGGTAGCCGCCGGCGACCATTCCGAGGATGTGGCGCACCAGAATTCGGGCGCCGCGGATCACCGGCTTGCCGCTACAAACCCTCGGATCGACGCCGCTGCGCTCGGTCACGGGATGCCCGCTTTCACATTACCATTCCAACTGGATCCCCGTCCGGAACGCCCGGGGACCGGAGGGGTCGAGCACCGAGACGTCGCCGACGCCGCTGATCACGCCGACCTGCGCGGCGTTCGAGATGTTGATCTCGGGGTTGGCGTAGTTCGGGTGATTCATGATGTTGGTGGCCGACAGTTCCCACCGCAACCGGACGCGCTCGGCCAGGGGGAAGTACTTGGCCAGGCCCAAGTTCCACACGGCCGAGCCCGGACTCTTGATCACACCCTTGGCAGCGCTGCCGTAGAAGCCGGGAGTCGGCGCGGCGAAAGCCGCCGGGTCGAACCAGCGGTTGGTGGCGCGCTGGTCCGTGGGCAGGTTGGCATCGCGGAGATGGTTGGGCCGGATGGTGACCTGGGCCGGGGTACGGCTGCCGGTGAAGGCGGTGCCGGTGGGGTCGACGCCGGTCCACAGCGGGGTGAGGAACTGGCCCGAGTAGAAACTGTAAACGCCACTGAGCTCCCAGCCGCCGGCCACGGTACGCAGGGCGCGTCCGCCGGACTTGCCGAACGGCAGCTCGTAGATGAAGTTGGCGGTGGGGCGGTGGGTGGGGATGTCCAGCGAAACCGAGCGCTCGCGGTGGCGGTCGTAGGCGTTTTCGGTGGAGACGCCGCGGTCGAGGTCGCTGATGTCCCGAGCCAGAGTGTAGGAGAACTGGTAGTAGAGACCGTGGAACATCTGGCGCTGGATCTCCAGGGTGACGCTGTGGTACTGGTGCCCGGAGCCGTTGGTGACGTAGGTGATGGCGGGGTAGTTGGGGAACAGGCGGCCCTTATCGACGTACAGCCGCGTATCGGGAAGGGGCTGGTTGATGTTGTAGCCCCACTGTCCCTGCCGGGTATTGGTGCCGATGTAGGAGGCGCGGAAGCCGGTATGCCAGTGCTGGTGCTCGATGGTGAAGTTGTACTGCATGCTGTAGGGATCGCGCAGGTCGGCCCGAACGGCGGCGGGCAGCCCCACCGTGGTGGGTCCGGCGACAGCCGCGGGAAACACGCGCGGGAAGATGACGGTGGGGTTGGTGGTCGGGTTGGTGAAGGTGGGCTCGCTGATGACGAAAGGAGAGCCTCCGGCGCCGACCGCGCGCGGCACCACATCGTAGAAGAAGCCGTAACCGGCGCGGAACACGGTGTTGGGACCCCAGGGCCGCCAGGCGAGGCCGAGGCGGGGGGCGAGGTTGTTGCGGTCGGCGCGCATCAGGGTCGCGCCGGGCAGGCCGACCTTGCTGGCCTCGACCACGTCCACGTAGCCGCGCGGCAGCAGCGGGCTGACGCGGCCCAGCGCGCCGTCGGGAACGACGATCTTGCCGCTGCCGATGTCGAAGACCGACTGCTGGCCGAGCGCCTCGGAGTAGCCGGGATGGTACTCGTAGCGCGCGCCGATGTTCAGGGTCAGGCGCGGGGTGATCTTGAAGTCGTCGGTGATGAACCAGTCGGAGGCCCAGCGCAGGCGGCTGATCTCGATGCTGGGGAAAGCCCGCTGCGCGCTGGTGGGGATGCCCAGCAGGAAGTCGCCATAGGCGTGACCGCTGAAGCGCTCGGAGAAAGTGACGCTTCCGAACAGGGCGGCCGGGGCCGCGTTGTCCTGGAACCGCACGCGGGTGAAGATCACGCCGCTCTTCAGGCTGTGGCGTCCGTGGAACCAGTTGACGTGCTCCTGGTATTGCTGGACGTAGTTTTTGAAGCCGGGATGACGCCAATCCGATTGCGTAAGCCCGGTGACGCCGCCGCTGGAAAAGGTGAGCTTGAGGATGCCGTTGATGTCCGGCAGGCCGTCGGGCAGGCCGACCAGGCCCAGGTCACTGACGAGCTGCTTGCCCAGGATGGGACCGTGCAGCGGGTTATCGTTGTAGGTAATGCCGAAGCGGGACTCGATCACCAGGGTGGGGCGAAAGTTGTAGGTATAGGAAACATTGAGGGCGCGGGTGTCGCGCGTTTGCCAGCGGCGGCCGATGGCGGGCAGATTCCCTTCGAAGGCGCGGCTGAAGGCACGGTTCCAGGTCCAGCGGCCGAAGAGGAAGGACTTGTCGGAGAAGCGGTGGTCGCCCCGGGCGGTGTAGTAGGTGTTGGGGTCGAACGGGCGGATCGCCTGCTCGCGATAGTTCTGGCTGGTCAGAAGCGTGGGATCGCCGAAGTTGGGGAGCGGATAGAAGCGGTCCTGGATTTTGCGCGAGACGGTATTGATGAGGGAGGCGGGAATCCGGTTGTTGGGGTAGGCGGTGCCGGACGCCGGGTCGCGCACTACGGTGCGGGGCGCGAGCAGGGAGAAGTCCCCCTCCCGCCACGCGGGCAGCGGGACAGTGGGGTTCAGAAGCTGGTTGACGTTGCTCCCGCGGGAGGTTTCAAAAGAATAAAAGAAGAAGGTGCGGTTGCGGCCGTTGTACAGATGGGGAATGACCACGGGGCCGCCCACCTGGCCACCGGGTGCGTGATTGACGCCGGTGCCGCGGCGGGGAGCGAACGGATCGCGGGCGCGGAACCAGGGCGTCGAGTAGTAGTCTCCCACCATCCCGTGGAGCTGGTTGCTGCCGGATTTCGAGATGACCGTAACCTGGCCGACCGCGCCGATGTCGGCGGTATTGTTGGCCATGTCCACGCGGACCTCTTCGAAGCTGCCGATGTAGCCGACCAGGGGGCTGATCTGGGTGCCGTCATAGCCGTTGGAGACAGTGATGCCGTCGATGGACTGCTCGGACTGGTTCACGCGGCTGCCGGCGAACCGGCGGGTGGCCTGTCCGCCGCCGGCCCCCACCACGCCGGGCGAAAGGGCCAGGAAGTTATAGAGCGAGCGCGTGTTGAGGGGCAAGGAGGCGAGGGTGGTGGCGGCCTTGGAGTCCCCGATGCGGGCGGTTTCGGTTTCGATCAGGGTGGCGCCGCTGGTGACCTCGACCACGGTCTCCACCGAGCCCACGCGAAGCTGCACGTCGATGCGGCGCTGGTCGCGGGCGACCAGCCGGATGTCCTGGGCGACGAACTCCTGGAAGCCGGAGGCCTTGGCGCGCAGCGTGTACTCACCCTCGCGGAGCTGGGAGAGCGTGTAAACGCCGGCGTCGTTGGACTGGGCCGTGTATAGATAGTTGCTACCGATCTGGGTGGCCTCGATGGCGGTGCCGGGCACGACCGCGCCATTGGGGTCGGTGACCGTCCCGGTAATCGACGCGAAAGTGGTTTGAGCCACCATGACTCCAGCAGCCAAAAGGACCAGCAAGGCAACACGCAACATAGTCAAACCCCCTGATGGATCGATTATAATCGACCTGTGCGACATCTTCTCACTCTTTTCACAATTATCGGGACGGCGCTGGCGGCCGCACCCGGCGACGGGCTGCTGGGACGGTGGGACCTCACGGTGACGGCGGCGAGCGGGGAGTACGCGTCGTGGCTGGAGGTGACCAAGACCGACGGGAAGTACGCGGCAAGGATGGTAGGGCGCAGCGGGAGCGTCCACCCGGTGGAGGTGAAGGTCGCGGGGGAGGAGATCGAGTTCGAGTCTTATAAGGGGCGGCTGGCAGGGGGAAAGCTCGAAGGCACGGCGACCGACCGGCAGGGGAACCAGGTGAAGTGGGTGGGGGTACGGGTGGTCCGGCCGCCGGCGTCGAACAAGGAGCCCCGGTGGGGAAAGCCGGTGACGCTGTTCAATGGGAAGGATCTGGCCGGTTGGGCATTTCGGAAGCCCGAGGGTAAGGAGTGTTGGATGGTGGAGGGCGGCGTCCTGGTGAACAAGCCGCCTTGTCCGGACCTCCTGACCGAGCAGAAGTTCCGGGATTTCAAACTGCATGTCGAGTACAACCTCGACGAGAAAAGCAATAGCGGAATCTACCTGCGCGGGCGGTACGAAGTGCAGATCGCCGACCAGGGGCCGCGCGAGTTGGACAGTCACGGGGTAGGAGGTCTGTATGGCTTCCTGACACCCACCAGGAAGGCCGCTAAGCCGGCCGGGGAGTGGCAGGCGTTCGACATCACGCTGGTGGGCTTCCGGGTCACGGTGATGTTGAACGGCGCCACCATCATTAACGGCGAAGAGATCCCGGGGATCACGGGAGCCGCGCTGGACAGCCGGGAAAACGATCCCGGGCCGATCATGCTCCAGGGGGACCACGGGCGGGTACAATTCCGCAACATGGTGATCACGCCGGGGCGGTGACGGTGCGGCGGGCGCTTTCCAACGGCCGACTGAGCCGTCCAAGAAGATGATGCGACTAGCTGCGGTCATACTCGGGGTGACAATTCTCAGCGGAGCCGATTGGCCCCGGTTTCGCGGACCCAACGGCGCCGGTGTAGCGGACGGCTCCAGCCTTCCCGTGGAGTTCGGGCCGGGCCGGAATATGGCCTGGAAGGCGAAGGTTCCTTCCGGGACGTCGTCCCCTATCGTGGCGGGCAAACGAGTGTTCCTCACAGCGCACGAAGGGGATCAGCGCCTGGTGCTGGCCCTGGACGCCCAGACCGGAGAAGTGTTGTGGCGCCGTGGCGTAGCTAAGATGCGCAGCGAGCCGTTCAATCCGCTGAACGGACCCGCTACGCCATCATCGGGGGCGTCGCGCCAGTCAGCGGCTCAGGTGTCGTCGGCAGCTCTTGACCCGACTCCAGCCCGCAGGAGGCTCTCGCCGTGACCCACCAGCCAGGCCGACGCAGCTTCCTCAAGGTCGGCCTG
>JBGOUV010000385.1:0-6592 GCA_041477815.1 Terriglobia bacterium | reverse complement strand
CAGAGGCTGCCGGGAAAAAAGCCGGGCTTCAACTGTCCGCCCAGACGCGATCGGGTGTATACTGAGCCGACTGGGAAGTCAAAACGGAAATACCGGGTTTAGCCGCTGACGTGCGGTCTACGAAGTCGCTGCAGGAGGTATGAAATGCTGCTTCATCGCGCTACGATTTGCTCACAGGTAACCCTGGTTCTGATGTTGTGTGCCCCTTCGGTGGGGAAAGCTGCGACGTCTTATACTTTCACGACGATCGATCCTCCTGCTGCAAACCAATCGATTTACCCCCAGGGGATTAATGACGGCGGGCAGATCGTCGGATCCTACGTCGACTCGCAGTATCACGGTTTTCTGCTGAGCGGGGGCAACCTCATCACTATCGACTATCCAGGCGCAGTTGGCACGTTCCCTTATGGCATCACCAACAGCGGGCAGATCGCAGGAAGTTACTGGTCTTGTTATGCGTGTAATCACGGTTTTCTGCTGAGCACGGGTAGCTTCACCACCATAGACCATCCAGGTTATACGGCAACCTCTCTCAACGGGATCAACAACCTTGGGCAGATTGTGGGAAGTGCCGATTCACACGGATTTCTGCTGAGCGGGGGCAACTTCAGCGATTTCAACTATCCCGGCTACCCAATAACAGTCGACTCTACGGTTCCCTTTGGAATTAATGACGGCGGGCAGATCGTGGGGTTTTACTTCCCTCCCTCATCCTTTTCCGGTTTTCTGCTGAGCGGGGGCAACTTCAGCACTATCAACTATCCTGGCGCGGTTGGTACCGCTCCTTATGGAATCAACAACAGCGGGCAGATCGTCGGGTACTATATCGACTCTTCATCGCAGTATCACGGTTTTCTGCTGAGCGGGGGCAACTTCAGCACTATCGACTATCCGGGTGCAATTAATACCGCTGCTTATGGGATCAACAACCTCGGGCAGATCGTGGGGGCATACTCGGACAGTAGCGGCCAATACCACGGTTTTTTGGCAGCTCCGGCCTACAACGTCTGCTTGCTCTACGATCCCACAAAGGCAGCTCACAGTGGAAGCACAATTCCGATCAAGCTGCAATTATGCAGTGTCTCCGGAGCGAACTTGTCCTCGTCCGCCCTCGTTGTCCATGCAGTCAGCATCTCCTTGGCGTCAACGAGCATCTCAGGTACCGTTCAGGACTCGGGCAATGCCAATCCAGACAATGATTTCCGCTATGATGCCACACTTGGAACCACAGGCGGCTATATATTCAACCTCAGCACCAAGGGCCTAAGCACAGGTACGTACAACCTGAACTTCACGGTTCAAGGCAGTTCGACGGTATACAGCGCACCTTTTCAAGTTAAGTGACCTGCTACAAGCGGCACACCGCATATAGTCGCAGATTCGGTCCGCGAGTGAGGGATCGGTAAGAACGTCTCGGGATGCACGCCGCCGAAGCTGCCTTGTGTCCTGCCAGCCCGGCCAGCCAGGACAAACAGTTGAGTACCCTGGCAAATTCTCCTTGACCTTCATGTACCTTCGCCCCGGAATTTCGGGTACCTCCTGCGAAGACTGCTTCTTTGAGGTTGTTGCACCTGAACCAACCTGCTTCGTGATGAGCTATGTCCCGCGTCTTCAACAGCGGGAAATCCGCGCCGTCAGCTAATTTGGACAGCAGTGATCCGGCGTAAACACCCACCAACCCTGGGGTGCTATGATCGTCGCGGCAGGGTACATGGTGGAAAGCATCGCGCGTGCATTGGTCACTCTTCTCCTCAGCTTGGTGCTGGCGACGGGCCTCCCCGCCCAGTCGCCGCGGAACTTCCTGGAGCGCGCCTTTGGGACGGCCTCCCCGGGCGAGCAGCCCCTGTTGAGCCCACTCGCGCCCGGCTTCTCCCTGACCATCGCCAGCCGGGAGCTCGACGTCGAGCGGACCGCCCAGCCGAACCTCGCGCGCGTGACCGTCGCCGGAATCCCGCTCCGGTTCGAGCTGCGCTACGAGCGCCAGGCCGGCATCGATCTCTACCGCCTTCGGCCGGCGCCCGACTCGGAGCTGCGCGGCGAGCAGGTCCGATTCGACTGGAGATTTCCGGCCGCCTACAACGAATCCATGACGTTCGATACCGGGGCCTTGCAGGGCCAGCCGCTCTATCTGCCGAACGGCAAGGTCCCCGACAATCACTTCACCAACTGGGGGTCCCTGTTCTATAACCGGGAGGCCAATCTCGCGGTCGGCGCGGAGCTGGACGGCGCGGAACCCTCCCGGAACGCGCGGCGGGGACACTCCCGCTTTACGAACGCCTCGACCCTGCAACTGGTGACTACGACGGGCCATCCCAAGCTGGAGATCACCCTGTTTGCCTATCGCCCGCAAGACCAGCGCTTCTGGTGGGCCGAGTGGTACCAGTTGCGGAGCCGCAGCGATCCGGATATCCCCGCCAACTTCTTCCCGATCCTCGCCCCGCGCGATCTGAGCTGGCAGCCGGGAGAACAGCAAATCGTGACGGTGATTCCAGCACCCGCCGACCGAGGCCGGAAAATGGAGCTGGTCCTGATCGACGACCTCCGGCCGCGGGTCCTGGCGCGCCTGCCCTTTGCGTACGAGCTGCCGGTTACGAACGTGGCCGTGCCGGTCGGCGAATGGCGCTCCAGCCTTCTCCGACTGATCGTCGTCCCGGCTGGCGAGAAGGTCGATCCGGCGGTGAACGACCTGAACCGGAAACTGGCCAACGTAATCGTCCGCCCCCGGCGCGCCCAGGCTCCGGTCCTGTTCGTGGCGCCGACGGACGCCTGGTGGGCCTACTCGACCAACGGGAGCCACGATTATCACGGCTGGCGGACCGGCTACGACGGCAGCGTGGGGTACGCGCCCACCGTAATGAGCAGCCGCCAGCGCCGGCTGAACAATTTCTTCTACAGTCTGTACGAGCGCTACAACGACATCCATCATCTGCGCTATCTCGACGAGCTGTCGCAGCAGGACGGTTTCGGAATCGAGTTCGCCACGCAGCACGACATAGCGCGGGGGCGGGTGCGCCTGGCGGATTACAAGCTGGCGCTCATCGGCAACCATTGCGAGTTCACCACCGCGGAGAGCTATCGGCGCTTCTCGGAATACCTGGGGCGCGGCGGCGGGGTGCTGATTCACGGCGGGGACTCGTTTGCGGTGCGGGTGGAGTACCTGCCCAGTCTCGAAGAGCCGCGCTACCTCTGGCAGACCGGCCACATCTGGACCCACTGGAGCGATCAACCCAGCAATTTCCGCGGTCCGCAACTGCTTTCTCCCGACGCCCCTGCGGACACCCCGATCCTCCATCCCACGCCCGGAGACGCGATCGACTACCTCAACCCGTTTCACACCAGCGTGGGCTACTGGATTCCCGGCAGCAAGGCGGTGATCGCCAATACCGTCCACCCCATCCTGCGGGGTTTGCATCTCAAGCTCGGAGACGAAGTACCCGGGCCGTGGGGCGGCGAGGTGGACTTCGCCTACGAGCCGCAGGCGTGGGACATCCTCATCCGCTCGGATCGCGCGGCCCCCGAGGAACGGGAGTTCGGGATCGACGCCTACGATCCGACGCCCCTCCACCGGATAGGACTCGCCGTGCACAAGAATGAGCGCCTGGCCATGGTTTGCGGGGAGAATTTCCCCAATATCCTGCAAGGACGCCAGCATACGCTCTTCCGGGAGTTGTACCGCCGCACGCTGCACTACCTGCTCGACGGCGCCACGGCCCTGGAGGGCGAGACGAAACTGCCTGTCCCCCGCCAGCGCGAGGCGACGGTCCTCGAGTGGGACCGGCCGGTGCGGATCGGCGCTCTACGCTACGAGTTGCCCGAGTTCATCGATTTTGCGAATCCCGACTGGCATCGCAAGCCGGCGCCCTATGCGCACTACGTGGTGGAGGGATCCGCGGACGGAGAACGCTGGATCCCGCTGGCGGACCGCCGCCATGGCCCCTGGCGCGGCGTGAAGACCGACGTGTTTTCTCCGGTGGAGGTGAGATACGTTCGCTTCGCCGGAACGTTTTCCAACCACGAGCCTTTTCGAGTCCGAATCGTGCAGGCGATAGGGGCCAAGTAACGGAGTCAGTCGGTTCCGTAGTTGATTTCGAGCCGGCGTACGGCCCGCGAGGCGGCCCAGAGGACCAGGGCCGTCACCCCCAACAGTCCCAGCACCGCGAGTGTGGCGGACGGGGGCTCGGCGGGGGCCATCAAGAGCCGGACCAGTAGCGGTGCGTCGGAAGGGGTGGGGGCGGGGACGGGGCAGAGCGATTGCACGTAATAGAGAATACTCAGCTTCTGCAGCATCGCCGGCAGCAGCCCGTTGATGCTTTCCCAGAGCAGGATCACGATGGCGGGGATGATCGGATTCCGGAGCAGCAGGCCCGCCGCCAGGAAAACGCTGCCGTATCCGATGCAACCCAGCGCGGCCGATGCCGCGTACCAGAAAAGATGGGAAGCGCCTTGATCGCGCCAGAAGGCTTCCCGCGGCACGGGATCCTGCAGCCAAAGTATGACCCCAAAGCAGAGAGAGGCGCCCAGGGCGAAGATGAGCACGGCCGCGATCAGGCCGGCCAGGTATTTGCCGGCCAGCAACACCTCGCGGCGGGCGGGAACCAGAAACCAGAAGTGCAGCGTCTTATCCAGCATCTCGCCGCGAAACAGGTTCATGAAGATTCCCAGGCAGCCGAAGAAGATCGCCAGGCGCAAGTAGAAGTATTGGAAGATCGCCGCAAACACCTGTCGCTCCTCTTCAAAGTTCACGAGTGCGAGGGAGCGCTTGTTTTGCAGGAGGCCGGCTTCGAAGTTCAGGTCCCAGCGGCGGCTGCCGTCGAAATACATCATGTAGCGGTACATGATTGGCCGGCCTCTTTTTTTGGCGCCGCGGCGCCACTCGCGGTCATAGGTCTCATCGTTGATGGGCCGGCCTGCGCGGTTTAGCACCTCCTCGTCGGTGTCGCCCTCGCGAATGGATTCGAGCGCGGCCGGGGAGGTCATCCGGGAAGACCAGCGTTGGCGACGGAGCTTCGTGTCAATACCATGGACAAGAAAAATCACCGTGGGGAACAACGCCAGAAGGTAAATCCAGAAGCTGCGCCTGGAGAAGAAGACGCGGCCCAACTGCAGGCGCGCGATCAGCCACACCTGCCGCAGGAGGTTCATCGGCCGCCTCCGATCAGGTATTCGTAGAGAGCGTCCACGTTTTCGTCGGCGGCCACCACGCTTTCGATGGTCTGGCCGGCCAGGGAGATGCGGGTCAGGGCGCGCGAGAATTCGCGGCGGTTGCGGGTCATCACCAGCAGGCCGAGGCGGTCCTCGTGGATCTTGATCTGCGTGATGTGATCCTGCTCGAACAGCAGGGAGGCGATGCGGGAGGCGTCCCGGCAGCGGATGACGAATTGGCTGGGATGTTCGCGGATTTCGTCGCGGACGCCCCGGATCTCGCCTTCGGCGATGATGGCGCCGTTGGCGATCAGGATCACTTGATCGGAGATGACATCGACTTCCTGGAGTACGTGGCTGGAGAGGACCACGTGGCGGCCCTGGGAGGCGAACTCCCGGAACATGGCGATGGTTTCGGCGCGCACCAGCGGGTCGAGGCCGTTGAGGGGCTCGTCGAGGACCAGCACTTCGGGGTCGCGGGCGATGGCCTGGGCCAGGCGGACGCGCTGGCGCATGCCTTTGGAATAAGCAGCCACCTTGCGGTGCGCGGCCTCGGTCATGCTGAGGCGCTCCAGGGCCTTCCAGGCGCGCTCGGCGGTTTCGGTAGTGGAGTAGCCGGCCAGAAGCAGACCCGTCGAGACAAAATCGTAGCCGGTGGTGCCGCGCGGGGCCGAGTCATACTGGGTGGCGTACCCGGTGATGCGCATGAGATGCTCCGGGTCGCGTGGGGAGAGACCGCGCACGGTGATGTCGCCGCGGTCGGGATGAATGAGCCCGGCCATGAGGTTCATGAGGGTGGTCTTGCCCGAGCCGTTGGGTCCGACCAGGCTGGTGATGCCGGGCGGAATGCGAAAGGATACGCCGTTCACGCCGAGCACCTCGCCGTAAAACTTCGAGACTTCGTGGAAAACGATTTCGGGAGGGGTCACGAGACCACCTCCACGGGGCGGAGCTTGCGCTCGAGGACGAGCAGCAGGAGGCCGGCCATCAGCCCGACCACTACCAGGCATTCGAAGGCGCCCGGTCCGGGATTCGCTTCGGCGCGGAGCATCCAGCGCCAGATTTGATTCATGGCGCGCGCCGGGTTAAAGACCCCGGCCCATTCCACGCGCAGGACGTGGTTGGCCAGTTCGGCCGCCCCGGCCAGGACAAAAAAGACTCCCAGCACCAGGGCGCCGGCGACGATACGCCACTTGACGAAGGCCGAGCTGGCCAGGGCCACCAGGCTGACAAAAAGAATCCAGAGCAGGAAGCCGAAGAAGACGCCGACGCCGAGTTCCCAGTTATCCGTGGACCAGGTCCAGCCGGCCATGCCGGATTGCATGAGGAACAGCAGAACGCCGGGGATCCAGGTGACGGGCGAGAGGATGCCTACCAGAACCAACATACGGGCCAGGACGTACTCCGATCGCGACAACGGGCGGCTGAAGTAGAGCGGGAGAGCGCCGTT
>JBGOUV010000236.1:0-10937 GCA_041477815.1 Terriglobia bacterium | reverse complement strand
GAGAACGCGCCGCTCACCGGGGCCACCCGGGACGTGACCCGCCTGGCTCTCATGGCGCCCACCGTGACGCGGGCCCCGGGGTCCACCGAGTTCGCGGCCAACGGGCAGCGCGCCCGCAACAACAACTTCCTGATCGACGGGGTCGACAACAACGACCTCAGCGTGACCCTCACCAACAACCGCATCATCCCGGAAGCGGTGGCCGAGTTCCAGGTGCAGACCGCCGCCTATTCGGCCGAGTTCGGCCGCAACTCCGGCGCCCAGGTATCGATCATCACCCGCAGCGGGAGCAACGCTTTTCATGGCGAAATGTTCGACTACTACCGGGCCAACTGGATGGAGCCGGTCAGCCTGCTCAACAAGCGCGCCAACGTGAAAGAAACCCCGCGCTTTGTGCACAACCAGGCCGGCGCCGACATCGGCGGCCCCATCCTGCGCGACCGCATGTTCTTCTTCGGCCTGATCGAGACCAACCGCCGCCGGGAGGCCCCCGACGCCCGTAACGCCTCCTCCTTCACCATCCCCACCCCCACCGGCTACGCCGCGCTCTCCGGCGTCCCGCTCGGCGCGGGACAGTCCCGGGAGAGCCGCCAGGCCGTCCTCGACGCCCTGAACTTCCTGCCCAACGTGCATGGGCAGGTTTCCAGCTACCAGAACATCACCGATGTCAGCGTCAACGGGGTGCCCGTCCAGGTGGGCACCGGCCGCATCCCGCTGGCCAACCCCTCCAACTTCTGGTTTGAGCAGCACCGCATCGACTACCGGCTCAGCGATCGGAACTCCATCACCTACCGCACCCAGCTCGACAAGCGGGACCAGCCCGATGTGATCAGCAATCTCCAGTTCGGCAACCGCTTCTCCGGCGCCCAGACCATCTATGGGCAGAACCACGCCCTCAGCCATACCCGTTCCATTACTCCGCGGTTGGTCAACGAATTCCGCTTCGCCTACACCCGGCGCAACCTGGACTTCCCGGAGAACGACTCGCGCCCGACCGTCACCATCACCAGCAACTTCACCATCGGGGGACTCACCAACTTTCCGCAAGGCCGGGTCTCCAACCTGTTCCAGTGGCAGGACGTGGCCACCTACCTCGCCGGCCGGCACTCCCTCAAGTTCGGCACGGACCTCCGCCGCAACCGTCTGTTCAACCGGTCCGGCTTCGACTCCAAGGGTTCGTGGGCCTTCAACAGTCTGTCCGACTTCCTCAACAACCGCGCTTTCAGCCTGAACCAGGCGGTGAACGAGTCCACTTTCGACGCGCGCCAAACCGATCAAAACTACTTTTTCCAGGACGACATCAAGGTCACCAAGGATCTGACCCTCAACCTCGGTATGCGCTACGAGTATTCCGGCGTGCCGTTCGGCTTCTTCGGCGCGGCCAATGCCCAGGTCGCCGCCGCGGGCGTGCCGCTTCCCACGGGGCCGGACAAGAACAACTGGGCGCCGCGCGGCGGCGTGGCCTGGAGCCCCGGCCCCAAGAGCGGCCTGCTGCACCGGCTCCTGGGCGATGGCCAAACGGTCTTCCGCGGCGGCTACGGCATGGCGTACGACGTGCTTTTCTACAACATTCTCACGGTCAACGCCAGCAACTACCCGCGCGTGGTCACCCAGCTCACCAGCCAGCCCGACACCATCAACCTGTTCCCGCGCCTGGCCCCCAAACAGGCTACGGCGCCCCCGTTCAACCCGCTGGCCAGCTTCGTCAACTCCCCCACCGATCTGCAGCGTCCCACCACCCACTTCTACAACTTCACCATCCAGCGGCAGTTCAAGGAGTTCAACGTTTTTGAGATCGGCTACAGCGGCGCGCGCGCCTACCATGCGATCCGGCAGGGCCAGACCAACCCGGGCCTGCTGACCCGCCAGCAGGCCGACCTGGTGGTGGCCGGCCGAAACCCGAACGCCATCCCGGGCTTGCAGGCCCGCCGGCTGAACCCGCTGTGGGGAGCGCGGACGTCGATCGAGTCGACCGCCCTCGGCAGCTACAACGCCCTGTTCGTGCGCTACGACCGCAAGTTCTCGCGCGGCCTGGTGCTGGGTGCCAACTATACGTGGAGCGCCAACCTGTCCGACAACGACGAGTCGCTCGGCGTCGCCGACATCACCAACTCGTCTTCCCAGGTGCCCCAGGACTACTTCAACTACAAACTCGACTGGTCGCGGTCGGTGTTCGACCGGCCCCACCGCTTTGTAGCGCACTACAGCTACGAGATCCGGTTCGCCCGGGCCAATGCATTGGTCAAACACGTCCTGGGCGGCTGGATGGTTACGGGCTCTTCGGAGTGGCAGTCCGGCCAGCCTTTCACCATCCGGACCGGCGTCGACTCCGGCGGCAGCGGCACCACCGGGCCGTTCCGTCCCAACTACAACCCCGGCGGGGTCTTCCGGCCGGATCCGTATTTTGGCAACCTGCGCACGTTCACTACCCCGATCAACGGCACCGGCATCGTCGTGAGCCCGCTCACTACGGACGGCCTGCCCCTGGGGAACAGTATGTTCGGCGGCGGGAACCTCGGCAAGAATACCTTCCGGGGCCAGTACCTCACGCTGTGGAACTTCAGCCTGCAAAAGATCATCCCGCTCCACGAGAGCTGGAAGCTGCAGCTCCGCAGCGACTGGATCAACATGTGGAACCACCGCAATTTCGGCAACCCCAACGCCGTCATGAGCGCCGCCAACTTCGGCACGAACACGACGGACCCCGGCGGGCGCACCATGCTGGTCAGCGCGAAGGTGCGGTTCTAAATCAGAACTGCAAGCGTAGAGCCAACTGCATCTGGCGGGGGTTGCCGAACGAACACGACGGACCCCGGCGGGCGCACCATGCTGGTCAGCGCGAAGGTGCGGTTCTAAGTCAAAACTGCAACCGCAGGGCCAACTGCATCTGGCGCGGGTTGCCCACGATCGAAGTGATCGTTCCGGCCGACGAGGTGCCGACCGTAGCGTTGGGCTGGCCGAACTGCGGGTGGTTGAACACGTTGAAGGCCTCGGCGCGGAACTGCAGGAGGAGCGGCTCGCGGATGGGGAAGTCCTTGAACAGCGACATATCCACGTTCCAGCGGCCGGGACCGAACAGGTTGTCGCGGGCCACGTTGCCGAAGGCGTAGAGGGCGGGGACGGCGAAAGCGGAGGTATCGAACCAGCGGGCCAGGGAGCGCTGGCCGGAGGGGAGCGTCGCGTCCCGCAAGAAGTCCGGCCGGCTGCCGCCGGCGCCGCCGGTGTTGGCGCCGGCCGAGGCCACGGTGAAGGGCAGGCCGGTCTGCATAATGACAATGCCGTTGGTTTGCCAGCCGCCGAGCAGGAGGTTCGCCGCCCCGCCCTGGTTCAGCAGGGGCCGGCCTTTGCCGAAGGGCAGCCGGTAGGTGTAACTGATGGTCGCCCGGTGCCGGAGGTCGTAGACCGAGTTGCCGCGGTCGGCGCGCCGGTTGCGGATATCCTGCGGCGTGCCGGTGCCGCCGCCGAACTCCGTGCCCACATCGTCGATGGCGTGCGACCAGGTATAGCCGAATAGCAGATTCACGCCGTGGCTCATGCGCTTCTCGACGGAGAGCTGGCCCGAGAAGTAGTTCGACAAGCCGTCGGAAACGGCGTAGCTGATGCCGGCCAAGGCGGGGCGCACGCCGAAGAAGGCCCTGCGGGGATTCACCGCTCCGGGTCCGGGAAGGGGCTGGTTGAGGTCGATGGTGGTGCCCAGGCGGCGGCCGACGTTGCCGACCACCGACCCCTTGACGATCAACTGCAGCGACGTGATTTCGTGCTGGACGCCGATATTGAACTGCTCGGCATAGGAGCTGGTGTAGCCCGGGAAAACGCCGATGACGCCGCCGGCCGGATTCTTGGCGGAAGCGAGGTCCACTACCGGCGGGGCCGGGAATCCGTCGCTGACCCGGCGGCCGATCTGGGTGTCGGGGTTGGTCACGCTATAGATGGGGCCGAAGGGCACGTGGCGCTGGAGGCGGAGATAGACGCCTCCGTTGCCGTTGGGGTTGTAGAAGAGCCCGAAGCCGCCGCGCACGACGGTGTGGCTGGCGAGCTGGTAGGCGAAGCCGAATCGCGGCGCATAGTTGCGCAGATCGCGCTTGATGCCCACGCGGGAATCCACGCCATCCAGGCCGGCGACTTTGACAGTGGCGGTGTCCGCATCGAAGTTGGCAATCCGGTTGGCCACCTCGTTGAAGGGACTGTAGTAGTCCCAGCGCAGGCCGAGGTTGAGGGTCAGACGCCGGTTGACCCGCCAGTCGTCGGCGACATAGAGGCCGGCCTCGATACCCCGCACGCCGACCCAGGCGAGGGTGAAATCCTGCTCGATGAGGGAAGCGTAGCCGAGCAGAAAGCTGGCCAGCTCGTTGCCGGTGTTCGAGCCGCTGCCGATCTCGGTGGTAAACCCGCGTCCGAAGTTGAAGCGGCCGTTGCCGCGGTTGGTCTGGTACTCGGTGATCTGGCGCCGGCGGAGGTCGCCGCCGACCTTCAGGGTGTGGGCGCCGCGGGTCCAGGTGGCATTGTCGATGTACTGGAAGGTATTGCTGCGGCGGAAGATGGGCAGCGACCGCGAGTGGCCGAGTCCGGTGTAGGTGCCCAGATTGAAGATGGGCAGCAGGGTGTGGAGGGGGTGGGAGTTGGCGTTGGGGATGCCGACCAGGTTTCCGAGATTGGGGCCGCCGGCCTCGAAGCCTTCACCGGTGTAGTCGAGGACGAAGCGGTTGAAGCCGATCCGGAAGTCGTTGACCAGCGTGGGCGTGATCACTTTGGTATAGCTGATGACCGCATGCTGCACGGGATTGAACGCCGGGCCGGCGAAGGAATCCTCATTGCCCACGCCAATCGGATTGGGGAGACCGTCGATCTTGGCGGCGGGGAAAGTGTAAGGCGCGGTGGTGGTGGTGTGCTGGATGGACCAGCGGGCGAACACGTTGTCGCTGGGAGTGAACTGGTGGTCCACGCGGACGTCGCCCTGGTCCCAGTTCTGGGTGAGGCTCAGGTTGGACAGGTAGTTGTTGATCAGGCCGCCGCTGGTGGGCAGCGGGAAGGCTTGCATGAGGCGGGCGGTGGGCACGTCCCAGCGGGTACGGGGAATGATGTTGTTGAGGAACTGCGAGCGGCGGAAACCGGTGGCGCTGGTGGAGTCGGCCACCTGGCTGAGGGGATCGTAAATCCGCTGCTCGTCGCTGAAATCGCCGTTGCGAATCTTGGGCGTGGCTACGGAACGCAGGGAGCTTTGCAGTTGATTTCTCCGGTAGCCCTCCCAATCGACGAAAAAGAACGTCTTGTTGCGGCCGTTGTACACCTTGGGAAGATAGACCGGACCACCCAGGGAGCCCCCGTACTGATTGAACCGGAACGAGGGGAAGGCGGTGCCCTTGGCGTTAAAGAAGCCGCGGGCGTCCATGGCCGAGTTGCGGAGAAACTCGAAAGCGCTGCCGTGAATCGAGTTGGTGCCGGACTTGGTGACGACGTCGACGATCGCCCCCGAGTTGCGCCCGGTGTCGGCGCTGAACAGGTTGGTCTGCACCTTGAACTCGCGAATCGATTCGATGGACGGCCGGATCACAATCAACTGAATGAGGCGCTCGTTGTTGTCGACGCCGTCATAGAGGAAGTTGTTGGAGCCTTCGCGGTTGCCGTTGGAAAAGATCTCGGTGCCGGGGCGGCGGTCGTCGGGCCGGGCTCCGCTCTGAATGGTTCCGGACACGGAGAATCCGGTCCCGTTCACTCCCGGGGTGAGGATGGCGAGCTGCACGAAGTTGCGGCCGTTCAAGGGAAGCTCGCTGACGAACTGCTGGCTGATGACGTTGCCGACCGACGAAGACTGGCTTTCTAGCAGGGCGGCGGCGGCGGTAACCTCGACGACCTCGGTGACCTGACCGACCTGGAGGGTGAGGTCGACGCGGGCCCGCTGGTTGACCTGGAGCACAATGCCGCTCTGCACCATCCGGCGGAAACCGGCGGCCTCGGCGGCCAGGCTGTACGACCCGGGCGGGAGCAGGGTCATGATGTAGCTGCCGGTGGAGTCGGTGGCCGCTTCGCGCGAGAAGCCGGTGTCGGGATTGGAGAGGGTCAGCTTGGCGCCGGCGACGACGCCTCCGCTGGAGTCGGTGACGGCGCCCACCATCTCCGCGGTGGTGACCTGCGCCACAACCGGAGCGGCGAACGCCAGACACACCAATACAAACAGCGCGGAACCCGTTCTCAGAGACATATGTTTCACTCCCCCCAGACGAAATGCAATACGGGATGATTCTAGCATGACGGGAATGCTGCGGGAGCCGCAGCCCGGGCAGCAGTCCGTGGCTAAACCGTGCTCCCCGCGGGGTGGGAGCCACAAATCGTTGATTCTGCGGGACCTATCGACCGCAAATTTGCGGGCGGTTTCCTCTTGCCACAGGCTAGGACTTTGCGCGCCTATCCCGAAGTCTAGACGATCTTGCCCGGGCGGCCGCCGACTTCCACGGCCGTGCCGGGGGCGGCGAATTCGCGGCGCAGGATGGCCAGACCCAGAGAGCTGGCGAAGCGCGGCGAATAGACCGGGCTGGTCAGATGGCCGGCTTCCTGGCCGCCGGCGGTGACCGCCGTGCCCGAGGCCGGAGGGTCGGCGCCGTCGATCGACACGCGTACGAGGAGCCGGTGCACCTGACCCCGTGACCGGATCCGCTCCACGATCTCCTGTCCCAGGTAGCAGCCCTTGGTGAAGTGCAGCGCGCGCGTCTGCTGGGTTTCCTGGGCCAGGGTCGTATCGCCGAAGTCTTCCCCGTATTGAGGGACGCCGTTCTCGACGCGCACCACGCGCGCTTCCTCGGGCGTCGCCGCCACGACCGCGGGGAACAACTCCGCCCGGCGCTCCGGGTCTACAAAGAACCACACGCCGGGCTGTCCCGTCGCCGAAATCCGGGCTCGGATCGCGCCGGGAGCGTCGCCGGCTGCCTCCGCCTGCGGCCCTTCCACGGCCACCGTGGCCAGCTTGCTGGTGACGTCCTCCAACTGCACGTCGTCGGCAATGATGTAGTGATCCAGGGTCTGGTAGATCCGGCCGGTCAGCCCCGGCTCGCAGTCGAGGAGGATCCAGTCGTCGAGCACCCAGAGGTTCAGATCGGCTTGGATGCGTCCCTGGGCGTTGAGGAGGAAGTGGTAGTTCCCCTGGCCCGGGGCGAGTCCCTTGACGTCGTTGGTGAGCATGGCGTGGAGCAGGCGCGCGCGATCCTCGCCGGTGACGCGGATCTTTCCCCGCGTCGAAAGGTCCAGCCGCGCGGCGCCCTCGCGCAGCGCCTCGTACCCGGTCATCAGAAACCTCGTCGCAGGAATGCGGAGAGCAGCAGGATCAGAACGCCGGACACGGCCAGGCCAGCCAGCAAGCGCGGCCGCCGGGCGTCCCGCGCCGGATTCGCCCCCGGGGGCACGGCCAGCAGGAAAACCGTGGCCATCACATGCAGCGCCAGCAGCAGTTTCAACCCCAGCGCCAGGTGATAGGCCGGAGGTTTGCCCGAGAAATTTGTCACCAGATTCCACAAACCGCTCAGCAGCAGGGCCCCCACCGCCGTGAATGCGACCGGCCGGATCCGCGCCGCCAGCGTCCCCAACGCCTGGGCCCGGGCCTCCGGCCCGACCTCCGCCAGCGCCGGCAGGACTCCTAACCTGGCATAGACCGCCCCGCCCACCAACACCGCCGCTCCCAGCAAATGCAGCCACTGCATCACTACGTCGATGGCCATCATGACGCTGCTATTATACCGATGATGATCCACGAGATTCTGCCCGTGGGGAGGTTGCAGTGCAATTGTTCGATCTTCGGCGACGAAACGACGCGTGAAGCGATCGTCATCGACCCCGGCGACGACCTCGCCGAAATCCAGAAGATCCTGGACCGCCACCAGCTCCGGGTCACCGCCATCGTCATCACCCATGCCCACATCGATCACATCGGCGGCGCGGCGCGGCTCCAGGCCCGCACGGGCGCTCCGGTCCACATGAACGAGCGCGATCTGGACTTGGCCGCGCATCTCGACATACAGGCCGGCTGGCTCGGCATCGAGACCCCCGACCAACCCCAAGTCGACGTGGCGCTGCGGGACGGCGACCACGTCCGCCTGTCGGATCATTCCTTCGAGGTGCTGCATACCCCGGGACATACGCAGGGGAGCATCTGCCTGCTGGCGGCCTCCGAGAACAAACTGATCGCCGGGGACACCCTGTTCCGCGACTCCATCGGCCGCACGGATCTCCCGGGTGGCGACGGCCGGCAGATTCTGGCTTCCATCCGGGACAAGCTGCTGCCGCTGGCCGACGGCGTCGTGATAGTCCCCGGGCATGGTCCCCTGACTACCTTAGGCCGGGAGCGGGAGTTCAATCCCTTTCTGCGCCATCTCCACCCTATTATTCCTCGCCAAGCCGGCCGATAACAGAAAAGAGGATAGAGGAAGAGGGCCTATCCAACAAGGCGAGGTCATACATGTCACAGGCTACTACCGACACGGCGTTCTCGATCGAAAGGATGTCCTTCGGAGGGGGAGCGAGCGCGCCGGAGCCCGCCACGCCGCCGCCACCATCCGTTGCCGCGGAGGAGGTCACCGCGAACAGGCTCATCCGGCAGCTCGCCGACGACATTGCCCGAGCCATGGGTACGGCGCTCCACGAGCTGGACCGGCAGCGCAGCGCCGGAGGTTCCGAGGGGAGCCAGAAGCTGGCGGACCGGATCGAGTTCCTGGCCGGGGGCTTGGACGAGGTGCGGCAAAGGACCGAGCAACTGGTGGCGGCAGTTTCCGAGCAAGGGTCGTCGGTCCGAACGGCCGTGGAGAAGTGTGAGGTGCTGGCCGTGCAGTTCCAGCAAGCCGAGGGGGCCCGGGAGGCGGCGACGGTTTCCTGGCGGCAGCAGAGCGACGATCTATCGGCGCGCGTGATCGCGGTGGTCGAGCGTCTGGACCGACAGGCCGAGGCCCTGCGCGGCCTGGTCGACTTCCGCAGTCGGGTGACGGGCGCGCTGGAGCAAGTCGCCGGGCTGCTGGCATGCCTGCCGGAGACCGCACCGCCGCCGGCCTCGGTGGAATCCCTATAGGGCGGCAGCCCCTGCGGAGCGAAGATGCGAGAGAGAAGACTCCTGCTCGTCTCCCCGGACGAAGTGGTGATCGGGGCCCTGCAACAGGCGCTGCGCCAGTCGCAGCACCTCGGGAACCTCGGCATCCTGCGCCAGTACCCCACGCCCGAGCAACTGGATGGGATCCTGAGGCAGGAGCACGTTTCCAGCGTCGTGATCGGGCTCAGCGACGAAACGGGGGGGCTGACCCTGATCGAGCACCTGCGGAAAGCGTGGCCGGACTTGAAGCTGGTTGCCGCCCACACCTGCTTGGCTCCCCACCTGATCGTAGCAGCGCACCACGCCGGCGCCCACGATTTCATAGCTCCTCCCATCGACCTGGGGACCATCGAGGCGCAGTTGTTCTCTTCTCCGAGAGGCGGCTCGGCAGCGTCGGCCGGCCGGTTCCTGTGCTGCCTGCCGGCCCGCGGGGGCTGCGGCGCTTCCACGGTGGCTCTCCATCTGGCGGCGGCCCTGGCCAAGGCTTCCGGCCAGCGCGTCCTGCTGATGGACCTCGACTTTCATACGGGGTCGATCGGCTTTCGCCTGAAACTCGATCCCAAATTCACCTTGCTGGACGCCTTGGCCCATCCGGCAGATCTCGAGGAACTCTGGGATCGGATCACGTGCCGGCGGGGCAGCCTGCACATTCTGACGGGGCCTCCCCGGGCCAGCTTTCCACCGGAACTGCTCCAGAATCTTCCCACGGTGCTGCAGGCTGCCCGGAAGAGCTATGCCTGGGTGGTCTGTGACTTGCCCGTGGCCATCTTTGCCTCTTGTCTGGATGCTATGGCTGTGGCGGAGATAGTTTACCTGGTTTGCACGCGGGAGCTTCAGGCGATGCAACTGGCCGTCCGCAGAGTCCGCGAGCTGCGGGATCTCGACGTGCCGCGGGAGATACTCCGCCTGATTGTCAACCGTGATGGCTGCAAAGCCCCTCTCCAGTCTTCGGAATTGGAGCAACTGCTGGGAATCCAGGCCGCCTGCACCCTGCCGAACGATTACGAGGAAATCAACCGCGCGATCCTGGAGGGGCGGCTGATCACGGAGCAGTCCGCGCTGGGACGGCGGTTCGCTGCCTTCGCACGCCAACTCCTGGGCACCCGGGTAACGCCTGATTCGTCAGAAAGCGGCGCCGGCTGGCATACCTTCCTCACCCGTCTCGCCAAGGGCGTGGGCCGCCGGCCTTCCGCCGAAATTACCGGCTCCCCGGCGCCGGCCCGGAAGGCGGAGTAATAACCGAACCGCCCGCCCGCTCCTATTTCAGGTACGGTAGCATCTTCCGGAACTCTTCCCGGTCGCTCCGGCCCAGCAATTCATAGATGGCCATCTCGGTCGACGAGATCACCGCACCCGCCGCTCGCATCCGCTCCAGCCCGATTTCCAGGTTGGCCGCCGTCCGCGAACTGGTGGCGTCGGCGGCGACGTGCACGGCATGACCGGCCTCCAGCGCCCCCAGCACCGTCTGGCAGACGCAGATGTGCGCCTCGATCCCCACCACCAGCAGCGTCCCGGTCAGCTCCGCCGTGATCCGAGGATCGCCAAAACATCCGAACGACGTCTTGTCGATCGGCTCCCGATCGAGCAGGCCGGCGATCTCCGGAGCCGTCGAGCCCAGACCCCGGCAATACTGCGTGGTGGGCACCGTCTTTAATCCCAGAATGCGGGCCAACTGAAGCAGTTTGGCCACGTTTCCCAGCACCCGCTCCTTCTCCCAGATGGCCGGCAGCAGTTTCTCCTGCAAGTCGATCACAACCAGCGTCGTAGTTTTCGGATCGAGTAGCGCCATGAGGGCATTGTAACATCCATCCAATTTGGTGTATATTGGATGGGTTGGCCCAGATGAACTGGCAGACCCTATCGTTCGATACCG
>JBGOUV010000605.1:0-2501 GCA_041477815.1 Terriglobia bacterium | reverse complement strand
GTCCTCGTCGCCCCAGACGTCGGACATGCGCAGCGGCGGCAGCGACATCAGGAACCCGCCATACTCGGCCCGGCCGATGCCGGGGCCGACCAGGTGCTCCTGCGGATCGGTGGCATAGAAGGCCATGTCGCTCTCGTTCTGGTGCTCGCCGAGCCAGGTCATGCAGAAGGGATAGCGGTTGTCGCGGTCGTCGTCGAAAACCACCACCACCGCCCCCACCTCGCCGGCGATCTTCTGGAAGGCGTGCACGTAGATCTTGCCCTGGTGCCAGTTGCGGATGGTCTCGCGCAGGTCGATGCCGTCGAGCAGGGAGGTAGTGAAGGGCTCGGTGCGGGAGCGCTCCTCGGACAGAATGCTCTTGCCCTTCTTGCGCAGGAAGTCGCCGTAGTTCTCGACCACCAGGTCCTCGGGGGGATAGGAGCAGATCGCCCAGCGGTGGCGGCTCTTCTTCTCCCACTCGCCGGCGAAGGACTCTCTCTTGCGGCCGCGCAGCCCCACCGGACGCATCCGGGCCTTGCGGCGGGGCAGCCGGCGGCGCAGCAGGAGGCGCTTGGTCTTCTCAAACATCTCGTCGCCGGAGATCGAAATGGTCATCAGGTCGGTGGCGGTCTTCTGATGGCGGTAGCGGTTGGCCAGCTCCCACAATTCCCAGGCGAAGTTGTCGTCGGCCACGGCGCGGGCGGCCACGGTCAGATCGAACAGACCCGCTACCAACTGCGACTGGGTGAGAGCCAGGTTGCGGGTGTAGCGGGCCCAGAGGCGCCGCTGCCAGTGGGCCAGGCGCTCGCCGGTGCTTTTCTCGTAGGCGCGCTCGGCTGCGGCGAAGAGGCGGAACTGGAGCTTCTGGCGGTCGAGGCGCTCTGCGGCGGGCCGGGCCGCCTCATAAGCCTCCTGCAGGTAGGGGAACTCGGTCAGGACCTCGGCCAGACAGTCCGGATGCAGGTTGAGGACGCGGACACCCTGCCGCCGGAGGTGGCGCATGGGACGGGCCTGGGGCTGCTCCATGGCCTCCATCACCGCGTCCAGCAGGTTCAGCGAGACCACCACCACGACGCGGGCCAGCGGATCCAGGCCTTGCAGCTTCCAGGCCACCGCCTCGGCAAAGGCCTCCGCCGCGGCCGTGCGCTGGCCGCGGTGGACTCGGTAGGTCTGGACGTAGGGCTTCAGTCCCAGCCGGCCGACGGCATAGGTATCGGGGTAGTCCTCGTCCAGGTGGGGGCGCTCGCTGGCGTCCGGGTCGACGAAGGCGGTAGGGATCCCCAGCTCGGCAGCGGTGCGCAGGGCCTCGACGAAGGGGTCGGTTACCTCGACTGGTACATAGACGGCGCGGTCCGCCGGCTCGTCCTCATAGACGATCACGGAGAGCTGGGGGAGGCGATCGAGGGCCCGCCGGTACGGGGCGGCCAGGGACACGGGCAGCTCCACGGCCACGACGCCGGGGCGCTCGGCGAGAAGGAGGCGGCGGACTTCCCAGGCGAACTCCAGGCGGCCCGGCACGGCGGGGACATAGAGGAAACGGCCGCGGCGCAGGCCGCCCGGATCATCCGCGTTGAACATGACGCAGGGCCTCGCGGCCTAGGGTCTGGAGAAGCGACGTCTCCAGAGCTTGCTGGATCGGGCAGGAGCCCTGTTCTACCAGCTTCAAAGCGAAGCGCGCCAGGTTGATGCCGTCGCGCACGGTGTAGCGCTCCTCGGCCAGATGCGCCGCCTGGAGAAAGTTGACCACGTAGTCGAGCACGCGGTCGTCGGCGAAGGGGAGGTTCTCCTTGAGTATGAGGAGTTCCTCTTCGCGCTCCGGGAAGTCCAGAAGGATTTGCGGCTGCAGCCGGGAGTGGATGTACTCGGGCAGCTCGAAGGTGGAGGCGTCGTCGTTCATGGTGGCGACCAGGCGGAAGTCGGCATGGGCGTGGATCTTGATGCCGGCCACGATCGACTCGACGTAGCGGCGGCTGTCCAGCAGCGGGGCCAGCGACGCCCAGCTTTTCTCGCTCATGCGGTTGCCCTCGTCGAGGATCACCACGCCGCCCCGCAGCATGGCCGTCACCAGCGGCGAGGCCACGTAGCGCAGCCTGCCGTTCGCCTCGATCACCGGCTGCACCAGCAGGTCCTCGGGCCGGGTGTCCAGGGTGGCCTGCAGGATGTAGACCTCGCGTCCCAACTGCTTCCCCGCCGCGTAGGCCAGGGTGGTTTTGCCCACGCCGGGCTTGCCCAGCAGGCGCGGGCTCATGGGCACGTCCCGCTCGTCGATGATCAGCCAGGCGGCCAGGAGCTGCCGGATCATCTCCGGCTGACCGACCCACCGGATCGGAATCTCGTCCGGGTGGCCGAGGTGCAGGGTGACGCCGTCGATGGTGACTTGCATGGGAGGGGCCGTAAAGAATATTTACAAAGTATGCCCGGCCGCCACTTTCTCCAAATCCCCGGCCCGACCAATGTGCCCGACCGCATCCTGCGGGCCATGGCCCGGCCCACCATCGACCACCGCGGACCCGAGTTCGCCC
>JBGOUV010000571.1:0-3149 GCA_041477815.1 Terriglobia bacterium | reverse complement strand
GCTTTTGCCGCAGAGGACGCAGAGTTAAAGAGGGGCTTCCTCTGCGGACTCTGCGTCCTCTGCGGTGAAATCCTGGCGACGTTAGCGCGCACGGGACACTTCGTCATAAAGGGCGGGGAGGCTCTTGGCGAACAGGCCCGAGGGGGCCGGCCAGCCCAGGTCGTCGAGTTTCAGGGCCGTCGGGAATTGTTCCTTGGTCGTCCCCTTGCGGATCAGTTCGCTGACCTTGGAACGGAGCGTGCGGATGTTGCCCTGGAACTGCACCAGGTCGGCGCGCTTGGATATGGCGCCGTGTCCGGGGATCCAGGTCTCGGCGTCGAGGGTGAGGGCGCCGTCAATGGTCTTGAGCCAGGCTTCCGAGGAACCGCCGCCGGAGTAGTCGATGAAGGGCGCGCCGCGGACGAAGAGGTCGCCCATGTGTACTACCTTGTGCGCAGGGAAGTAGATGACGGCGTCGCCGTTGGTGTGGCCGGCGCCGAAGTGGCGGGCGCGGACTTCCTTGCCGCCCAGGCGGACCACCAGTTCGTCGGCGAAGGCGATGCGGGGGACGCCTGGCTGGCTGCCGGTGACCATGTTGGCGGCGGCGTTCTTGTGGGCGAAGATTTCGGCGGAGGTCATCAGGCTCTGGTTGCCGCCGGTGTGATCGCCGTGCTGGTGGGTATTGATGACGTACTTGATGGGCTGGCTGGTGATGGACTTCACCTTGGCCAGGATCTCGGGGACGTTGCGCTCGAACTTGTCGTCGATGAGGATGACGCCCTCGCTGGTGGTGAGGACGCCGACGTTGCCGCCCGAGCCGACGATGACGTGGAGGTCGTCGGCGATCTTCTCGACGGTCAGGGGCTGGGCCGGGGGCTGCTGGGTCAGGGCGGTCCAGATGCCACCGATAGCGAGGGTCAGGGCGGCCAGACGGATGAGGGTGGAACGCTGCATATAGGATGCGCCTCCTTCGGTGAAAGAGTGTAGCAGATTTGAGGTTGCGGTATCCTTAGAGGCATGAAGCGAATTACTTTGTGGGGCTTGGTGCTGGCGCTGGCTGGCTGGGCGCAGACTGCGAATCCGGTGCCGGCTGTGCGGAAGGCCGCTTGGGCGAAAGACGTGGCTACCGCGGAGCGCGTGGTCCGGGAGTATCGGGCGCAGAAGCCCGAGATAACGCCGCAGCTCCTGGAGGCGATGTCGTGGGTGGCCCGGGGGGCCAGCTTTGCCAAGCAATGGGATACCGCCGAGAAGTATGCGCGGGAGGTGTACGAGGCGAGCGGGGTACTTCTGAAGGACCGGGCGCTGGACGCCGACACGACCCTGCCGCTGGCGCTGGGTGCCGCTATCGAGGTGTTGGCGGCGGCACAGGACGCTCAGGGGGACCGGGGAGGCGCCGTCACGTTTCTGCGAAAGCAACGGGCGGTGTTTGCGGGCAAGTCCATCGAGACGCGGATTCAGAAGAATATCAACCTGCTGACGCTGGAGGGGAAGCCGGCGCCGGAGATCGCCGCGCAGGACTGGGTGGGAGCCAAGGGAAAGAGCCTGGCCGAGTTGAAGGGGAGGGTCGTGCTGGCGTTCTTTTGGGCGCACTGGTGCGGGGACTGCAAGCGGCAGATGCCGGACCTGGTGAAGCTCCAGGAGACGTACGGGAGCCGGGGGCTGGTGGTGGTCGGGCCGACGCAGTTGTACGGGTATGTCAGCCGGGGGGCGGATGCTACGCCGGCGGAAGAGTTAGCCTACCTGCGGGGGGACTACCAGAAGGCGCATCCGGTGCCGGAGTGGATGGCGGCGCCGATAAGCGGGGAGAACTTTCTGAAATTCGGCGTAAGCACGACGCCCACCTTGATGCTGGTGGACCGTAAGGGGATGGTCCGGTTGTACTACCCAGGGACGCTGTCCTATGAGGAGTTAGCGGGTAGGGTGGAGAGGCTGCTGGGAACCTAGTTCATGTTTCTCTTATTGGAAGAGCGGGTGCGGGAGGCGTTTGCCACGCACGTACGCCAAGCCTATGGCTTAGAGGTAGCGGTGGTGGTCGAGCAGCCTCGGGAGCCGCAGTTTGGGGAACTGGCCGTGCCGGTGGCGTTCGGGCTGGCGAAGCAGTTGCGGAAAGCGCCCCGGAAGATCGCCGAGGAAATGATCGCCGCGATGGCGCCGGTTCCGGGGGTGGCCAAGCTGGAGGTGGCGGGCGGGGGATACATCAATATCAGGTTCGATCGGGGGGCGTACGCGGCGGGGTTGGTGCGGGGGGAGGAAGGCGAGAGGGGAGATCACGGCGGAAAGACCATTGTCGAGCACACCAATATCAACCCCAATAAGGCGGCACACATCGGACATTTGCGGAACGCGGTGTTGGGGGACACGTTCGTGCGGATGCTGCGGGCGCGCGGGCAGCAGGTGGAGGTGCAGAACTACATAGATAATACCGGTGTGCAGGTGGCCGATGTAGTGGTGGGATTCCACTACCTGGAGGGCCAGACGCCGGAGCAGGTGGAGGCGCTGCTTGCGGATCCGGCGGTGCGGTTTGATTACCACTGCTGGGATCTTTATGCGCGGGTGTCGCGGCATTATGAGACCGAGCCCGCCGCGTTGCAGTGGCGGGCGGCCACGCTGCATGCGATCGAGGCGGGGGAGGGGGATCCGGCCCGGATCGCGCACCTGGTGGCGGATGCCATCGTCGAGGCGCATCTGAAGACCATGCGGCGGCTGGGAATCGAGTACGACGTGCTGCCGCGAGAGAGCGAGATCCTGCACCTGAAGTTCTGGGCGCGCGCCTTCGAGTTGCTGCGGGAGCGGAAGGCGATTTACCTGGAGACGCAGGGGAAGAATGCGGGATGTTGGGTGATGCCGGCGGAGGCGTTTCGAGAACCCGGCGAGGAGGCGGGGGAGGAGGATTCCAAGGTGATCGTGCGGTCCGACGGGACCGTTACCTACGTGGGGAAGGATATTGCCTATCAGTTGTGGAAGTTTGGGTTACTGGGGAAGGACTTCTATTATCGGCAGCGGGGCCGCTTGTGGGTAACGACCGACCAGCCGCAGCCGGCCGAGGCCCTTGGCGAAACACCGGCGTTCGGGCGGGCGACGCGGGTCTTCAACGTGATCGACGTCCGGCAGGCCTATTTGCAGAAGGTAGTGCAGGCGGGATTGCGGGCGCTGGGGTTCGAGAAAGAGGC
>JBGOUV010000522.1:0-3874 GCA_041477815.1 Terriglobia bacterium | reverse complement strand
GGGCGGTGGTGCGGTTCTACAACAAGCGCGGGACAGCGGAGCAATGGATCGAGGAAGGCAAGCAGGCAACGCAACTGTCCCCCCAGAGGCGGTCGGGTATACTCCAACCGTCCGGGAACCCCCAATGGAAATCCCAGTTAAGAGGCCCGTAGCCTTGTTGCTGATCTTGTCTCCGGCGGAGATCGTCATTATTGCAGTGGACAAGGTTCTTGCTGCATGCTACGCCCATGCGCAAACTCATGAACCCGCTCACGATTCTCACTCTCGTTGCTGTCGTGCTGGCGCTGCTCTCCTTTGTCGGTGACCGCCCCGCCTCTGCGCAAGGCAGCACACGGTGCTTGTCGTCAACCCTAGCGCCAGCCCGGTCCCGGTTACTGGTCACGTCACCTTCGCAGGGCAGCATGGCCATCCCTTGCCGGTGAGTATCAGCAACACGCCTGTGCTGGTGAATATCAACAACGGCCCGCTGCAGATGCGCGATGTAGATGATCCCGCCCGGCATATTTTCCAAAAGCACATCCTCAGCGCTATACCGTCTTCCAGCGCCGATAGAATCTTCTCGTCCTTCGTCGCTCCCGCGAACAATCGCCTCGTCATCGAGTACGTTAGTGCGGACGTCGCGGTTCCAGCGCGGCAGAAGGTGATCTTCACCATAGTTTTGTCGTCTTTCTCTGCTGCGGTGCCGTCCATCTCGCAGGGGGCCTTTCTTGGCGGAGACGAATTCATCGCCGGCCAGCAAGTTCGCATCTATGTCGAGCCCGGCGAGACCGTGACCATGTTCATCCGCAGGAACGCCTCCACGGGCACCTGGACCCCCACCGATTGGAGCGTGGTTGGCTACCTGGTGGACTGCACGGTAGACGCTCCCTGCCCACCCAGCCCGTGATCGTCGCGGCCCGCACACTACCTGGAAGAGACCGGAATCAGCGTCGACCAACTCGTCGCAGCCGCGGGATTGGATGCGAAAGTGGTCAAGGCCATCGTAGGCGACAACTACGCCCCCCGTCCGTCCCAGCGCCAACGCCTGGCCGCTGCCCTGGGTGTTTCGACGGACGATATTTCCTGGACACACGGTGGCGGTCCAGCACCTGCGCGGCAACGGCCACCATGCGGACGCTCGACTGGAGGGGCCACTCCGCATTTTCCCGCATTTCCCTTGACTTTCCCCTTTTCTTCGCCTACACTGACGGAGGAAGGGAAACGCTTATGGCCCTCACCCTGCGCCAACGCAAGGTCCTGGACTTCGTGGCTGATTTCATCGGGCGCCAAGGCTACAGCCCCAGCTACGAAGAGATCGCCGCGGGCATGGAGCTGGCCTCGCTGGCCACCGTCCACAAGCACCTGACGACGCTTTGCACCAAAGGATACCTCAAGCGCGGGGCCAACCAGAGCCGCTCCCTCGACCTGGGCCCGCAGTACTTCACCGACCAACGCCGCCAGCGCCAGCAGCAGCGTCCCGTGATCCCGCCTGCCTTCGACGTCCCCCTGCTCGGCCGCGTCGCCGCCGGCGCCCTGCATCCGACCGAGCAGCAATCCTCGGAATCGCTGTCTTTCGCCGACTTCCTCGGCCAGCCCCAGGTCTTCGCCACCCAGGTCCACGGCGAATCCATGATTGAGGATCACATCCTTCCGGGCGACTACGTGCTCGTCGAGCGCATCGACCAACCCCGCGACGGCGACATCGTGGTGGCCCTCCACGACGGCGAAACCACCCTCAAGCGCTTCTATCGCGAGCCCCACGGCATGGCCCGCCTCCAACCCGCCAACGCCGCCATGTCCCCTATCCATGTTCCCCTGAGCAACCTGAGCATCCAGGGCCGCGTCCTGGCCGTCCACCGCCGCTACCGCTAAAGCAGTGGCCAGTGGCCAGTGTCCAGTTGGGGATCGAGTCCTGGCCGTCCACCGCCGCTCCGGCTAGGGTCTGTAAACTGCACACTGGTCCAACGGCCACTGGCCATTGCGGATCGGGTCGTGGCGGTCCACCGCCGTTCTCGCTTAGGTCTTTAAACTGGACACTGGCCACTGGACACTGGCCACTGCTAGAATCACTAGTTACGTTCCTGTGGAGGGTGCATGTCCGTTGAGGAGAAGGTAAAGCAGATTATTGTCGAGCAGCTCGGCGTAGATGAGTCCCAAGTCGACCTGCAGGCCAGCTTTGTCGAGGACCTGGGCGCCGACTCGCTCGACATCGTCGAGCTGGTCATGGCTTTTGAGGAAGCCTTCGAGATCGATATCCCCGATGAGGATGCCGAGAAGATCGCCACGGTCAAGGACGCCATCGACTACATCGAAGCTCACAAGAAAAAGTAAAGGAGCCCGCCTTTGCGCAGGGTTGTTGTCACCGGAGTCGGCCTGATCTCGGCTGTCGGGGTCGGAACCGAACAGACCTGGAAGGCCATTGTTGACGGTCGCAGCGGCATCGATCGCATTACGTCGTTCGATACCACCGGCTTCTCCGCTCAAATCGCGGGCGAGGTGAAGGGCTTCGACCCTCTTCTCTACATCGAGAAGAAGGAAGTCAAGAAGATGGGGCGGTTCATTCATTTCGCCATTGCCGCCAGCGACTTCGCCATGCAGGCCGCCGGTCTCCAGATTCCTCCCGAGGTCCAGGAGCGGGTCGGTGTCTACATCGGCAGCGGCATCGGCGGTTTCGACGTCATCGAGCGCGAGCACGCCAATCTGCTCGCCGGCGGCCCCCGCAAGATCTCCCCCTTCTTCATACCTGCCACCATCATCAACCTGGCTTCCGGTCATGTCTCCATGCGCACCGGCGCCAAGGGACCCAATTCCGCCACCGCCACGGCCTGCACCACCAGCGCCCACGCGGTCGGCGATTCCTTCCGCATCATCCAGCACGGCGACGCCGACGTCATGATCTGCGGCGGTTCCGAAGCCGCCATTACGCCCATGGGCGTGGGCGGATTCGCCGCCATGCGGGCCCTTTCCACGCGCAACGACGACCCCCCGTCCGCCTCCCGCCCCTTCGACGCCGGGCGCGACGGCTTTGTGGTGGGCGAGGGCGCCGGCATCCTGATCCTCGAGGAGCTGGAGTTCGCGCAGCGCCGCAACGCCCCCATCGTCGCCGAGATCGCCGGCTACGGCATGAGCGGCGACGCCCACCACATCACCTCCCCGCCCGAGGATGGCGACGGCGCCTATCGCGTCATGCGCAACGCCGTCCGCGACGCCGGTATCGCCTTCGAAGATATCGACTACATCAATGCCCACGGCACCTCTACCCCCGTTGGCGATCGCATCGAGACCCTCGCCATCAAGCGAACCTTCGGCGACCATGCCCGCAAGCTGGCCGTCAGCTCCACCAAGTCCATGACCGGCCACCTCCTCGGCGGCGCCGGAGGCCTCGAAGCCGGCATCGTCGTCCTGGCCCTCCGGGACCAGGTCCTGCCGCCTACTATCAATCAATTCACCCCCGATCCCGACTGCGACCTCGACTACGTCCCCAACGCCGCCCGCCGGGCCCGCATCGACTGCGCCCTCACCAACTCCTTCGGCTTCGGCGGGACCAACGGCGCCCTGGTCTTCAAGCGATTCGCATGAAAATTTTTGTCTGCCTGAAGCAGGTCCCGGCCAAGGATTCTCTCCTTCGCGTGGACGAATCCGCCGGCTGGATCCGCGAGACCGACCTCACCCACGAGATCACCGAGCCCGATGCCTTCGCCCTGGAAGAAGGCCTGCGCCTCAAGGAAAAGCACGGTGGCGAGGTAGTGGTGGTAGGCGCCGGCCCGGCCCGCGCCGCCTCGGCCCTCCGCGAGGCCCTGGCCAAGGGCGCCGACCGCGCCATGCACGTCGAAGACGACTCCCTCGACCGCCTCGACAGCTTCACCACCGCCCGCGCCCTCGCCGCCGCCATCCG
>JBGOUV010000220.1:0-11641 GCA_041477815.1 Terriglobia bacterium | reverse complement strand
GCGGCGTCTATGAGCCACAGGACGGCCGGCCGCCCATCGAACGGTAGAAAAGGAGATCTACATGAGACTTCTCACGATTGGTGTGCTTTGGGCGGCGGCCATGGCCGCCGCCACGCAACCTGCGAACGACCCGAGCGCTGCGATCAGCAAGGGCGTCCGCTGGCTGCTGCAGTTCCAGGGACGCGACGGCGGCTGGGGACAGGACGGCGGTGAAACGTCCTTGGTCCGCATCGGCGAGCGCCTCGAAACGCAAGGCAACGACGTAGCCAATACCGCCGTGGCCACGCTGGCTTTGGTGCGGACGGGGCAGGCCTCCACGCCGGCCGCGCGCCGCGGCGTCGAGTTCATCCTGCGTGAAGTGGAGGCCAGCCCCGAGGAGGGACTCGCCGTCACCCGCGTCACCGGTTCTCAGATCCAGCGCAAGCTGGGCCCCTACATCGATACCTTCCTGACTTCGATGCTGCTCGGCGAGGTGGACGGCCACATGGGCGACGCCCGAACCAACCAGCGCGTTCACGCCGCCCTCGAGAAAACCGTCCGCAAGATCCAGAAGAACCAGCAGTCCGACGGAAGCTGGAACATCGCCGGCGGCTGGGCGCCGATTTTGGGCACCTCGCTGGCCTCCCGCAGCCTCGACGTCGCCGCCAAGAGAGGCGTCAAGGTGGAGCCCACCGTAGTCGCCCGCGTCCGCGAATACACCAGGAACAGCGCCCAAGAGCAGGGAGTGGTGGGCGGCGCCGCCGCCGGCGTGGCGCTCTACCAAAGCGCCCAGCAACTCGAGCAGCTTAGCCGCACCGACGCCGATCGCGCCAAAAATGCCAGGGAGATCCGCAGCATCACCGGCTCGCTGTCCCAGCCCCGGTTCGTGCAGGGGTTCGGATCCATGGGTGGAGAAGAGTTCTTCTCCTACCTGAATATCAGCGATAGCCTCCACCGCACCGGCGGCCCGGAGTGGACCCGCTGGAACAACCAGATCAAGACCACCCTGGTGGATTTGCAGAACCAGGACGGAAGCTGGGCCGGACACCATTGCATCACCGGCCGCGTAGCGGTGACCAGCGCCGCCGTCCTGACTCTGCTGGCCGAGCGGGAGACGCTGCGGTGACCCGGCGCGAACTCCTGGCCCTCCTCGCCTGCGGGCGGCCCGCCTCCCTACCGGAGCGGGCCGCCCACTACCTTTGGAGTCAACAATCCCCCGACGGCGGCTGGCACAGCACCACCTACGGCCTGCTCCGCTCCGGTCAATCCCTCGCCCCCTTCGTTCTGGAAGCCCTCCTCCGCCTCCCCGATCCTCCCCGCAACCGCGTCGAGCGGGCGGTGGCCTTCCTCGACCGCCAGATCAACCCCGGCGGCGCCCTGGGTCTCGCTAACCCCCTTCTCTCCGACTACCCCAATTACGCCACTGCCCTGGCCGTCAGAGCGCTCCTCCGCCTGGGTCGCGACGTAACCCCACTGGTTCGCTACCTCCGCCAACAGCAGTTCTCCGAGGAGAACGGCTGGACCGGGGACCACCCCGCCTACGGCGCCTGGGGCATGGGCGGCGACGCACCACGGCCTCCCCAGCTCCAGCACGTCGACCTGTCCATGACCCGTCACGTCCTCGAAGCCCTGACCGCCGCCGGCGCCACCCCTGCAGATCCGGCTCTGCAGCAAGCCGGCGTATTTGTGAATCGCTGCCGCAACGCGGACGGCGGCTTCCATTTCACCACCGTGGTCCTCGAGGCCAACAAAGCCGGACCCGACCGCAGCTACGGCACCGCGACCGCCGACGGCATTCTGTCTCTTCAGGCCCTAGGCGCCTCGTCCGACGCGCCCCGCCGCTGGCTCCGCACCTATCACCGCACCGATGCAGCGCCCGGCTTCCCTTCCCCCACACGCCAACGCTGGGCCCAAGGCCTGCGCTTCTACTACGCCGCCGCCGTCGCCGCCGCCGCCCCCGAACTGCCGGTGGGCCCCCTGGTTGGCGCGCCACGTCCCGACGGCAGTTTCGCCAACCCGGAGCCTATCGTCAAGGAAGATGACCCCCTCATCGCTACGCCTTTCGCCCTGCGGGCGGTGCTCCGGGGGCCGGGGCCGTTGCTTTAGATTCTCGTCCTACCCAGCCACGGCGCGGTCCCGCGAGGGACTCAACCAAACAGTCGCCCGCGGCAAGCAGGCCGGCCGTACCCTCGAGCAAATACAGAGCTCCAGACGCCGAAGAACGGCTTGATCTCCGCCGCAGAGGCGGCCAGTAACGCCAGTCTCATTTGGTTGCGGCCGACAAGCTGGCCCATCTGCCGGCGTCTAGGTCGACGTGCGGGCCGAGATCCGCTACGTCTTCGTCTCCCCCAACGCGGACCTGTAGCAGAGGTTTCCTTCGGTAGCAAATAGCTTGCAGCCGTGATGACGGTCGGCTACTGGACGTCGACCTCGGCGGCCTTCCACTCTGCGCCACCGTACGAGACCGTCACCGCCAGGCCCCTGCCCGGGCTCACCTGTGGGACCACGACGTCGATTTGCCACACGCCCCGCCGGCCGCGAGCCAGCCCGCTGAAGGTCACTGGCGCCACTGCGTCTCCGATCCGCACCACCGGCAACAGGGACGTGTAGTAGCGCGTGGCGCCCCCGAGCGGGGCCGTAAAGTTCAGGGCCGGTTGTTCGTCGGTCTCGCCGACAAACAGCCCCTCGGCTGCGCCGTAGAGCGACAGTACGCTGCCACGCGTCGCTAACTTTAGGCTGGGACCGAACGCCGGAGCGCTGGGTTGATCAGCGGTCAGGCTGGACAAGACCTCGTCCGGCGCCTCAAAGAAACCCGGGGAATGCCCCGGCGCGTGCGGCGGACAGTTGGCTGCCACGGTGTGTCCGTGCTGCCCATGGTGCTCATGGGAGACGTTACCGCTGTGGGAAGGTGGAACGGTCGAGATGTGGCCATGCACCGTGTGCGGGCCGCAACCGCAGGCCCCGGCGATTCCGGCGTAGCGCACGTCGGGCTGGTTCGTATGGAACGAGTTGCTGAGACGGTTGTCGCCCCAGGTGACGTGGAACCCGCTGGAGTTGACCGCGATCTGATCGTAGTCGCCCATGTAGGTGAGGTTGATGATCGGGTCCTGAGCGATAACCACCGGGAAGCTGGTGTCGGTGATCCGGAAGTTGGGAGCGAAAGTAATGGTGCTGCCGGAGATGTTCCCGATGCTCCCATACCGGTCGATGAGAGTATTGTTGGCGCTCAGGCGGCGATCGTAAAAGGAAACCAACAACTGGCATCCGCCCGGCAGCACGGCAATGGTGGGCAGAAACTGGTCCCTGGTCGTCCCGTCGTCGTTGACCTGCACGGCCGACGACCAGGTGGCCCCGTTGTCGGTGGAGCGGCGGAAGAAGATGTTGCCGTGGTCGGTCGCCCTGCTGCAGGGTGCGCTGGTACAGTCGTTGTAAACCACGTAAAGGTGACCGTTGGCCGGGTTTACCGCCGCGTGGGCGAACGAATTGCTCCGGAAGCCGCCGTTCAGCGCCAGGTCCCCGTTGGTGCCGGTGCCGATCAGCGTGCTCACCGTGGCAGCGGACCCGAAGGTTACGCCCTGGTCGATGGACCGCCGAACAAAGAGGCCGCCGCTCCACCAGAACACGTACACCGAGTGGTCCGCGCCCACCACTACGAAGGCTCCCTGCCCGCCCGCAGCGATCGACACCCCCCCAGAGGGACCCCAGGTGGCCCCGCCATCGGTCGAACGCGTCAGGCGTATGCCGTTGGATCCGCCGAACTCGCGCCAAGCCAGATAGACGTTGCCCTGACCTGAGCCTGGGAAGTTGTCCACCGTAATCCACTCCTTGTCATTAAACCCAACAGTCCCAGGGGCTCCGTTCACCGGCGCTCCGAAAGACGCCCCATTGTCCGTGGACCGGAAAACTTGCAGTCCGGACCCGAAGAAGCTGAGCGTCGAAAAGTAGATGTTTCCGGAAACGTTATCCCGAGCCAGCACCGGGTCGCCGGCATCCCCTGCCGCGGAGTTGGGGAGCCGCCCCATGTCCGTGAAGGTCGCCCCGCCGTTAGTGGACCGGGACCATCCGGTGAACTGGTAGTTGCCGGTACCGGGGTTGTAAGAACCGGAATCGTTGAAGCCTGCGACAAGGACCGAACCGGCCCCGGTTACGACGGTTGTCTCACTTTGGGTGTCTTGAGCGCTAGCGTCCGCGGCGGGGTTGTTGACCAGAATGTTAGGAGGAGGTACGGCCACGGGGAGCGCGTCAGCGTCCACCGCGCCCACGGTTTCTTCCGCCGGCAATACCGGTGCGTGGGACTTTCTTCCGAACTTCAGCTCCAGCAAAGTCCGCGCGCCCCCCGACAATTGCTGAAACAGGCCGTCATCGTCGTAGACGGTCCGAGCGGGGTCCTGCTGGGCAGAAACAGGGAAAAAGACGCCGCCCCAGGCGACGGCGATGATGACCACCAGCACTACAGCCGGTACCCGGCGTAAACGGTCCAGTGCCTTTAGCATCCTTCCGCTCCTCCTGTTAGCTTTCGCACATACCACACTTCCTGTGTATTAAAAGGCATCCACTGGGGCTTGTCAAGTGTTAAATGACGTACCTGACGTACCCCCTTATCCCCTTTCTCTTTTTCCGTTTTTCCCGTTTCGACTTCCTGTTGACTTGCCCGCTTCCCGCGCGTTATAGTAAATAGTAATAGGAAGGGAAAATGGCGCGCCAAGGCTGTTAGTGGGCCCTCTGATTTCCAGTCGTCCTCTGGCGGCAGAAAGGAGAGACCACATGGTGCCGGAATTCGAAAGCTTCGCACGAACACGGGAAAATTTCCCGCCTAGACTTCTCCAAGGTACTTTGTTTCTCCTGCTGGCTGGTTTGTCCGGAAGCCTGGCGGCAGCTCCATTTATTAGCGGCGTGACCCCTAGTTCGACCACGGCCGGAGGTCAGGGCTTCATTCTTACGGTTCAGGGCAGCGGCTTCATGACGCCAGAGGCCGTGAACCCGATTTCCGCGGGCTCGGAGGTGTACTGGAACGGCAACCGCCTGGCGACCACGTTTGTCAGCGAAGTGCAGTTGACGGCGGCGGTACCGGCCGGCTTCATCGCCTCTCCAGGAAGCGCGGCCATCACCGTGGTGAACCCCATTATGAACGGGTCGAACACGGTCAGCTTGGCCATCCTGGCGCCGACGGCTCCGACCGCGCCGCTCGCCATCACGAGCGCGGCCGCGCTGCCGGCGGGGGCCGTGGACGCAGTATACTCGTACCCGCTGGCGGCGACCGGCGGCACGCCTCCGCACCGGTGGTCGGTCCGTTCGGGCGCTTTGCCGCCGGGCCTGAACGTGGAGGCCTCCAGTGGAGCCATCGCCGGTATGCCGAGCGCGGCGGGTATGTTTTCTTTCGAAGCTCAAGTGACCGACAGCAGCCAAGCCACCTCCAGCCGGCCTTTCTCCCTTCTGGTTCATCCGGCGCTGGCGATCACCACGGCGACGTTGCCGGGCGGAGTGGTAGGAGCAAGCTATGCCATGACGCTGGGGGCGACCGGCGGAATACCGCCGCATCGCTGGTCGATCCGTTCCGGCGCTCTGCCTGCCGGGCTAAGGCTGGATCCGCCGACCGGCCAGTTGCTCGGCGTGCCCTCCGCAGCCGGGACCTTTACCTTCACGATCGAGGCGATGGACGCCTTGGAGACCAGGGTCTCCCGAGTCTTCAGCCTGACCATCGACCCCCGGACGGCCATCACCGCTGTGGTGAACGGGGCCAGCTTCCTGGCCGGGCCAGTGGCGCCGGGGACCATCGTGACGATCTTTGGTACGGAGTTGGGACCCTCTACAGCAGCCCTGCTGCGGGTCGGCTCTACGGGTGTTCTGGAAACGGCTCTAGGCGGCACGCGAGTCCTGTTCGACAGCTTCGCTGCCCCGTTGGTTTATGCCCAGGCCAACCAGGTGAGCGCCATCGTTCCCTACGGCGTGGGGGGGCGGACCTCGACGGAGATGACCGTGGAGGTGCAGGGTGTTCGATCGCGGCCGTTTTCCGTGGCCGTGGCCGAGAGCGCGCCGGCTCTGTTCACCATCGATGCCTCCGGGCGGGGACAGGGGGCGATTCTCAATCAGGACTACAGCCTGAATGGGTCTCGCAGTCCCGCCCGCAAGGGTTCGGTCGTGATGCTTTACGCGACCGGGGGAGGGCTGACCGAGCCGGCGGGCGTAGACGGGAGGCTGGCCGCCGATCCGCTGCCGGCACCGCGGCTTCCGGTGGCGGCAACGATCGGAGGCGTGCCGGCGGAGGTGCTCTTCGCCGGTGGAGCGCCGGGTTTGGCGGCGGGTGTTCTGCAACTGAACGTGGCGGTTCCGGAGGGCGCCGCGCCGGGCGACGAGGTTCCGGTTTCCATCAGTATCGGTAATGCTGTGAGCCGGCCAGGGGTCACGCTGGCCGTGCGATGAAGGCCGCCCCACGCCAGCGGGGGCTCTCGCACTCCCTTGAAGACGCGGCGAAGAACCGGCGAAAATACCCGGCCGTGCCGGCCGCGTCTCCATCCGCTGGGGTGGGCCGCAGGCCCCTGGGGCACCCGCATAATCCGCCGTAGTACACTACACCACAGGATGGCTCGGCGCCTCACGCGACGGCGGTTTCTCTCAAGCGCGGCAGCGGCCGGATGGTGGCAGGCGCTTCCCACGCCGGCGGCAGGCGCGGAGTGGCCCGTTCGCTTCCCGCGTCCGAACCCCTACGAGGCGCTGGCTCGCTTCATCGAACCGGGGCAGGACGAGTTTCCGGGCGAAAAACGGGCGGCGGAAATCACCGCGCGCCTGGAGCGCATGATCCAGACCCGCGTCCTGCCCCTCGCCCCGGACTTCCACGGCCTCTCGCCTCTCCCCGCCAAGTACAAGCCGGTGGCCGACGGCGTGTCGGAAGCTGAGTTTGATCCGATGGACCACCGCTTCGCCGAGGGTCTGCAGGGGTGGGTGGAGTCGCTGGGACAAATCCGCCGCGCCGGCTTCTTCGTACTCCCGCGCCAACAGGTGCGCTACGAGGTTGCCGGCACGGGCGCTCAGGGACTCGAGTACCGGGTCGGACTATGGAAGCAGACGTGGAAGGAAGACAGGCTGTCGCGGTTTCAGCCCGTCTCGGAAACACTGGTGCGCGCGTCGCGGCCATTATTCCAGGACATCACCGCCTCCGTATTCGGCAACACCGAGTCGTTCGGGCGGCAGCTCGCGCGAGGCACCCCGTACTGGCGGTCGCGGCTGGACTCGGCCTGCGGCATCGACGTTTACGGAAACAACGGCATCAGCGTGGGCGATATCGACGGGGACGGTTGGGACGAGGTGTACGTCTGCCAGCCCGGCGGCCTGCCCAATCGTTTGTACCAGCGCCGCGGCGACGGCGCCCTGGAGGACATCACCCGGCGGGCCGGCGTCGGAGTGCTGGACGACACCTCGAGCGCGCTCTTCGTCGACCTGCGGAATACCGGGCGGCAGGATCTGATCGTGGCTACCAGGACCGCCCTGCTGCTCTTTCTCAACCAGGGCGACGGAACCTTTCGGCACCGTCCCGAGGCGTTCCGCTTCGCCACCGCGCCGCAGGGGACGTTTACCGGTATCGCCGCCGCCGACTACGACGGCGACGGACGGGTCGACCTCTACGCCTGCACCTATGTCTACTTCCAGAGTGAGGATCAGTACCGCTATCCGGTCCCGTACCACGACTCGCAGAACGGTCCGCCGAACTTTCTGTTTCGGAATCGCCTGACCGCCGCGGGCGAGGGTTGGTTCGAGGACGTGACCGCCGCCGTGGGGCTCGACCAGAACAACAACCGCTACAGCTTCGCGCCGGCGTGGTGCGATTTTGACGGCGACGGTCGGCCCGACCTCTACGTGGCCAACGATTTCGGCCGCAATAACCTCTATCGGAACCAGGGCGGCCGCTTTCGTGACGTGGCGGCCGAGGCGGGAGTCGAAGATCTCGGACCGGGAATGAGCGCGGCCTGGTTCGATTACGACGGCGACGGGCGGCCGGATCTATACATCAGCAATATGTTCAGCGCGGCGGGCCAGCGGGTGGCCGCGGAGCAGGCCTTCGCGCCGGCCCGCGACCCCGCCCGGCACGAGGCCTACCGCCGCCACACCAAGGGAAATTCCCTGTACCGCAACCGGGGCGACGGAACGTTCGAGGAGACCGGCCCCGCCGAGGGCGTGGAAATGGGGCGCTGGGCCTGGTCCGCCGATGGGCTCGACCTGGACAACGATGGGACTCCCGAAATCTACATCACCTGCGGCATGCTCACCAACTCGTCTGAGAAGGATCTGATGAGCTTCTTCTGGCGCCAGGTGGTGGCGCACTCTCCGGCGACGCGCGTGGCCGCGCCGGCCTACGAAAACGGCTGGAACGCGCTCGATCAATGGATCCGCGAGGACTACAGTTGGAATGGGCGGGAGCCGAACGTGCTCTACGCCCGGCGCCAGGGCCGCTTCTACGATTTCTCCGGCGTCTCCGGACTCGACTTCGCCGACGACAGCCGCGCCTTCGCCGCTACCGACCTCGAAGGAGACGGCGTATTGGATCTGCTGCTGAAGAGCCGGCGGGGGCCGCAGGTTCGCGCCCTGCGGAACGACTGGGGCGCCGCGCGGCGATCGATCGCGATCCAGTTGCGGGGGACCAGGTCGAATCGCGACGCGATCGGGGCGCAGGTGGAGGTGGAACGTCCCGAAGGCCGCTCCGTCCAGACGGTCCAAGCCGGATCCGGATTTCTCTCCCAGCACACCAAGCGCCTCCATTTCGGGTTGGGCGATGCTGTCGCCGCTGCGAAACTGCGCGTCCGCTGGCCCTCCGGCACGGTGCAGGAGTTTGAGAACGTGGCGGCGGGATTCCGGTACGAGATCACGGAAGGCGTAAGTGGCTGGAAGCGCGTTCCCTTCACACCCCGCCCGGCCTCCCCGAAGGTTCCCGCGCCCGTCTCCGGCGACAATGCCTCGCGCTTCGAGCCGACGTGGCTGCTGGAGCCCGTCAAGCTGCCCGAGGAGCGACGGGGGCCCGGGTTCGTTTGCCTGGGGGCAGGCGAGAAACCGGCGTTGGCTCCGTTCGGGGCTCCCTTCGAGTTCGTCGATGTGACCAAAGTGCCCGCCGGCGTGGCGTCCTTTTATGCCTTATTCCGGAGGTACATCTTCGACTATCGGACCGGGCTGACCCTGCCGCTGGTGCTCCTGATCGACGAGCGGGGTCTGGCCCACAAGCTCTATCCGTACCTCCCGCCCGGGGAAGTTCTGCGCGCGGATCTGGAACGGATGAAACATCCGGACCGCCTTGGCCTCGCCCTTCCCTTCCCCGGTAAGTACTACACGGAGCCGCACCGCAATCATTTCCGCATGGGCGCCGCCTTTTACTGGGCGGGATACGCGGAGCAGTCCCTGCTCTACTTCGAGGAGGCCCTGCGCGCCAACCCGGACAACGCGCGCGCCCATCTGGCGGTGGGGCACGTTCACCTGGAGGCCGGCCGTCACGCCAAATCCCGCGAGCACCTGGAGCGCGCCGTGACGTTGAATCCGGAATCCGGGGAGGCCTGGAACACCTTGGGGGCCCTCGAAATGGCGCTCCAGGACTATCGGGCGGCGCTGCGCTGTTTTGAGAAGGCGCTGGCGATTCTTCCGGCCTCGTCGTACGGACTCCTCAGCGCCGGCCGGGCGTACACCAGGCTGGGTGACGCACAGTCTGCCGAGAAACTGCTGCGGCGCGCCGTCGAGTCCAACGAGCACGACGCCGAGGCCGCCAATCAACTCGGGCTGGCGCTGGCCGCCCGGAACCAACACGACGAGGCCCGTAAGTATTTCCAGCGGGCCATCGCCATCCAGCGGGATCACACCGGCGCCATCAATAACCTGGGCGTGCTCTACATGGAGATGCAGAAACCGAACGACGCCATCGCCGCCTTCCGCTACGGCCTCGAAGTGGCGCCCCACGATGAGACGCTCTACCTCAACCTGGCCCGCGTCTACGTTCGCCAAGGCGATCGCGCTAAAGCCCGCGAGGTCCTGCGGCGCCTGCAGGCGCAGAAGCCCGACAGCGCCGTGGCGCGCAAAGCCCTCAGCGAGCTGGAGGTGCAGTAGGGGGTGTGCATTACTGCCCGGCCCGCGCCGACTTGACCTTTCCTCCGGCCTCCGCGGCTCTGGCTGCCTCCTGGTGGATCAGGAAAGCGGCCCTATCGCTGCGCCTGGCGCCGTCCCAGTTCCATAATGTAGCGCCCCCACGCGAGGGTCTTCTTTGCGGCCTCCAGGTCCGCTGCATGCACCCGCTGCTGCTCGGGCGTGAGCAGGGTTAGAACCCGCTCCAGCAATTCCTGCATCTTCATATCGCACCGGCCCGAACCGGCGGCCGCTGACGCTCAATTTCTTTGGCCCTTTGGGGAACCTTCATCGCCTTTGTCCGCGGGTCCACAGGCGTACTGCGCATCACACGGGAATATTCGAGAGCGAGGCGAACAGAGTCCGCCGCCATCCACTGGCGGCAATCGGGCACGCCCATTTGGTTGGCCAGACTTTCCACCTGAGCCTGCTGCTCCGTGGTGAACTCGAAGACGTTGACGGACTTGACGGACGGGTCTGAAACGACTCCGCCGGGCCAGCCAGTGAACAACGCCAGCCGGTCCATGTAGGCTGCTGCCGACCTGGTCACCTAGTCTGTAACATAGTCGCCTGGTGCGGGCTGGGCGCGGCCACCGGCGGCGGGCATCTGCGGTGCCCTGGGCGGCGCCGCCGGTTCCGGGACCATGACGACCGGCGGGCGTCTTTGCTCGCGCTCCAACTGCTCGCAGCGCATGTAGCCGAGTCTCACTTTCTGATCCGGCTCTCTGACGGAGCACCATTCTCCGCCCTCGCCGGCTAGAGCCATTTCCACGACCACGGGGTCACCCTTCTTGAGCGACTTCACCACTTCGGCACTCGTGCTCCGCTGGGAGTAGACCGCCGCGCTTTCCACCTTGACGGTGGCGGAGCCGGCGGCCCCAGACGCCGGCCAACAAAGGCACGACAAAATCGACGCCCGGACAAAGTGGAATCTCATGAATGTGCCCCGCTCGGAGTATACACCCAGTCCGTCTCGGAGGGCTAGAGTGGCATGCTGTTGGGTCGCGTTGAGATCTTGGTACAGCGACCCGTGTACTCGGGGGGCGCCGTGGTATGATCGCTCGAACGCGGCGCAGTCTACATGGACCTGAGCATGTTCCACAACTTCCGCCTCACCGCCTCGGTTGCCGTTCTGTTGCTGGTCCTCCTGGGCGGGTGCAAGCGGCCGGGTCCGCCCTACAGCCCGAAGGACTCCCTCCAGACACTTCAGATCGAGCCGGGCCTCCGCATCGAGGCTTTCGCCTCCGAACCCGACGTCGTCGGTCCCGTGGACATGGAGGTCGATGAATTCGGACGCATCTACGTCGTCGAAGACCGGGGTTACCCGCTGGATACCCAGCACAAACTGGGGCGGGTCCGGTTGCTCCAGGACACCGACGGAGATGGCCGGCCCGACAAAGTGACTGTCTTTGCCGATCAACTGGTAATGCCTACCGGAGTGATGCGCTGGAAGAAAGGCATCCTGGTAACGGACGCGCCCGACATCTGGTACCTGGAAGACACCGACGGCGACGGCCGCGCCGATATTCGCCGCGTGGTGCTGACCGGATTCTCCTTCGTCAACCCGCAG
>JBGOUV010000032.1:0-28605 GCA_041477815.1 Terriglobia bacterium | reverse complement strand
GGAGACCACGCCCCAAGCTAAAAAACGGCGGGCCCAAAAACTGGCCCAGGCCTTGCGCAAGCTGGGCTACCAGGTCACTCTCACCCCGGCCAACCCTCCACCAGTCGTCAGCCCCGCGAGGTGATTTTCAACGGAGCGGTTTTTGCGGTGGATCGGGGTATCCGCTCGTTGAAGACGCGGCGCAAGTCATTGATTCCACGACGACCGGCCGACCGCATCTCATCCGCTTTGGCGGGCCGCAGGCCCATGCGGGCTCCCTGAAAAGGCGTGTAATATCCAGCCCGCGTTGGCGGCTCTCGGTGGCCTTTGGCCTCCCTGTAATGACACCGGGAAAGGTACTTGACATCGTTCTATTACTTCAATAGATTGTAAATTACTGAAGAAAAGCCATGGCAAGCCGAAACCGCCGCTTCAAGACCGCCATCTACGAACAGTTCGCCCGCATCGGTAAGGCCATCTCTAACCCAAGCCGGCTGGAGCTGCTTGACCTCTTGTGCCAGGGACCAAGGACTGTGGAGGCCCTCGCCAACGAAGCAGGCCTCGGCCTGGCTAACACCTCCCAACATCTGAAGGCGCTCCGCGAGGCTCGGCTGGTAGAGGCAGAGAAGGCGGGCCTCTTCGTCACCTACCGCTTGGCCGACGAGCAGGTATGTCAGTTCTTCCATTCGCTTCGGTCATTGGCTGAGGCACGACTGGCCGACATCCGCGAGATCACCCGGAACTTCTTGGAGAGGCGGCAGGGGTTGCAGGCCGTCGACCGCGAACAGCTCCTGGCCAAAGTGCGGGACGGTGCGGTGACCGTGCTGGACGTGCGGCCGCCCGAGGAGTTTCGCGCCGGTCATCTGCCAGGCGCCTTGTCCATCCCGCTGAAGGAACTCGAGCGCCGGCTGGGGGAGTTGCCACACGACCGGGAGATTGTGGCTTACTGCCGCGGGCCTTATTGCGTGCTCGCGGTGGAAGCGGTGGACATGCTCACGGCCCGGGGCTTCATGGCATTTCGGCTGGAGGACGGGGTTCGGGACTGGCAAGCGAGGGGCTTTGCGGTCGCTGTCGGTGAGGAGAAGTAGGTGCTCATGCGCGACCGCCCTCGGCTCGTTATCGGTCTGGCCCTGGCGATCACCTCGGCGGTTCGGCAGCGCAACGACGAGGTGGCGCGCGAGTTCGGGCTTCTCGCCGACAACTTGGTCGTGGGCATCGTGAACGAACGCGGCGTTGTCAAAGGAGTGTGAGAGGAGACAAGATGCAATCAACGATCGTAGTGCTTGGTGGCGGCGTGGGAGGCATGGTGGCCGCCAACGAAATCCGCCGGCAACTACCGGCCGCTCACCGCGTGGTGCTAGTGGAAAGGAATGCGCAGCACGTCTTCGCTCCCTCGTTCCTTTGGCTCATGACCGGAGATCGTAAGCCGGACCAGATTCGCAGGCCATTGGCCGGACTGCTGCGCCGAGGCGTCGAACTCGTCCAGGCGGAAGTTCTCGGCATCGACGCGGTGCATCGAAAGGTGAGGACGAGCGCGACTGAAATCGCGTACGATCGCTTGATCGTGGCGCTGGGCGCCGATCTGGCCCCCGATGCCATCCCAGGACTGGCGGGCGCTTCGCACACGTTCTTCACTTTCGCTGGCGCTGCCAGCCTTCGAGAAACCCTCCAGGCTTTCTCCGGTGGGCGCATTGCCGTGGTGGTTTCCGCGATACCGTACAAGTGCCCCGGAGCGCCTCATGAAGGGGCCATGCTAATCGCGGATTACTTCCGCCGACGCGGCCTGTCCGCCAAGGTAGAGATCCACCTGTTCACACCCGAGTCGCAGCCCATGCCGGTAGCCGGGCCGCAGCTTGGAGAGGCCGTCCGAGGCATGCTGGCGGCCAAGGCGATAGAGTTTCACCCACTCCATAAACTAGCCGCGGTCGACCCAGGTGCGCGGGAACTGACATTCGATACTGGGCAGGGTTTCACCTACGACCTGCTGGTAGCGGTGCCTCCGCACCGGGCGCCGAAGGCTGTCGTGGACGCCGGGCTCACAAACCAGACCGGCTGGATTCCTGTCGACCCACACACGTTACGCACGAGTCAAGACGGTATCTACGCCCTCGGCGATGTCACGGCGATTCCGATTCCAGGACGATGGAAGCCGGACGTGCCCCTGATGTTGCCAAAGGCGGGCGTGTTCGCGCACGCGCAGGCGGAAGTCGTCGCTCAGCGAATCGTGGCGGAGATCGCCGGCCGCCCCTGCCAGGCGATGTTCTGCGGAGACGGGTACTGCATGCTGGAGGCCGGGGACGATCTCGCCGGCTTCGCCTTTGGCAATTTCTTCAGCGAACCGGCGCCAAATGTGCAACTGCGGCAGATCGGCAAGGCGTGGCATTTGGGCAAGGTGCTTTTCGAGAAATGGTGGCTGGCCCCGGTCGGCCTCCGGCGATCCTTGATCGGCTGGGTCGTGAGAGCCGGCGGAAGGCTCTACGGCATACCAATCACTCTATGAGTCCTTATTTCTTCGATAGGAGCAGCAATGAACTATCTCATCATTCTGAATGATCCTCCGTACGGAACCGAACGCAGCTACAACGGTCTTCGCCTGGCAAACTCTCTGGTTAAAGACGAAGAGACGAGCGTGTCGGTGTTCTTGATGGGCGATGCGGCTTCTGGCGCAGTCGCGGGCCAGACAACGCCCAATGGCTACTACAATATCGAACGGATGCTGAAGATCCTCTCGTCGAAGGGCGGCAAGATCGGTGTCTGCGGCTCCTGTATGGACGCTCGCGGTCTCAAGCCTGAAGCGCTCGCGCCAGGCGTCCATCGAAGTTCGATGGAGGAGCTGACTTCCTGGACGAAGGAGGCGGACAAGGTCATGGTGTTCTGACCGTGAATGTCGGGCGGCTGTCTCTGTTGATTCTAAATTGGCAAATGAGATCTGGTGTCTCTCGCGTCGGCACTCGTTTGGATGCGCAATTTGTCACCCATCGGGCAAAGAAGCCCCCTCTTCCTGCCGCTTGGGGCGTGCTCAACTCCGTTTCAACGGACAGCGTACACATTGTAACTGGCGACGTTGGTGGCAGCACGACACTCAACCGATGCCGACAACGTGGCGCGTCCGGATCTGCACGGCCCGGCGACAGGTCGCCCCGCAGCCACACCCGGATAAGTGACGCGGATCAACGCGCCATGACGCGCCATCATGCGTTTCGAGCAGGCGGCTGACATCGCCTCCCGACCTACAGGAAGATTGTGCCCCGCCGTGTAGCTGCAAACATTTCAGATGGCAAGTGTCTTATAGCGCTTCTTCAGGCGGTCTGAAACCTAGTGTTTCAGGCGACTGCAGGCCTGCAAAGCTCCGGCCGGATCGATGGCGGTCTTGCCTTCCTCGATGTGGGCGATCTTGCCTTCCTTGTCGACTACGAAGGTAAGGCGGTTGGCGAAGCCGCGCTCGATGTTGAGGATGCCGTAGTCGGTGGAAACTTTGCGGGTGAAATCACTCAATAGCGGGAAACTGAGGCCGAGCTCCCCGGCCCAGTGCTGATTGGCAGGAAGGGAATCGACGCTGATGCCGAACACTTCGGTGTCCGACTCCTGAAATTTGGCGATACCATCCTGGTACGCCTTCATTTCCTTCGTTCAACCACCGGTGAAAGCCAGGACAAAGAAGGCCAGCACGACGTTCTTCTTGCCCTTGAAATCGGCGAGGTGTACGGGCTTGCCGGTGGTGGCAGGCAGCGTGAAGTCCGGGGCGGCGTCGCCAACCTTCAGCTTGGTCTGAGCCGGAGCCGAGCCCGCGCCAACGGCGAGCGCGACGAGCGCGACCGCGAGGGGACGCAGTAGTTTCATGGTTTCTGTTTCTCCTTTTCGGTCTCCTTGGTGGAGGCGGCCTGCGGCGCGGCTTCCGCCTTCTGGATCACGCCGAGGCCTTCCCACTCAGTCAACTGCCGCTTGAGCTGGTCGGCCTCGGCGGCGTTGGGAGACAGTTTCAGATAAGTCCGGAATTCGTCCGCCGCCGAGGGAAAGTTGCCCTGGCGGGCGAGGATGGCCCCGAGCAAATGATGGGCGTGCGGGAAGCGGCCGCCTTCGGAGCGCTCCATGGCGCTGCGGGCGGCCTTTTCCGCCAGCTCCATCTTGTTCAGATTGAAGTTGGCGATGGCGTTGAAATAGTGCGCCTGGGCGATATAGGGATTGAGCTGGTTGAGGCGGCCGGTGATTTCGGCGGCCTCCTTCCAGTGACTGGCCCGCAGGTCGAGGACGGCGAGTTGGAGGTAGGGGTTGGTGTACTTGGCGTCGGCGGCCATGGATTTCTCGAAGGCCTGGCGGGCGCCTTCCTCATCTTTGGCGGCCAGCTTGCATTCGCCGAGCATATTCCAGGCGGCTGCGAACTCGGGATAGATTTGGACGGCCTTCTCCAATTCCTTGGCCGCCTCGGAGTGTTTGGGGGGCTTCTGCTGCAGCGACTTCTGGGCTTTCTCGAACGATTTCTTGGCGTTATTGGGAGCCTTGAGGGTCGTAAAGCTGATCGCGGTTCCCTGGACGTTGGCCAAGTGGCGGAGGATGATCGTGCCGACATCGGGGTTATCGAACATGCTGCGCCGGTTGAGCATGACGTTTTCCGACCGGAAGCCGGGGAGGGAGGCGCGTAGCTCGCAACCCATGAAGTCGGCTTGACCCATGCCACTGACGCTACTGGCGCCGGAGGGGAACCCGCCAAAACCGCCGGAGTTACGACCAGGGCCGACACTGTTGGCCGACGAGACACTGGCGTCCATCATGACGTTGCCCTGCTGGCCGACCTGGAAGCTGAAACGACCCTTGCTGTCGGTGTAGGCCTGGGGACGGACCTGGCCGTTGCAGACCATCTCAATCGTTACAGACTCCGGCGGCGGCGTGCCGTCTTCCAACATCACCTTCCCGGAGAGGAAGATGGGCCGCTGCTCGAAGGGACGCATCTGGTCCTGCTGCTGGCGTCCGGGCTGTTCGAAGCCGGGCTGTTGCTGGCCTCGCCCAGGCTGGGCGCCAGGGTCGCGTCCGGGCCCGGGTGACGTGGTGGGTCCGGCAGTGGGGGCGGGCGCGGGAGCCGGCGCCGGGCCCTGCTGGGCCAGACTGAGGATCCCACCCCAGGTCAGGCCGAGCAGCATGACCCAAAAGCGAGTTCGCGTATGCATCGGAGTGCCTCCTTCCGAGGACGCCTGCGCAAGGATAGCCCAAGAATAGCACAGGCAGATTTGGTGCGCTAGCCCGTGGAAAAATGCCCTGGCGCCACGTGGTGCAAATTTGCACCACGGCAAGTCGTTGATTCTGCGGGTGGACCTGAGCGCAAATTTGGGTAAATATATACTTGGCTTACCACAACTGGGTATAATGACTGCACCCCGAGGGAGGGGCTCAGTCCATGCCCGACGCCGTTTCTGTTCGGCCCGCCGATCTTCTGATCGATGAGGTTAATCCCCGTCTCGACAAGCCCAACGTAGGCCAGCGCGAAGCCCAAAGGGCGCTTGCCAACGAACAAAAACGAAAACTGCAAGTGCTGGCCAGGGACATCGTAGAGTACGGCCTCAACCCGCTAGAATTGCCCGTTGTAAGTCCCACCGAGGATGGCCGCTACACCGTCCTGGAAGGAAATCGACGACTGACCGCTCTGAAGGCCCTGGAAAACCCGGATTCCATTACCGAAGCTGTTGACGCTGGCGTTCTAAAGGAAATACGCAGACTCAGCAAGCGGTACCACGAAACGCCAATCGATTACGTCCAGTGCCTCGTCGTTAAGAATCGTGAAGAGATTGAACACTGGCTGGAACTAAAACACACGGGGTGGAATGAGGGAGCCGGTGTCGTAACGTGGGACCCAGACCAAGCTTCCAGATTCAAGGCTCGTACCGGAGTTCTAAAACCGCATACGCAAGCCCTGGACTTCCTGACTCGCCACGGGTACCTAACATTGGAAGCCAGAAGGAATGTCAAGACAACCACATTCGAGAGGCTCATAGAGCAACCCGAGTTGCGCGAGCGAGTGGGGTTGGAACTGAAGAACAAAAGGTTGTTCCTCCGCGCTAATCTGGATCGCGTTGCCAAGGCCCTAATGTACGTCATTGAGCATCTGCCGCCAGTCAGAGAGATCGACAAGAAAGAGCAGCGCGTTGCGTGGGCCAACCAGTTGCCGTCAAGAGTAGTCGTTAAGCCGACCATAGAGAGCGGCAAGGGACCCTCGCTGATGGAGGCAAATGTTGCGAGTGGGCAGACTGCTAAGAAAGCAGCGGCGCGGCTCCCGCGCCAACGGGAGAGGTTGATTCCAAGCGACTGCGTGCTGAATGTCACCGACGCACGTGTAAAGGCTATCGAGGGAGAGTTAAGGCGCCTGCACGTCGTAAAGTACGCGAACGCGGTCAGCGTGCTGTTGCGTGTGTTTATTGAACTGAGCGCCGATTGCTACATCGTCAGCGCCAGCCTTTCAACCTCGCCAGATGGGAGCCTAGGCAAGAAGCTGCAAGACGTAACCACCGATCTGGTTTCCAAGAAAAAGCTGACGCCACAGCAGGCCAAACCCGTCAACCGTGCGGTGTCGTCAGACTCCGTGCTGGCACCGTCTGTGAAGCTAATGCACGACTACGTGCACTGCCAGTATGCTTTCCCCGCTCCGGGCGATCTGCTGGCCTCTTGGAGCAGCCTTCAACCATTCGTTACGGCCATGTGGGCCACGTGAAAAACGCTCTGGCCAAATTGACTCAGATTTCGTAAACTGGGCCATGCCCTACTACACGCCCCTCCGGTATCCGGGTGGAAAGCGGCGATTGGTTCCAACCGTAGTCCGACTCTTGGAGGAGAATGGGCTGAAGGACGTCCACTACGTTGAACCTTATGCGGGCGGGGCCGCTATCGCGCTGGCGTTGCTGTTTGAGGAGTATGCCTCTGTCGTTCACGTCAACGACCTGAGCCGGGCCGTGTACGCTTTCTGGCATACCGCCTTGAACAACACGGCTGATCTGTGCCGCCGGATCGAACGAACAAGGGTCACAATGGCAGAGTGGCATCGACAGCGTAGGGTCTACGAGAATCAAGGCAGCGCGGACCTCGAAGACCTCGGGTTTGCTGCGCTCTTCCTGAATCGGACGAATCGCTCTGGGATCATTGGCGGTGGCGTGATCGGAGGCAAGGAACAAACAGGAGCGTGGCCGATAGATGCTAGGTTCAACAAGGCAGATTTGGTTCAGCGTATCCGAAGGATCGGAAGGTACGCCAGCCGCATTCACCTCTACCAGATGGACGCACTGGCATTCACACGAAAGGTTGTAGTGGGCTTGCAAGGCAGCGCTTTTGCGTTTTACGACCCTCCGTACATCGAGAACGGGGAGGACCTATATCTGAATAATTACACGGTAAAGGGGCACCTTGAGTTAGCCGCGCAAGTGAGCACGCTGCAATTGCCCTGGGTTGTTACCTATGACCGCGCTGCAATCCGCCACAACCTGTACGCTGGCCACCGTCGCATTGTGTACGGACTCAACTACAGCGCCAATGGCCGCCACCAAGGCAAGGAGGTTATGTTTCTTTCAAATCGGCTGAACCTGCCGGGGGCGTGGCGTCCATCGGTACCGATTTCCATGGCCGCTAACGGCAGCCAGCATCCGGTCTATGGCATGATGGAGGCAATGAAGCCACACCCCGAAATGATCGAAGGCCCTGAGGCAACTTCCCGATTCATGGATGCCCTCAAGGCCGTGCTCTCCGTTCCAAAGAGTGCGGTCCCAAATCCCTTCAAGAAGCCGAAACAGAAAAGAAAGAGGCCGGTTGCCCGCAAGGGCTAACCAGCCTTTCGCTTGCCCCTGTTTTGTCGCTTCAGTTCGCTACTGCGGGGAGGGGCTCCAAATCCTTTCCTGTCAGGTGCTCGTACGTCAACCGCTTGCCCGTGATCTGAGAAAGAGCCAATCTGAAGCGGTCCGAGTCGGTCATGTCCCGCCGATTGTTGAACCGAAACGCCTGCTCATCGACGTACCGGAACAGGTGGAACGGTTCGACCGATACGTAGGTTCCGTTGATACCACGCTTCAAGAGACTCCAGAAGTTTTCCAAGCCGTTGGTGTGAATCTGGCCGTCAACGTAGGCTATCGCGTGGTCGATCACCAGATGGGCGTACTCGCTGTCCAGACCGTCATAGCTCTTCAGGTCGTCGCTATACAGGACAGAACCCACTTCCACATTCTCTTTCACGAACGCCTGAAGTTCTTGCTTCTTCCGCTTCGATACTACTCTTGCCCGGACCCTGCCACCCCGTTCCAGGACTGCGGCCACGATAGCCTTGCCGTCCGGGCCGGGGGCCTTGCCCTTGCCGCTTCGGCGGGCGATCCTGCGATCCTTGTGCATGAACCGCGCCTTGCCACCGATGAAGGTTTCGTCCGCTTCCACCTCGCCAGAGAGCATACCGAACCCGCCATCCGTCAGCGCGAAGCGTAGACGATGATTCATAAACCATGCGGTCTTTTGAGTGACGCCCAGATCACGGGCCGACTCGCAAGAGCTGATGCCGTTCTTGCAGTTCACCACGAGCCACAGGGCAGCGAGCCACTTGTCCAACCCCAGCGGCGAATCCTCGAAGACGGTTCCGGTCTTCAGGGAGAATCGCGGCCTATCGTGGCCGGTGTAGCACTTCCAAATGCGGCTCTTGGCAAGGTAAGTGACCTTCTCGGAACCACAGTGCGGACACTTGATCTTGCCGTCCGGCCAGCGAAGCTGTATCATGACCCTCTTGCAGTTCTCAAAATCGCTGAAGTGGATGATTGCCTGTTGGAGAGTGCGAATGTTGTCCATGAACCCAAGTATACGGCTTTTGGCGTGGTAAGTCAAGTATATAATTACCCAAATTTGCGCTCAGGTCCACTTGCCACGGCTGCTAGGGCAGCTTTAGGAGGAACCCTGCTTCAGGAAGGCCTCGAAGTCCGCTGCCTCGCGGGTCAGGCCGGGGAAGGTCGCTATCACGGTGTCATCGGGCCGTAGCAGGGCGTAGTAGGGAATGGCGATGATATTGAAACGGGTCTCCAGGAGCTTTTGGTTGGCCTCCGAGGCGGCATCCGTCCCATCGGTGTAGAGCTCGACCAGCACGAAATTCTGGAGTTGCGCGGCGATCTCGGGCCGGGTGAACATGTTGGCTTTCATCCAGTGGCAATTGGTGCAGGCATAGCCGGTGAAGCTGACAAACACCGGTTTGCCGCTCGCCCGGGCCTGCGCCAAGGCGCCTTGGAAATCGTCTTTCAGGAATTTCAGGTCGCTGCCACCGGCGGGTGAGGGCACGTAGGCGTCGATCTCGCCGAGCCGGCCTCCGAACATGCCGGGGATGAGCGAGACGGCCAGCACCAGGATCGCCGCGCCTACGCCCAACCGTCCCAGGCTCACCGGTTCCTCCCTCTCGCCTTGCAGCCGCAGGATCCCCAGCAGGTACAGCGCGGCCAGGGCGAAGATCACGATCCAGATCGCCAGAAACCGCTCCCGCGTCAGGAGGTTCCACTGGAAGACCTGGTCGATGTTGCTGAGGTACTTGAACATCGCCGCCAGGATGAAGAACCCCAGCGTGACCTTGGTCCGCGAGAGCCACCCGCCGCTCTTGGGCAAGCGATTCAGGTAGGCCGGGAACAGCGCCAGCAGGAAGAACGGCGAGGCCATACCGATCGAGAAGACAAACATGCCCAGCACCGGCCAGTAGAGTCCGCCTTGCGTGGAACTCGCCAGCAGTGTTCCCACAAAGGGACCGGTGCAGGCGAAGGAGGCCAGGGCGAACGCCAGGCCCATCAGCAAGGTGCCGGCGATGCCCCCGCGGTTGGACGCCTCGGTGACCTTGGTGAGGACGCCGCTGGGCACGGTCAGCTCGAAGGCGCCGAGCAGGCTGAGTCCGAACGCGAGAAAGATCGTGGCAATGAACAGATTCACCCAAGGGTTGCCGCCCAGGCGGGTGAGGCCGAACGGACCCACTAGCGCCGTCACCGCGGCGCCCAGTCCGGTGAACAGGACAATCACTCCCAGGCAGAAGGTCAGCGCCTGGACCACCCGGTTCCCCGCCTGACTCCCCAGGAAGTAGGACATGGTGATAGGAATCATCGGAAAGACGCAGGGCGTAAAGATGGCCAGGAATCCAAAAGTCAGCGCCACCAGGACGAACTGGAGCGTCCCCTGCTGCGGCGTCGCAACCGCCTTGGCCCGTACCGGGGCCGCCGCTGCCGACGCTGCCGCCTGAAACTCGGTATAGCCGGCCGGAATCGTGATGGCGGCGGCTGTGGCGCCGGGGTCCATCCGCAAATTTGCGGAGGCAGTCCGGCGGACCGGGAGCAGGCAGAACTTGTCGTCGCAGGCCTGGTAGCGCACCTGGGCGGTGAGGTCGGCGGAGCCGGAAGCGCCGGCGGCCAATTCCACCTCCAGCAGGAACTCGGTGTCAGCCTCGTAGAACTCGGTGTCGACCTTGAAGTAAGGGTCGGGCTTGTGTTTAGCCGGCGGCGCCCAGATTTTGACGCTCTTGACGGCCGGAGAGGCGGCTAGGCCGAGGGTGCTGGCGATGGTGGGCTTGGGGGAGCCCAGAGAGTAAAAGTGCCAACCCGGCTCCATGGTCGCCTTGAGCCGGCCCAGCACCTTGCCGCCAGGAGCCGCGGTAGCGGGCTCCAGGCCGAGCGACCACTTCACCGGGTCTTGCCGCTGCGCGAACACGAGTCCGGCCGAGGCGAGGATAAGAATCAGGCGCAAGTTATCGTAGCTCCATCGTAGCCAGCCCGATCTGGCCGTGCAGGTTCTCATCCGGAGAGGCGACATCGCCCGCGCCGAACCAGAGCCACCAGCGTCCCTGGCCGGCCCACACCGCCGGATCGCAGACCACGCGAGAGCTCCAGGGCCGGTCGCCTCCGATCGGCTGGGGCAGAGCGGCGCGACGCCAACCGACGCCATCGGTGGACCGGGCCACTCCCAGGCGGCGATGCTCGGCGTTGTCTCTCCCTGTATAAATCATAACCAACTCCGCGCCCGTCCGGAAGACCGCCGGCTCCCCCAAGCCGCGCTCGTCGAACGCACCAGGCGGACCCAGATCGAGGACGGGGTTGCCCAGATGCTTCTGCCAGCGAACGCCGTCGGACGACCGCGCCACCCCCAGCCGCTGCAGGCCGCGCCGGTTCTGTCCCAAATAATACAGATAGTAGGCGGAACCGCACCGCAGCACAAAAGGGTCGGCCACGCCGGCCTCGTCCCAAGCCCCGGACGGACCGGGCTCGAGCACGGGCCGGCCCTCCCGCCGCCACACGCGCGCATCGGAACTCCGCGCGACACCGATGCGGGGCGGGCGGCCGCCCTGGTACCAGTAGACAAACTCGCGCCCGTCGTGGAGCACCGTGCCATTGGCGGCGATGTAGTCTCCTTCCCAGGTTCGAGCGTCCGGCGCCAGCACCGGGTTGGTGGCCGCCTTCTCCCAGTTTCTTCCATCCGCCGAGACGGCGAGCCCGGTGCGCCAGGTCTTCCCGTCGAAGCCGGAGTACAGGTTGTAGAACTTGCCCTCGCGGTGGACGACGGCGGGATTCAGGACATCCACCGCGTCCCAGGCTCCGGCGGGACCTCGGCTCAGGACCGGCTCCGCGGCCGTTTCGAGGCGCCAGGTCTCGGGCCCGGGCAGGCGCGCCAGGACCTCGCAGCCCGACACCGTGAAGCTCGCCTGCCGCGGACCGCACCAGCTTGCCACGAGCAGCAGACCCAGGGTTACACTCCGCACCTCCACCGTTGTACAACAAGTGGGCCACGCGACGAATCCTGTTTCTGCTTGCATTGGGCGGCGCGCTCTGGCGCAAAAGCCCAATACCCTCACCCCCCAGGAGAAGAAAACCGGCCACACCCTGCTCTTCAACGGCCGCGATCTGACAGGAACGCCCGCGAACACCTGAAGCAGCTCGGGCCGGGCGATACAGCCACGCCCGGCCGGGACCTCTTACGCCGAGGAACTCTCGAGGTCCGGAGGAGGAAGTTTCGACACGCGTCTTGCCGTCTCGCCGAAGGTCTGGCGACAAACGACCATCGTTTTTGATCGCTTTCTTTGCTCTGGATGGCGCGACTCAGTTTTCCGCGAGTATAGTCGCACCAATCCATACAGACCGTCGAGGCGCTGTGGACGTGAGCCACAACATCGACGCTCAGGCGCCGTACTGGTGTGACCGAATCCACGTGGCCAATTCGGAAAACTTCGTGACTGGAAAGGCGCAAGCGGAGATTGTCAAACTCAGCTCACCGCCGTACGCGGGACTGGCGCAGCTTGTGCCGGCTCCGCTTGGGTTTGGAAATCGAGAACGCGCCGCTGCCAGATACACGACCTTCCTCTGTTTCGCTTCGTCTGCCATCCCTTGTATTCTGAACCATTCTCATGCGTCCCGAAGCCTTAAAGGCCTACGGCTCGCTGGCGGCGGTGTGTTGGCTGTGGGGGACCACCTACCTGGCCATCCGCGTGGCCAACGAATCGCTGCCCCTCGCGTTCTTCGCCTGCACCCGGTTTCTGCTCTCGGGCGGCCTGCTGCTGGCCTTCTGCGCGATACACCGTGCGCAGTTCCCACGGGGCCGCGAGCTGGCCGATACGCTGCTATCCGGGGTGGCGACGCTGGGGGTCGGCAACGGCTGCCTGATCCTGGCCGAGCACTACATCCCCAGCGGCATTGCCGCTCTGTTCGTCGCCACCACGCCCTTCTGGATGGTCGGACTCGAAGCCCTGTTTCCCGGCGGCGAGCGCATCGGCCGCCGGACCCTGGCCGGCCTGGTGGTCGGGTTCGCCGGCTGCGCCCTGCTGGTCGCGCCCGAGCTGGGACGAGTGGGTTTCGCGTCGGCCTACTGGAAAGGGTTCCTGGCGCTCCAAGTGGGCGCCCTCGGGTGGGCGTTTGGGTCGATCTACAACCGCAACCGGCCGCGCACGGCCCACTCGTTTGTCAACGGGGCCGTCCAACAGTTCGGCGCCGGCCTGACCTTCCTGCCCCTCGCTCTCGTCAGCCCGTGGCCGGCCGCCTGGACCGCCCGCAGCGGCGCGGCCTTCTTCTATCTGGTGATCTTCGGGTCCATCGTGGGCTTCAGCGCCTACGTCTATGCCCTCGACCACTTGCCGGTGGCGGTGGCGAGCCTCTATTCCTACGTCAACCCGGTCGTAGCGGTGTGGCTGGGCTGGCTGGTTTACCGCGAGCCGTTCGGCGCGCGGGAGGCGGCGGCTATGGGGGTGATCTTCCTGGGGGTGGGTCTGGTAAAGATGCGGCGGCGGGGGCGGTGATTAGCCCCTCCCGCGGCCTAGCGTCCTGATTCTCTCGGCGAGCCGGTAAACGCCAGTGGAGGGATTGGCCCCTGCGCAGCCTCGTGATTCCTGCCAAGCGTCCAGCTCGGTGGCTCGTTGCACCGCGTCGCCGTGCAAGTCGAGCAGCCGATCACAGGGAACCATCTTCTCGTACCCAGGCAGGTGTTGTCGGCACAAGTGTTGGACTTGTGCTCTGTCCGCGTAGGCGCGCTGATCCTGAAAGTGCAGAAGTACCCAGAGCTCGAAGCAGGGATTTGAGATTGCTACGGCGATGTTGTTGGCCGCCGCCTGCTGCTTGGCCTCCGGCACGAACGGATGCTCATCGACATCGAAGACGCACCAGATCTCGTCGTAGAGCAGGTTCCGATCCGCGCGTCGTTTCGCTTCGCGTTTGGCGGCTTCCTTCTTCTCCACCGCTCGTTCGACCAGTGTTTTCGGCGTACCTCCTGGGCTCAACACCAGTTCAATGAGGCTGCGCTGAAGATGTCGCATGCCGTGGAAGTAACCCGGTTCTGTCCGCGTACCCTCGCATACGATCAAGATACGCGGAAGCGGCTGCCGATAAGGTCGGCGGCGCCGTAACATCATGCCTCGCCATCCGAGGCCTCAAAGCAATGCAAGAAAGCCTCCGGGTTGATGAAGGGGATGGCGCCGTAACGGCCCTGCAAGTAGCCGCTCTCAAGATTCTCGTTTCGCCGCGGTTTGAAATCGCTGAGCGGATAGAGATGCGTGCTGGCGTCGTTGTTCTTTTCTGTGAACCAGATCTGGTCCCGCCTCAGCAGCCCGCTGCTCAGCAGATTCGTGTCGTGCGTGTTGAAAATAAGCTGAGCCGCTCGGGGATTCGTCGATCTCTCGCTGAACAAGCGTATCAGTTGTATGGCCAGCAGGGAATGCAGGCTGGCATCCAACTCATCAATGCAGACGATTCCTCCAGCCTTGAGTGCGTCGAGGGTAGGTCCCAGGAGCGAGAAGAACGCTCTGGTTCCATCAGACTCCTCGTCGAATTCCAACGGAATGGTCTCATCTCCGGCTCGGTGTAGCAGTTGAACCTGCGGCCGCGTTTCCGGTAATTGCAAAGGAGTGCCTTCGGGCTTCAGAACAGAAGCTACGGCCTCAGCTACGGCCTCGAAGATCTGCCTGTCCTTGTCTGGGAACTTCTCCTGGCGAAGCCTCAGATCTGCGATCCCGAGGTCGGCAACGGCTATCAGTTGCATTACTGCGTTTCTATACTCGTCTTTCTCACAGAGGCTCATTGTCTGAAACTGCCACAGTCGGCGTTCTCCCGCGACGAATGACAGCGACCTCGAGAACCATCTGTAAACAGGCAGGAGTGTTTCGTGGTTGTCTTGAGCTGCTGCAGACAGGAACAGGCTGTTCTTGCGTGTAAGGCTCTCGATTGTCCTGTTTTCACCCGGCATCTTGGCGCCGAACGACATTGGCTCACCGGACTTGCGGCTGAACCACATCTGCTTCTTGCCGGTTGGGTACGCAAAGAGCCACTCTTCCGATACCGCTTCCGAATCAAGGGCGAATCCATACTGATGCCGCCTGCCACCGACGAGGAAGTCCGCTACAAATCGGGATGGCGCACGCTTTGATTCCTGGTCCAAAGCAAAGGGCTCAGCGGGCACTGGTCCGTCGGGGGGCCAGTCTTTGTGAGAAGCCCGAACAGCCTTGGCCATGAACGCCAGCGCTCGGAGAACGTTCGTCTTGCCCGAAGCGTTGGCTCCATAGATCGCTGCGACCGGCAAAACTCCTTCCCGCAGTCCTTCGCTCCTCAGAATCACCTCGGGGCGGTCCTTGAACGGCCCCGCTACCAATGAAAGTTCCTGCTCTTCCCGGAAAGAACGGAAGTTTGCGAAACGGAAGTTCAGCAGCATAGAAAAATAGGTCTACGCCTACTTTATCGGGCGCTTCATGAATAATCTTGACACAAAACGGCAGAAAAATGAAACTAGCCCTTATTTTACTGGGCTGGGAGGCAGCCCTAGCTCACCGCCGTGCTCAACACCTGAAAGTGAAACCGCTCCGGCGGCAACGACGCCGGCTGCGCCTGGTTCAGGTGGGCCCAGGTCTGATAGGCCGTCGCCGCCACCGTGTGGTTCAGGTAGAACAGGAACTGGTCGGAGAAGCAGGAGAGCGGCGGCGGCTGGCGGAAGGTCAGGCGCAGGCCGACGGCGTCCTCGAGAACCACGCCGCGCGTGGGGACCGACTTGTCCGACAGCAACTGCACGAAGCTGCACCGGCCGGCGTGGGGCCACAGATCGGGACGCAGCAGATTGCGCAACGCCACTTCGTTCTCGAAGGTGATCTCGCACTGCCGGATCCATTCCAGCACCGAGTCGCCCCAGCGCCAGTGCGCCACCAGGAGCATGTACTGCTCGGCCAGGTTCAGGGCCAGGTCGAACTTGCGCTGTTCGAGTTGGGACTCCGGTCCCCAGTCGTCGGCCGCCAGGCCGGGGATCAACTGCTCCTCGTCTACGATCCCGGCCGCCATGTCCATCATCTGATCGGGTGGGGCTACCTCGGGCACGCCGCGCACGAGCAAGGGCGGCAATTCGTGTGTCTTACTACCCGGTATCTCTACGTACTTGCGGCCCCCGAGGATCTCCATAGAACGGCTCCATCCTCTATTCTTATCGACGCCACGCGGCGCCCGATCCGTTCCAATTTTATGACATTTTGCGCCTCCACGGTATCTAATAGAGGGGTGGACCAAAGAAGAATGCGGCTGTGGATGGTAGCATGCCTGGTGGCGCTCCTGACGACGGCGGGATGCGGCAAGTCGGGCGAGGAGGCGGCGCGGGCCTTTGTGGCTCGCCACCTGGAACGCGCCCGGCCTCTGGAGAAGGCCTCGGCGCTGGCCTGGTGGCAGGCCAACATCAGCGGCAAGCCCGAGGATTTCCAGGCCAAAGAGCAGGCCGAGAACGCCCTCGACCGGATCCTCTCCGACCCCCGGGCCTTCGCCGAGCTGAAGCAGATCCGTGAGCGGGGCGTGGGCTCCGACGCGGTTCTCAAGCGCTCCATCGACGTGCTCTACCTCGCCTACCTGGGCAAGCAGGTCGACCCCAAGCTGCTCGAACAGATCGTGGCCAAGGGCAACACGGTCGAGCGGAGCTTCAACGTTTATCGGGCCCAGGTCGGCGACAAGGAGCTGACCGAGAACGACGTCCGCAAGATCCTGCGGGAATCGAAGAGCTCCACCGAGCGGGAGCAGGCCTGGAAGGGGAGCAAGGCCGTGGGACGCGAGATCGACCCAGTGCTCAAAGAACTGGTGAAGTTGCGCAACCAGGCCGCCCAGAAGCTCGGCTTCCGCGACTACTACGCCCTGTCGCTCTACCTGAACGAGCAGGACGAAGCAGCCTTGCTGGCCATGTTCGCCCAGCTCGATGAACTGACCCGCCAGCCGTTCCTCGACCTGAAGGCCCAGGTGGATAAGGTCCTCGCCAAGAACGTCGGCGTCCCCGTCGAAGCCCTGCGTCCCTGGCACTACCAGGACCCGTTCTTCCAGGAAGCCCCCCAGGTCGGCGCGGTGCAACTCGACACCCTTTACGCCAAAGCCGACGTGCTCGACGTCAGCCGGCGGTTTTATGCCGGCATCGGCCTTCCCATCGAGGACGTGCTGGGCCGCAGCGATCTGTACGAGAAGCCGGGCAAGAGCCCCCACGCCTTCTGCATCGACATCGACCGCGAGGGCGACGTGCGGGTGCTGGCCAACATCCGGCCCAACGACTATTGGATGAATACCCTGCTCCACGAGCTCGGCCACTCCGTGTATTCGAAGGGCGTCGACCGCCGGCTCCCGTACGAGTTACGAACCGAGGCCCACATCCTGACCACCGAGGGGATAGCCATGATGTTCGGCCGGGTGAACAAGCGCGCCGAGTGGCTGGAGCAGGCTCTCGGACTCGACCGGCGCCGGGCCGAGCAGGTCGGCGCCGAGGCCCGCCGGGAGTTGCGCCTGGAAACCCTGGTCTTTAGCCGTTGGTGCCAGGTAATGCTGCATTTCGAGCGCGGCCTCTACGCCAACCCCGAGCAGGACCTGGCCAAGCTCTGGTGGGATCTCGTCGAAAAATACCAGGGACTCCGGCGTCCCGAGAATCGCTCCGAGCCCGACTACGCTTCCAAGGTCCACCTGGTCACCGCGCCTGTCTATTATCACAACTACATGCTGGGCGAGTTGTTCGCCTCCCAGGTACACCACGCCGTGGCGCGGCACGCCGGGGTGCAGGACGCCGGCGGTTTCGCCTACGTGGGCCGGCCCGAAGTGGGGGCGTTCCTGAAGGAGAAGGTGTTCGGTCCGGGGAACCGCTACTCCTGGAACGAGCTGACCAAGTTCGCCACCGGCGAGCCCTTGACCCCTGCCGCCTACGCCCAGGACTTCGTCAGGGAGTGACGCCGGCCTCGTCCCGGAGCCGTATGTTCCCGAGCGCCCCGGCGAATGATCCAGTCCGACCAAGGGACGCCAGATCTCCCCAACTTCCTTCGTCGATCCGGAAGGATTATCCTTGCAATTCTTCCATGCTATGGAATAACTGCAAGGATGTATCGCGCCTGGCGGCCTCCCGGCCGCAGGATCTGCTGAACAGCTTCCCGGCAGTGGCCCTGCTCGGCCCAGGGGGCCGCCCCACAATTACAACCGGGGAGCGGAGGGGCGTCACCGGTCGACCTGCTCGAGCGGCGTCACCGGGTCGAGCAGTACCCATAGGAACGCCCCGGCGAAGTACACCGCCGCCGACACGTAGAAGGTGATGGACCAATTGTTGTCGGTGGCCCGCAGAATGTAGCCGATGGCGATGGGACAGAGGGCGCCGCCCAGGTTGCCCATCATGTTCATGGCCCCCGACAGCGTTCCGGCGTACTTGCCCCCCACGTCCATGCAGGCGCCCCAGCTTCCCGGCATCACCAGATCATTCGAGAAGCTGGCGAAACCCATGGCGATCATGGCCGCCACCGGATTCTGCAGGCTGGACGAGACGATCAACAGCACCGTGGCCCCGGTAAAGCCGGTATAGGCCATCACCCGCCGGGCCTGGCCGACGCTGCCCAGCCGTCGCGCCAGGCGCCCGGAGAAGAAGCCTCCGAACAGCGACCCCAGGCCGCCCAAAAACAGCGGCAATCCGGCCAGCACCGCGCTCCGGCCCAGGTCCAGGTTCCGGGCTTCCTTCAGGTAGGTCGGCAGCCAGGTGATGTAGAAATACCACCCATACGACAGGCACCAATACTGCATGCACAGCAGCCATACCGATCGCGAGCGCAGGAACTTTCCCCAGGGCACGTGCACGTGGCTGGTTACCAGCCCTTCCGACTCCCGCAGCAGCTCCTTCTCGGCGCCGTTCATGCTCTTCATGTCCCGCGGGTTGTCGCGAAACCACAGGAAGAACCACGCCGCCCACACCACCCCGATGGCCCCGAACAACTCGAAGGACCGCCGCCACGATACGAGCTGCAACACCGCGTAGACCAGCAGCGGGGTGAAGGCGCCGCCCCAGCGCGCGCTCATCCACATGATCCCCTGCGCCCGCACCCGCTCTGGCTGCGGCAGCCAGGTGGTGAACGCCTTGGTCACATTGGGGAAGCAGCCGGCCTCGCCGGCCCCGAACAGAAACCGCACCACCACCAGCGACGTGATGCCCTTGGCCCACCCGGTCAACGCCGTAAAGATAGACCACCAGATGACGATGCGGGTCAGGACCCGGCGCGGGCCCATCCAGTCGCCCAGGAACCCGCCCGGTATTTCGAAGAGGGCATAAGCCACCCCGAACGCCGAGAAGGCCCATCCCATCTCGACCATGGACAGTCCCAGGTCCTTCCTCATCAGAGGCGCGGCCTGCGAGATACACACGCGGTCGATATAAGTGATTACGGCCAGGGCCACGGAGAAGACGATGACCCAGTGCCGGACGCGCGTCGGCTTCTCGGTCATGGTGATAAGGGGGGCGGCCATAGGCCCATCATCAGATCATGGCTGCACCGAAAAAGCAACCGACTGGGGTGTACAGAGGTTAGGTTTGGTGCTTGAGGAGGCGCACCCGGCGGCGGTGATGGCTGGTGTCCTTGACGTCCTCGTGGCGCAGCACGCTGATGGTGCCGTCGACCTCCAGCACCGCCAAATGCACGTCGGCTACCTCGGGGACCCCATGCTCGCGCAGCGCCTGGTTCAGATCCTCCAGGGTCAGTCCCTCGCGCCGCAGATGCTCGGGAACCAAGTGCCCGTCGTGGATCAGCATGGTCGGCGACCCCCGCAAGGTAGTCGCCAACCTCCCCCCCCGCAATACCAGCCGCGCCACTGCCAGGTTCATCGCCAGCAGCGTAGCCGCCGCCGCCAGCCCCGCGGCCAGCGACGTGCTCGGCCCCACCATGGCGTTCTGAACGGAGTTGCTCAGCAGCAGCAACAGCACCAGGTCGTAGGGAGACAACTGGCCCGCCTCCCGCTTCCCCAACAGTCGAACGGCGGCCAGGATGAACGTGTACACCACCGCCGAGCGAATCACTACATCCAGAATCTCTTTAGACGCCCCCATCGCTTCTCCCTTCGGGCGGCCGATACCAATTGAACAACCGCCCCTGCATTTCCTGCAGCTTGCTTTGGTGTTGTGGCTCCAGGGCCAGGTTGCGCATCTCCCGCGGGTCCTCGCGCAGGTTGTACAGCTCCGGCATTTCGCTCACATAGTGGCAATACTTCCAGTCCCCGCGCCGGATCATGTACTTGGCCCGCGGGGTGCGCAGGGCGAATTCGGAGTACACGGTGGTGTCGCGCGTCCGCCCGGGCTCGCGCAGATCGGCCGCGAAGCTCTCCCCGTCCAGCCCCCCGGGCAGCGAGACGCCGCACAACTCGGCCAGGGTGGGCAGCAGGTCCACCAGGCTGACCGCCGTCGCCGCCCGCGCCCCCGCCGTCGTCATCCCCGGCGCCCGCACGATCAGCGGCACCCCCACCGACGCCTCATAGAACACGAACTTCTGCCACATCCCGTGGTCGCCCAGCATTTCGCCGTGGTCCGAGCTGTAGACGACGATGGTGTCCTTCTCCAGATCCATCTCCCGCAGGGCCGCCAGCACCTGACCGAGGCAATCGTCCAGGTGCGCTACATTGCCCCAGTACATGGCGATCCGCTGCCGGGCCTGCTCGGCTTTCTCCAGTTCCGGAGTCGGGGTGTTCGCCTGGATGCGCTCGCGGATCTCCTGCGGGACCTTCGCCAGATCCACCCGGCCCCAGGTGTCGGGCAGCTTCATGGCGGCCGGTGAGAACATCTTCGCGAACCGCTCCGCCGGCATGAATGGATCGTGCGGCTTCAGGTACGAGCTGATCAGGAAGAACGGCTGCTTCTTCCCAAAGTTCTTCAGAAACCGGACCGACTCGCGGGCTACGAAGTTCTCGAAGTGATCCCGCTCGGCGATCTTCGAGGCGCGGCCCAGGTGTACGGGCCCCATACGGTCGTCGAGCTCGCGCGCGCCGATCCAGGGATCGCCGTAGTCGCGCCAGAGGTCGTCGATCTGGGGCAGTCCGCTCCCCGAGTTGGCCCGGCTCAATTCCTCGGCGTAGAGCTTCGTTTTCGGTCCTAGATATTGGTACCAGTCATTGAAGTCGAGCCGGTAGTCGAAGGCGTGGGTCTGGGCGTCGACGAAGTGCATCTTGCCGACGAGCGAGGTCATATAGCCGGCGCGGCTGAAGTAGTGGGCCAGGGTCTTGAATTCGAACGGCCAGGGCGTGGCGTTGTTCCAGGTGCGGTGGTGGTGGGTGTAGAGGCCGGTGAGCAGCGACGCGCGGGACGGCGTACACACCGGATTCGCGCACGAGCAGGAGTCGAACCGCACCCCGCTACGGGCCAGGGCGTCGAGGTTCGGGGTCCGGGCCTGCGGCTCCCCGTCAATGCCCAGCGCCCGAGGGCGGTGCTGGTCGCTGAGCAGGAAGAGCACGTTCTTGGGCTTCCCACCCCCCTGCGGCCGTACCGGCGCCGCCATCGTGGCAGCCGCTTGGAACATCCGCCTGCGCGTCAGATGATTCATACCCACCACCTAGCACCCCACACCTAATACCCGATTTTCAGGGCCATCTGCATGATCCGGGCCGGGGCCGTCCCGCTGATCTGCCCCGCCACCGGATTCCCGATGGCCGTATTCGGACCGGCAAAGTTCGCCCGGTTGAAGGCATTAAACATCTCCCACCGGTAACTCAGGCGCGCCCGCTCGCCTAGCCTAAAGTTGCGATGTACTCCCAGATCGAAGTTGAAATTGCCGGGCGCTTCCAGGAAGCCGCGCCCGGCGTTGCCGAAGTTGAACTGCGGCGGGGCGGCGAAGGCCGCGATGTCAAACCAGCGATCGATGGTCCGCTCGCCGGCGGGCAGGTTGCCGTCCCTCAGGCGGTGGGGCCGGTCGCCGCCGCCGCCAGCCGAGTTCGACACCGCCGCCGCCAGCCCCGGCGTAAAGTGCTCCCCGGTGGACAGGGTCCAGATGCCCGAAACCTTCCAGTTCCCGACCATATGCCCCAGCCAGCCGCCCGAAGCCCAGGGCCGCCCTACCCCGAACGGCAGCTCCCAAACATGGTTCAGCACCAGCACGTGCCGCCGATCGTCCGGCGCCGGCCCCCACTCGCAGCGGTAGCACCGCGCGTCCTGCGGAGGACCGTTGCCGCCGCCGTTGATATTGCCCGCGTTGGACAAGTACTTCGACCAGGTATACGATACTTGCGCGGCCAGGCCCCCCCGCATCCGCCGCTCCACCCGGGCCTGCAGCGAATGATACTTAGCACTACCGTAGTTAGTCCGGTAGGTGACATTCTCTACGCGCGGATTGATCGGGAAGAGCGGCCGGCGCGGGGGCTGTGCTCCCGCTCCCGGCGCCGACTGGTTCACATTGACATTCGCGATCAGGCCCAGGGTCCTGGTCCCCACATAGGCCACGTCCACCAACAGGTCCGCCCGCACCTCTCGTTGCACGCCCAGGCTCCACTGCATCGCGTTGGTCGACTTCAGATCGAAGTCCCAGGCGTTGGGACTGCCCGAGGACAACTCCGCCTGGTTGGTGATGTCCGGCGGCGTCGGCGCGGGCAGGCCGTCGCTGATGCGCAGCGGCGGACGCCCGTTCTGGTCGGTGCTGATTACCTGCGAGAAGAAGAACGGCAGGTTCTTGTAGAGCTGGCCCCCGCCCTGACCGGCCTCGACAAACGACCCGCCAAACCCGGCCCGCACCACCGTCCGGCCGTCGCGGGTGAGCTGATACGCCAGACCCATGCGCGGGGCCAGGTTGTTGGCGTCGAAATTCCGCAACCGGCGGCCGTTGCCGTCCCGTCCGGCCACCAGCAACCGCCCCGTGGCCACGTCGAAGTTCGACCAGTGGTCATGCACGTCGTAGGGCGGGGCATACAGCTCGTAGCGCGCTCCGAAATTCCAGGTGAGCCGGTTGGTGACGCGCCAGGCATCGTCGGCAAATCCCGACAGCGTCCAGAACCGCATCCCAAACCCGCCTCCGCTCAGCACGTTGCGGGTGATCCCGTTAGGTACTCCCACGGCCCAGTCGGCCAGCGCCGTCGCCGAGGTGGTGGCGCCGGCCTGCCGGGTGAACTGCCCGTTGAACGTGTACGCCCCCCGGGTGGGAAACGCCGAGTACCCGTTGAACCGGTGCCGCACGTACATCCCCCCGAACTTCAGGGTGTGCGATCCCCGCACCACCGTCAAAATGTCCTCATACTGGAACGAGGTAGTCTGGCTGTTCTCCGGGTAGGTGGAGTTGTCGCCGATCACCTGGAACCCCGTGACCGTGAACGCCGGCAGTCCGCCCGACTTGCTGTTGATGTTGATGCCGCGAATCCCCAGCGCTTCCGCCGTATTGAAGGAATTCCCCAGCGGCAAAATGTTCTGGTTCCACCGCACCACGCCGATCCGGGTTTCGTTGACCTTGGTTGGGCTCAGGACCTTGGTGAAGTTCAGCGTGGCCGACTGGTTCTTCAACGGCACGATAATGGCCGGGCTGACCCCGTCCGCCGACAGGTACGACCCAATCGGGACCCCGGCGCTCGCCGGCGACGGCAGCAGTCCCGGCGTGGTCAGGTCCGTGTCGTCGTAGCTGTACTTGAAGAACAGCCGGTCCGACCGGCCGGCGTTTTGATCCAGCCGCGCGTCGAACTGGTCGGTGCGCTGGGCCTGGCTGGGGTTGAAGACGAAGTTACGCGTAGCGGCGGACGAGGTGGGCGCCGGCAGCAGCGCGAACATCTTTACCGCCGCCGGGTCCAGGCGCGTCGCCGGAATCCGGTTGCCGGCGAAGGCCGAGCGGATGCCGCCCTGCAGGCTGTCCGGATCATACACAGTGGTCCCCAGGCCGCTGAAGTCGCCGGTGGCGACCATGGCCCGCTGGGGCAGCGTCGGGATGGACGAGGTGACGCTGCGCGGCTGCCGGATCCGAATGCCTTGGTAGTCGGTAAAGAAGAAAGTCTTGTCGCGCCGGATGGGTCCCCCGAACGTCCCGCCGAACTCGTTGCGCCGGAAGGCCGGCTTGGGCGCCCCCAGGCGGTTGTTGAAGAACGTGTTGGCATCCAGCTTGTCGTTGCGCAGAAACTCGTACAGGTTTCCGTGCCACTCATTGGTTCCCGACCTGGTCTGGACCACTGTCACCGCCCCGGCCGCCGCCCCGTACTCGGCCGAGTAGTTCGACGTCATCACGCGGAACTCCTGGATGGAGTCGATGGTCGGGACCATGATCAGGGTGCTCAGCCAGAGGTTGCGGTTGACCATGCCATCGATCAGGTAACTGTTGTTCTGGGCGCTCGAGCCGTTGACGCTGTAGTTGGTGCTGCCGCGCATTCCGTACGGAGAGGTATCCAAATTGCCGCTGGAGCCGGCATGCGTGCCCGGCGCCATCAGGACCAGCGAGGAGAACGTCCGGCCGTTCAGCGCCATCTCCACGAGGCGCTCGTTGTCGACGAGCGCCGACAGGGTGGCCGTCTGCGACTGCAGGAGCGCCGCCTGCGCCGTCACTTCCACCGTTTCCTGCACGTTGCCCACCCGCAGTTGCAGGTCGGCCGTTAAGGTATCGGCCGCGGTCAACTGCACCCCCGAGCGCACCAATTTCTGAAACCCCGCCAGCTCCGCCGTGATCGTGTAATTGCCGGTTGGTATGGAGTAGGCCACGTATTGCCCGGCGGCGTTGGAGACGGCCTCGCGCCGGAACTGGGTACCCTCGTTGACCAGGGTCACTGGGGCGCGCGGCACGACCGCGCCGGCCTGGTCGGTGACGGTCCCGACGATGGTTCCGCTCAACGCCTGCCCCCACAGCCGGGCGCCGGCCACCAGCGTCGCCACCCAGAGCGCGCGTTTGCCCATAGGATCACCTCTCTGACCAAATTGTACCCGTCACGGGCTATAATCTTCGCCATGAAGAAGACGCTGCTGCTGTTTTTCTTGTTCGTCCTGGCGCTGGGCGCCCAGAAGCCCAAGCGAGTCAACAAGGCCGTCGAGCTGCTCGAACAGGGCCAGCCCATCTACTACACCGGCGGCCACGGCGGCTTCGAGGAAGGCGTCAAGATGGCCCAGACCTACGCCGACTACATCACCTACGAGATGGAGCACGGCCCCTACGACGTGCCCCGGCTGGCCGAGTTCATGCGCGGCCTGGTGAAGGGCGGTCCTACCAAGAGCGGCCACCGCACCCCGGCTGTGGTCGTCACGCTGCCCGTCGGCGGCCTGGATGAGGCCACCATGAAAGCCAACTACTGGATGGTCCAGCAGGTGCTGGCCACGGGCATCCACGGTATCCTGCTCTGCCACGCCCGCTCGCCCGAGGCGGTGAAGGTGTTCGTCGAAGCCACTCGCTTTCCGTTCAACCGGTTGAAGGTCAACGAGGGCCTGAACGAAGGATTGCGCGGCGCCGGCGGTCAGGGCGGCGCTGCCCAGATCTGGGGCATCCCGGTGAAGGAATACCTGGAGAAGGCTGAGCCGTGGCCCCTGAACCCCAAGGGCGAGCTGCTCCTCGGGCTGAAGATCGAGGATAAGTACGCGCTGCACAACGTCGAGCGCACCCTCCAGATCCCGGGCATCGCCTTCGCCGAATGGGGTCCCGGCGACATGGGCATGTCGTTAGGCTTCCCCGACAACCACGACTCCCCCTATCCGAAGCCCATGGAAGACGCCCGCTCCCGCGTGCTGGCCGCCTGCAAGGCCAACAAGATCGCCTTCCTGAACCAGGTGCGCCCCAACGATGTGGTCGCCATGATCCAGGAAGGGGTCCGGGTCGGCGCGGGCGGGCAGGAGGCCGCCGACATCGGCCGCAAGCACACCAAGCGCGCTATGCCGTGGTAATTACCTACCGTGGAGCGAGGCCAGGAGGCCGGACCGGTCGGCCAGGGCGTCGAAGACGTGCAGCCCAAAACGTTCGGACAGCACCGCCCGCTGCCGCGGCTCTCCCTCCACGAACGTCCCATTGCTACCCAGTCCGATCAGCTCCCACTCCGCGCCGCGCCGCCGGAGCTCGGCGTGGTGGCGCGACACCACGTCGCCGGCCAGCGCCCCGTCGTTGTCCGGCGCCCGACCGATACCTATCACAGAGGCATTCCGGAAAGTCCATTGCTGGACGCGAACGCCCTGCGTGAACGGTCCCGTTTCCGCGCCGCCAGGAAGAAAGAAGTTATCCGGGGAATTCAGAAATTCTATAGAGTGCCGGACAGGCGGCCTACAGCTTATCCAGCCCCTCCGTCAGCTCGATGTAAGTCCCCCAAGGATCCGTGAAGAACGCAATGGCGATTCCCAGCGCCGGCACTCTCCGGTAGGCGGAATCGAACTTCACCCCGTCGGCCTCCAGCTTCTTGCAGAACGCTTCCAGGTTCTTCACTTCGAAGCCGATGTGGTCCAGCGACCGGCCCTTGGTGCCGGCCACCGGCGTGTCGGAGTTCGAGAAGCTGAGATTGACCCCCGGGACGTCGGCCGCCTCGAACTGGCCGCGCTTCCCCGGTATTGCCCCGAACGTCTTCACGTACCAGGCCTTGGTATCCCCCACCGCCCCGTTGAAGAAATGGATGTGGTGATGGGCGATCGGCCCCGACATACCCGGTTCCTCGGTCAACTCGATCTTCACTTCATCCGGCGCCATGACGAAGGCCTGCAGGGCCTTCTGGGGCTCGTTGTACCAGTAGTCCCCTTTGGCCCGTCCGCCGGCGACCTCGGTTGGGGTGACGAAGTTCGCCCCGGCGGCCTTCATGCGGGCGACCGTGGCCTTCATGTCCTTCACCTTGAAGCCCAGGTGGTTGACCACCGATCCCTTGGTGCCGCCCGACGGCTCGCCTTTGCGGAACATCACCAGCACATCGGGGAATTTCATGACGTCCACGGGGCCCATCTTGACGGCGGTGGCGCCCATGACCTCGGTCCAGAACTTCTTGTGCGCGTCTACGTCGCGCACCAGCAGATGCAAATGGCCCATGGCCACACCCGCCGGATTGGGGGGCGGCAACTGGGCCAGGGCCACTCCAGCGAGGACAAGCAGAAAAAGAAAGGGTCTCATGGGAACCAAGCTTAGCATTTGTGCGTTTTTGGAGGGGATTGTCCCAAAACCGGACAGGGCCGGTCAGGCAAGTAGTCATAACATGGCGGGATTTTCGCTTTGTTTTTGCAGGTTTGCCGATGTGGCACGCCACTTGCCCCTGAGGCTCCATCCGCTGGAGGCGAAAATGAGACGGGTGATCGCTCTGTTGACTATGGCGGCGGGATCGAGTCTGCTCGTCGCACGCGAAATGATCGTGGAGGACACCTTCCAGCGGACCCTGTACGTGGCCGGTCCGGTGGATCTGGAGGTGGCCACCGGCGCAGGTCATATCCACCTGCGCGCCGGCGACCCCGGCGAAGTCCGCATCACCGGGACGGTGCGGGGGCCGGACGCGCTGGAGGAAGCCGTGCTGCTGGAGGCCCATCCGCCCATTGAGCGGGCAGGCAACCGCATCCGCGTGGGGTGGCCGGAGGGCGCCGAGCGGACCCGCCCCAACCTCTCGGTGAGCTACGAGATCGTGGCCCCGCCCGATACCCGCCTGTGGACCCGGACCGGCGTAGGCGAGCAACGGCTGGACGGCATTCGCGGGCCCGTGGAGGCGGTGGCCACTTCCGGGCGTCTCACGGTGGGCCACATTGGCGGCGAAGTGCGCGCGCGCACCGGGGTCGGCGATATCCGTGTCTCGGAAGTCGGCGGCGACGTCCAGGCCATGACCAGCAGTGGTTCTATCTACGGCTCGGGCATCAGCGGGACCATCTGGATGCGCACGGGGGTCGGCCACGTGCGCCTGGAGAACAACACCGGCTCCGGCCTGGACGTGACCACGTCGTCGGGCAACGTGCAGGTCACCGGAGCGCAGGGAACGGTGCGTGTCCGCACCGGCGTCGGACACATTGCCGCCGACGGCCACCCGGCGGCAGAATGGAATTTGGGCACCGGCGCCGGGAACGTCGACGTGCGGTGTCCCAGCCGGATAGGTATGGATCTCTACGCCCGCACCTCGTCGGGCTGGATCGAAACCGGCGGGCAGCCTTACCTCCACCGCGAGCTTCGCCGCCGGCTGGGCGGGGGCGGCGCCCCGGTCCACATCAGTACCGGCGTGGGCAACATTCGTATCGAGTAGACTGACCTCATGAAAACCCCGGGTTCGAACGCCCCCCGCGTCCTGATCGCGGACGATCAACCGGACGTGCTGGAGGCGCTCCGTCTGCTGCTCAAGGCGGAGGGCTATCAAATCGAGACCGCCGCCTCGCCCCGCGGCCTGCTGGCGGCTCTGGAGGCGCGCGACTACGACGTGGTCCTGATGGACCTCAACTACGCCCGCGATACCACCTCGGGGCGCGAGGGTCTGGACCTGCTCACCCGCATCCAAACGCTCGATTCCACCCTGCCGGTGGTGGTGATGACGGCCTGGGGCACCGTGGACCTGGCCGTGGAGGCGATGCGGCGGGGGGCGCGCGACTTCGTCCAGAAGCCCTGGGAGAACCCGCGCGTGCTGAGCATTCTTCGTACCCAAATCGAGCTCGGCCAGGCGCTGCGGCGCGGCCAGCGCCTGGAGGCCGAGAACCGCCTGCTGCGCGACCGCGACGGGGCGCCGGCGCTCATCGCCGAGTCGGCCTCCATGCGGCCAGTGCTCCAGCTCATCGAGCGCGTGGGGCCCTCCGACGCCAACGTCCTGATCACCGGCGAGAACGGCACGGGCAAGGGACTGGTGGCGCAGACGCTGCATTCGGTCTCGCTGCGCTCCACGCGTCCGCTGGTCACGGTCAACACCGGCGGACTGGCCGAGGGGGTGTTCGAGAGCGAGCTGTTCGGCCACGTGAAGGGCGCGTTTACGGACGCCAAGAGCGACCGCGTGGGGCGCTTCGAGATGGCCGATGGGG
>JBGOUV010000504.1:0-4134 GCA_041477815.1 Terriglobia bacterium | reverse complement strand
CGAGCATCACGTAGCGCATAGGAATCCTCCTTCGGGCAGCGAACCGCGACCGTGGAGAACCTCAGTGCAAATTTGCACTGAGGTTCTCCACGGTCGCGGTTCGCTGCCCGAAGGAGGATTCCTATGCGCTACGTGATGCTCGTCCTGGTCCTGGTGGCCGTGGCTTGCGCTCCCCAGATGACGGCGCCGGAGGAGAAGGCGGCGGATCCGCCGAAGGGGGGTACGGCCAAGCCCGAGCGAGCCGTCACTGCTGTCACCTTGCCCGAGGGCGCCGTACTCAAGGTCCGGACGACCACTACCCTCTCGACCAAGACCCACCAAACCGGCGACAAGTTCGAGGCCAGCCTGGAAGAACCGATCGAATCGGGCGGCCGAGTGCTCGTACCGAAAGGCGCCAGGGTGGAGGGTAAGATCGTCCAGTCCGACCCCGGGGGCCGGGTCAAGGGTCTTGCCGAGTTGTCCGTGCGCCTGACCCAGCTCCACCTGAGCGAAGGCAAGTCCTTGGATATCGAGACCAACACGCTGGGCCGGGAGGCCAAAAGTACCCACAAAGAAGACGCCGCGAAGATCGGCATCGGGGCCGGCGTGGGGGCGGCCATCGGGGCCATTGCCGGCGGCGGCAAGGGGGCGGGCATCGGCGCGGCTTCCGGCGCCGCGGCCGGCACCGGCCTGGTTCTGGCTACCCGGGGCGATGCCGCGGTCCTGCCCGCCGAATCTGTGCTTAGCTTCCGGCTTCGCGCTCCGGTTACAATTAGCAGGTGATGAAACCACTCGCCGTGCTGCTCGCCACCGTGCCGCTTGTCGCCGCACCGGTTCTGACCGAACGGCCCCGCCTGGCTATTGCGGGGCTGGTTCATTCCCATGTCTGGGGCCATCTGGAACGGATGGCCAAGATGACCGACGCCGACCTGGTGGGAATCGCCGAGCCCAATCCCGAGCTGATCGGCGAGGCTAAGAAGGCCGCGCCCAACGCCGCCTACTTCGCCGACTACAAGGAGATGATCGAGGCCAAGAAGCCGCACATCGTCTGGGCCTTCGTCGAGAATAACCGCCACCTGGAGATCGTGGAGTATTGCGCCCCGCGCAAGATCCACGTCATCTTCGAGAAGCCCCTGGCTTCCACCTATAAGGACGCGCTGAAGATCCGCGACCTGGCCAGGAAACACGACATCCAGGTGATGACCAACTACCAGATGGCCTGGTGGGCCACGCAGTACGCGGCCAAGGCGGAAGCGGAAAAGGGATCGATCGGAGAGGTGTGGCGGCTGCGGGGCGTGGTGGGCCATGGCGGCCCGGGCTCGGAGGGAGCGCGCAATAAGTACTTCTTCGACTGGCTGACCGATCCCGTCAAGAACGGCGCCGGCGCGCTCATGGACTTCGGCTGCTACAACGCCCTGTGGTCGTTGTGGTACCTGGGGCGGCCGGAGTCGGTCTTCGCCACCACCAACCGGCTGCAGACCAGCCGCTTCCCCAAGGTGGAGGACAACGCCGTGCTGGTGCTCCACTACAAGAACGGCGTGGGCATCTTCGAGGGGAGCTGGGACCTGCCCCGGAGCCTCCAGGACCTGGAGGTCTTCGGCCGCACCGGCAGCGTCTACATGACCCAGCGCGGGGTCGAGCTGCGGGCGGGGCGCGGCGGGTCCTCGGAGGTGAAGGTGACGCCGCTCGCGCCGGACCGGGCCGACCCGGTCGGTTACCTGATCGCGCGTTTGAAAGAAGGCAAGCCGGTCGACGGCTTGGTGGCGCTGGACCTGAACCTCCAGGTGAACGAGATTATCGAGGCGGCCCTACAGTCGCTGAAGACGGGGAAACCGCAACCACTGCCCCCGGCCGGACGCTGATCTCGCGGAACCAGACGACCGACCTCTCGTCGTGGTTCTGGACTCCGATGTAGCCCACGTCGGGACGCGGGCCGCGCTCGGGCTCGAAGTACTTCTGGCGGTCGGGGACGGGGTCGGAGCCGCGGAAGTCCGTGACCTTCACGCCGTTGACGTGGACCACCGTGCGCTGGCCCTCCAGCGTGATCTCCATGGTGGTCCAGCCGTCGGGATTTGGCCCGGGCCTGGCCAGCGCTTTCGACATCGAGTAGATGACGCCGGTGCGGTGGTAATCGTCGCCCGCTTCCTCGATCTGAACTTCGTAGCCGTGGTGGACGGCGAACCAGGGCTCCAGGGGCGGCTCGGGGAGGCGGATGAAGACGCCGGAGTTGCCGCGCGGGCCGTTGGTCTTGAAGACGACGCGAATCGTGGTGTTGCCGAACTTCTCGCCGGTGTACCAGAGCAGTCCCATCCCGCCCTCGGTCTTAAGAAGACCGTTCTCGACCACAAACCGTCCCGGGCCGACGAACTTCCAGCCGGAGAGGTCCTGGCCGTTGAAGAGCTGCTGGGGGGCGGCGGACGCCAGAAGCGCAAGCAGTAGAGGCACCATAGGCATAGTGTAGCCGAATCGGGCCGGTTGTTCCTTACCGGGATTGCAGCCGCGAAACCTGGCTTTCCAGCGACTGCACGCGGCCTTCTAGGGACTGGAGCGACATCGAGGAAGGCGCTTGGAAGCCGCGTTCCTCGAGGCGGGTGAGGCGGGCGTCCAGGCGGTCGAGACGGGTGTCGAGGGCGGGGGAAGGGGTGGCGGCCAAGCGGCGTTCCAGGGACTCGAGGCGTCTTTCGATGGTGTCGAAGCGGCGGGTGGCGGGGTCGTCGGCGGGTTTGGGCGGGGTTTGGGCCAGGGCGGCGAGGAGAAGGAGGGCGGCCGGGAGGGCAACTTTCGTCATAGTGAGGTCCTTAGGGAGTATCGTCGTACGCGGAGAGATAGAGGTTACGGTTGTAGTCGATCAGGCCGAGGCGAACGCGGTCCAGGAAGCCTTGGCGGCCCAGCACGGAGCGGGTGATTTCGGGGCCGGCGGCAAAATACACGAGTGCTTCGAACTGCATGTGCAGCACGGACAACGAGACGAGGTGGCCGAAAGTCTCGAAGGCGCCGGTGGCGGTGCGGATTCGTTGCCGGACGCCAAGTTCCAACTGCAGGCCCAGGGCCTCGGCATGGTCGCGGCGGAAGATGCAGACGGTGGAGCCGGTGTCCACGTTGGCCAGCAGGGAAAGCGACTCACCACCGGAGCGCAAAGTGACCGGAACGGGGATTCCGGGAGCGGCGGGGTCGTAGTGGTGGATCTGTCGGAAAGCGATGCGATGAGCCACGCTTACCAGCCCCCGAAGGGCAGGTCGTCCGGCGGCTGCACTTGCTCGACGAAAGGCACGGTGACGCCGGCGCGCCGGGCGGCGAGGTAGACCTGTTTGGCGCTGGAGCCGGAGGCCACCAGACGGCCGCCGTCCAGCGCCACCCACTGGCCGAGATACTCCTCGCGGTGCTGAGACAGCCAGCCCAGCTCGGCGCTAAAGCCAGAGTGCCCGGCGGCGTTCGAGGAGGTCTTGGCCCACCGGGCCAAGCCGGCCTTCCGGGCGATTTCACGGCGGCGTTGACTGGTAAGGGTCTGCATCCGGCGCTTCCCGCCCAAACGACCCATCTCGCTCATGATGGCCAGCTTTTCCTTCCTGGTCATGGTACTATTCTAAGCGCTTTGCTTAGGAGAAGCAAGTTCAGTACCCCTTCTCCTTATCCACCAGGTTCACCAGCGGCAGGCCGTGGACGTAGCGGCGGACGTTCTCGCAGAACAGTGCGATGAGGCGGTCTTGACGGTGGGGGCCCCAGCCGGAAGTGTGCATGGTCATGACCACGTTGGGGCAGTCGTAGATGGGGTGGTCGGAGGGAGGGGGCTCCTGGGGCATGACGTCGAGGCCGGCGCCGGCGATCCAGCCTTCTTGCAGCGCCTGGACCAGGGCCAGGTCGTCGAACAGCTTGCCGCGGGAGAGGGCCAGAAAGTAGGCCGTCTTCTTCATGGCGCGGAAGACGGCCTCGTTGAAGATCTTGTCGGTCTCAGCAGTATGGGGGGCGGCGCCGACCAGGACGTCGACCTGCGGGACCATCTCCAGCAGCCAGCCGGGATCGTGGATCTCGGCTATGAAATGGGGCTTCTGGCGGGGACTGGAATCGATGGCCAGGATCTTCATGTCGAAGCCGTAGAAGGCGCGGCGGGCGAGGGCCGTACCGATGCCGCCCAGGCCCACCAGGCCCATGGTCATG
>JBGOUV010000283.1:0-9028 GCA_041477815.1 Terriglobia bacterium | reverse complement strand
GCGGCGAAGCACCGGCAGCAGTCGATGATCCTGGTTCCGCTGGATACGCCGGGGGTGAAGATCGAGAGAATGCTGAACGTGTTTGGGTACGATCACGCGCCGCACGGCCATGGGGAGATCACGTTCCGGAACGTGCGGGTGCCGGCGTCGAACCTGCTGCTGGGGAGGGCAGGGGCTTCGAGATCGTGCAGGGGCGGCTGGGGCCGGGGCGGATCCACCACTGCATGCGTCTGATCGGCGTGGCGGAGCGGGCCCTGGAAGCGATGTGCCGGCGGGTGAAGTCCCGCGTGGCGTTCGGCAAGACCTTGGCCGAGCAGGGGACGATTCAGGCCGACATCGCCGACTCGCGGATCGAGATCGAGCAGGCGCGGCTGCTGACCCTGAAGGCCGCCTACATGATGGACACAGTGGGGAACAAGGCGGCGCGGGCCGAGATCGCCATGATCAAGGTGGTGGCGCCGAACGTGGCGCTGCGCGTGCTGGACCGGGCGATTCAGGCGCACGGCGGGGCCGGGGTCTCGGACGATTTCTTCCTGGCGGCGGCTTGGGCCAATGCCCGTACCCTGCGGCTGGCCGACGGGCCGGACGAGGTGCACCGGCAGGCCATAGCGAAGCTGGAGCTTCGCGGATCCTAGATCGTGGATCGTAGGTCATGGTGATCACAGATAAGATCGTAGTAGTGACCGGCGGGGCCAACGGGATCGGGGCGGCGCTGGTCCGTAGGTTCGTGGCCGAGGGCGCGCGGGCCGTGGTGGCCGCCGACCTCGAGACCCCGGAGGCAGGCGGGCTTTTCATCCGCGCCGATGTGGCGGTGGAGGCTGAGGTAGTCCGGCTGGTGCGGGAAGTGACCGAAACGTACGGTCCCATCGATCTGTTCTGCTCGAATGCCGGGATCGGGGTGCAGGGCGGGGCGGAGACGCCGGACGCAGAGTGGCAGCGGATCTGGGAGATCAACGTGATGGCCCACGTGTGGGCGGCGCGGGCGCTGCTGCCGGGGATGCTGGCGCGCGGCTCGGGGTATTTCCTGCAGACGGTGTCGGCGGCGGGATTGCTCACGCAGATCGGCTCCGCGCCCTACGCGGTGACCAAGCACGCGGCGCTGGCGTTCGCCGAGTGGCTGGCGGTGACCTACGGGGACCAGGGAATTCAGGTGTCGTGCCTCTGCCCGCAGGGCGTGAACACCCGGATGCTGCGCAACGCCGAGTTCGGGGGCGGGGCGTTCCTGCTAGAGACGGCCATCGCGCCGGAGGCGGTGGCGGAGGCGGCGGTGGCGGGACTGGCCGAGGAGAAGTTTCTCATCCTTCCGCATCCCGAGGTAGCCGAGTACTTCCGCAGGAAGGCCAGCGATTACGACCGCTGGCTGCGGGGCATGCGGCGACTGCGGGCGGCAACTTGATACAGGTTCCGAAGTACATCGGCTGGCCGCTGGTGGCGGCGTGGGGGTATGGAGTGTTGTGGTTTCTGGCGCAGCGGGCGGCGTACCATCCGGCGAAGTCTCCGGAGGGATTCTGGGAACTGCAGGGGCAGGTGGGGGCCGAGGACGTCTGGCTGCGGACGGCGGACGGGGTGAAGGTGCATGCCTGGTGGGTGGCCCGGCCGGAGGCGCGGGTGGCCACGTTGTTCCTGCACGGCAACGCCGGGAACCTGACGCATCGGGCGTATCGGGTGACGGAGTGGGCGGCAGCGGGGTCGGCGGTGCTGCTGGTGGACTACCGGGGGTACGGGAAGAGCGAGGGGCGGCCGGGGGAAAAGGGATTGTACGCGGACGCCGACGCTGGGTATCAGTGGCTGGTGGCGGGGAGGTGGAAGCCGGAGCGGATCGTGGCGCACGGGGAGTCGCTGGGGACGGCGGTGGCGGTGGATCTGGCGGCGCGGCGGAAATGCGCGGGGGTGGTGCTGGAGGCGCCCTTTACCTCGGGTAGCGACATGGCGGGACGGGTGCTGCCGGTGCTGGGTCCGCTGGTGTTTCGGGCGTTCGATTCCCGGAGCAAGATGGCCGGGGTGGGGGCGCCGCTGCTGGTGATCCATGGGGACCGGGATGAGGTCGTGCCGTTCGAGCTGGGGCAGCGGTTGTTCGCGGCGGGCCGGGAGCCGAAGTGGTTTTGGCGCGTGGAGGGGGCGGGGCACAACGATCTGGTGGAGAGGGCGGGGAGGCGGTATCGGGAGCGGCTGCGGGAGTTCTATGCGGCTCTCAGTGGGCGATGATGCCCTTGCGCACGGCGTAGAGGACCAGCTCGGCGGGACTGTGGAGGTGGAGCTTTTCCAGGATGTGGCTGCGGTGGGTCTCCACCGTGTAGGGGCTGAGGTTCAGCAGGGTGGCCGCTTCCTTGTTGGTCTTGCCTTCGGCCAGGAGCTGGAGGATTTCGCGCTCGCGGGGAGTTAATAACTCGTAGGTATCCTCAACGCCCTTCTGCTGGAGCAGGCGCACGTAGTCTTCGGCCAGGACCTGGCTGATGCGGGGGCTGAAGAAGGCCTTGCCCTGGGAGACGGCCTGTATGGCCAGGAGGAGGTCAGTCTCGGCGGAGTCCTTGAGCAGGTAGGCGCGGGCGCCGGCCTTGAGGGCGCGCATGACGTAGGCTTCGTCTGCATGCATACTGAGTATTACTATGGCGGTGTTGGGCCGGTTCTGGAGGATCTGGTGGGTGGCCTCGATGCCGTTCAGGGTGGGCATGGCGATGTCCATCACCACCACGTCCGGGGCGTGGGCGGCGGCCAACTCGACGGCACTGCGGCCGTTTTCGGCTTCTCCCACGACCTCCAGGCCGGACTGGCGCTCGAGCAGGGAGCGCAGGCCGGCTCGCATCACGTTGTGATCGTCGGCCAGCAGGATACGGAGCTTCTTCAGGACACCACCTCCTGCGGCTGGGGGGCCAGGGGCAGCTCGGCGCGCAACAAAGCGCCGCGGCCGGGGGCGGAATCGACCTGGAAGGTGCCGCCGAGGTGCGCCACGCGCTCCGACATACCGATGAGCCCGAGGCCCTGGACGCGCCGGGCGTCAAAGCCCTGGCCGTCATCCTGGATGGTGAGCAGGAGGCGGTCGGGCTCCTGGCGCACCACGATGCGGGCGGACCGGGCGCGGGCGTGGCGGGCGCAGTTGCGCAAGGCCTCCTGGACCAGCCGGTAAACGCAGGTTTTGTATTCCTCGGGCAGGGCGTCGGACACGTTTTCATCGATGAGCTCGACGAGCAGGCCGGTGCGCTTGCGCACTTCGCGGGCCTGCCATTCCAGGGCCGGCACGAGGCCGAGGTCGTCCAGCATGGAGGGGCGGAGGAGCAACGACATGTTGCGCACCGAGTCGACGGCGTTCTCGGCGAGCTTCTTGATGTTTTCCAGGCGGTGGCGGAACTCGCCCCCGGCCCCGGGGACGGCCGCGGCCAGGTTGCCGATGTCCATGAGCAGGGCGCTCAGGGACTGGCCCACTTCGTCGTGGAGCTCGCGGGAGATGGACCGGCGCTCCTGTTCCTGGGCGTCCACCAGGCGTCCGGAAAGCCGCTTGAGCTCGTCCTGCGCTCGCAGACTCTCCCGGTAGCGCTGGTCGGCGGCTTGTTCCAGCCGCAGAATGTACAGGATGCTCAGCACCGCCACGGTCAGTCCCAGGCCCAGCCCGATGGCGCCAAATATCTGCATACGGCGCCGGAACTGGGCGAAGACCTGCGCCACCCGCTTCTCCCCCTCCTTCAGGGTCTCATCGTTTACGGCCGCGATATTGCGGGCGATGGCGAGCACCGTGGTGCGGCGGGGAAACAGCTCTTTGCGCAGAAACCAGTAGCCGAAATCATCCTTGTCGGTATCGCTCCACTCGAAGATCGGATTCAGGACCGCCCAGTAGTGATTGATCTCGTCGGTAAGCCGCTGAAACGCCTCGCTCTCTTCCGGCCGGAGGGACCGCGAGTAGTCCTGGAGGGCCGCTTCCATGGCGCCGCGGATGGTTTTTAGCTCGGCGCGAAGCATTTCGGAGGTCGTCACTCCCGGATTGAGCAGAATATAGTCGCGTACGACACTACCGGACTGATACAGGGCCTCGGTGATTTGTCCGAGGGTGTGCTCGCGGGAGAGGAAGTGACGCTGGATGACGGCGTTGCTGGCCTCGATTTGCTGGAGGACACGGAGGGAGTCGACGCCGGCGGTGGTCATCAGGACCAGGAGGCCCGCAAAACCGGCCACCAGTACGGCCCGCGAGCCCAGCCGGGTGCGGCCGGGTGGGGGGTGGCGGTTGGGCTTGGGGCCGGTCATAGAGCCGTGCATGGACGCCTCCTGGCCGCGAATAAGATCACACGTTCGGCCGGACTGAAAATACCCTGTGCAGGGGATCGCCTTGCACCGGGTCCGGCCCGTAGACTGGAGGTGACCGAAAACACGCCGTGCCTTACGTTATTTTCACAGATCTGGACGGCACCTTGCTGGACCACGATTCCTACTCGCTGGAGCCGGCCGGTCCGGCGCTGGAGGCGCTGGAGGCGCGCGGGATTCCGGTGGTGTTTTGCACCAGCAAGAGCCGGGAGGAAGTGGAGGCCATACGGGTGCAGGCCGGCAACCGGCAACCCTTCATTGTCGAGAACGGGGCGGCGATCTTTATCCCGCATGGTTACTTTTCGTACCCGATTCCGGATGGGGAAGGTTGCGGAGACTACGAGGTCATCCGGCTGGGGAAGCCCTACTTGGAAGTAGTGGCCGCTCTGCAACGCGCCGCCGCGGCGAGCGGGTGCCGGGTGAGGGGCTTCCACGAGATGACGGCGGCGGAGGTCGCGGCGGTCTGCGGGCTGGGCCTGGAGGCGGCCGGGCGGGCGAGACAGCGAGAGTTCGACGAGCCGTTTCAGATCCGGAGCGAGTGTCCGGCCCAGATCTGCGGACTGCTGGCGGCGATCGAAGGAGAAGGCTTCACCTGGACACGGGGAGGACGCTTCTATCATGTTCGCGGGAGCCACAACAAGGGCCAGGCGGCACAGAGGCTGATACGTCTGTTCCGGCGGACTTCTCCGAGGGCGGTGACGGTCGGTCTGGGGGACAGTCCGAATGACATCTCCTTGCTGGAGGCGGTGGACGTGCCGATTGTGACGGCCGGTCCGCGGGAATGGAATCAGGCCATACTGTCGATGCTTACAGGTGCTCGAGGTGCTCCTGTTCCGGGAAGGATTCCCGCCGGTCCAGCCACTGCTCGAGGCGCTTGCGAGCGCCCAAGCCGACGGCCAGAGCCGCTGCCAGGACGATTCCGGACAGCAGGATGATGAAGGTGGCTAGTACGGCGGTGCGGGCCACGGCCAGCTGCTCGGCGGCGGCTACAAAGGTCAGCAGGCCGATGCCAACCCGCACGCCGGCGGCGATCCAACGGGCCGGGCCGATCCCTTCATTGACGGCCCAGATCAGGGCGCTCCGGGCCAGGTAGCGGCCGAGGAGGAGTCCGGCCAGGGCGACCAGGGCGGCGGTCACCAGGCGGGGCACGTAGAGAAACGCGCTGGTCACCAGGCGGGAACCAATTTCGGTGTGCAGGGTGTCGATGGCCATCAAGATGGATACTCCGAAGAATACCCAGAAGGCCAGGCGGGCCACCAGGTGGGCGGCCCCGCCGCGCCCGTACTCGTCCATCCAGGTGGAGATGCCCCAGCTTCGGAGCTTGGCGTTCAAGCGGGCGCTCATGCCGTGCAGAATCCACTGCGCCAGCCGGGCGACGATCCAGCCGGCAACGAGGATCAGGAGCATGGCCAGGACGTTGGGCAGGAGGTGCAGGATCTGCTGTATGAGCCGTTGCCAGGCGTCCCCGAGAATGAACTGCAATTGCTGAATCATATCCGTCTCCTTGGTCAGGCCGGGCTGGCGCTGGGAGAGTGCAACGGCGCAGCGTCCGGCGGGGCTTCGGGCTGGGGCGCGGGCGGGCCCGGCCACTGTTCGATGAGGTACGGTTTGTCCTGCTCATACAGGAGGCAGAGTTTCTCCATCTTGTCCTCGACTTCGGCGGCCAGGCTCTCGCGGGTTTCGGCCACAAAGGAGGCGACGCGGCCCATGTAGAGCGGGGTGAGCGAGCGCAGGAGGTGGTCGGGGTGAACGCGCCGGAGGTGAAAAGCGGCGGCGAAGTCGTAGATGACGCGCACCCAGAGGTCGTCGGGCAGGTGGAAGTCCTGGGGAGAAAGCCGGGCCAGGCTGCGGAGATCGCGGGCGCTGGCGGGGTGCAGGATGAGGTCCCAGACCTCGCCGAGGTCCGCCAGGCCGCGGTGGAAGTGCTGGATCATGCGCTCCAGGTTCACCGGGACCGGCTCCAGCCCGACGTCAAAGCGAAAGCCGAAGAGAGGCACGTCGCGGCTGCCTCGGGCGGGCGTCTAGATAGACTCGTGGGTTTCCATGAGACGGAAGACCGACCCGACCACCTGGGTGAGCATGGCGCTGAGATCGCTGCCGGGATCCTTGGCGTCGTGAATTTTCGCGCCCAGGAAACTTTGGCAGACGCGAAATCCGCCGCAGATGGCGGTGGTGGTCATCCAGATGTCGATGCCGAAGCGGGCCACGTCGGTGTCCCAAACGTCCTGGGCGAGATAGTGGCGGGCCAGGCGGCCGGAGAAGCCGAAGTCGCCGCCGATGGGCTGGCGCACGCGGCAGCCGTAGAGGGCGCGGGTGAGCGGGTAGACGATGGAGTTGGTGATGGTGCCGTCGTACTTGTGGCGCTGGTAGAACGGCGCTACGTAGTCATAATTGGCGTGGAGCTGCGGCCGCAGCAGCAGCTCGATCCACTCCGGGGTGATGCTGCGGAGGTCGGCGTCGACCACGGCGCAGGCGCGGGCGCCGGCGAGCTCGGCGATGCGGAAGATGGCCCGGAAGGCGCTGCCCTTGCCGGGTATCCCGTCGTAGGGGGTGACGAGCCGTTGCACCGGCTGGAGCGGGTGGGAGAGGATGAGCAGGTGACTGTCGTCGGCGCGGGCCTGGAGCGCGGCCTCGCGGGTACCGTCGGTCGAGCCGCCATCGGAGTTCACGATCAGGGCGGAGGATTGGGGGAAATACTTTTGCAATCCGACTTCTATGGCCTGGATCACGCGGCCGATGGTGCGCGCGTTGTTGAAGCTGGGCACGCCTACGACTATGTCGGCGCTGCCGAGAGCTTCGAGGGCGCGGGCGGCTTCGGGTTGGAGGATCTTTTCGGCCATGACCTAAACCCGGGAAGAATTCACCGCAGAGGACGCAGAGGACGCTGAGGACGCTGAGGACGCAGAGGACGCTGAGGACGCAGAGGAAGACCAGCTTGATTTACTCTGCGGCCTCAGCGTCCTCTGCGGTAGATTCCCCAATTGATTTCTCAAGCGGCCTGGCACGCCCGGACCTGGTTGTCGGTGTGGACGGCCTCGAGGAGAAGATCGAGGAAGCCGGGGATGGCGGACACGACGCGGTTCCAGTTGGGAATCAGGGGCTTGCCCAGGGGATCTTCCAGGTAGCAGTCGATGGCCAGGCGGAGGCTGGAGGAAAACGCCGCGACCGCCTGTTCCTCGGTGTGGCGGTCGAACTCCAGGCCGTTGATGCGGGCGTCGGCGTAATAGCGGTTGATGGTGTCTTCGGCCATGCGGACATAGTGCACCTGGAGGGCGCGGAACATGTCGGCGGTGAAGACGATGCCCTCGGAGGCGAGCGTCCGGAAGAGGGTCTTGGCGATGTCGCAGGACATGCGCATCAGTCCGGTGGAGGGGTCGTCGGGCGAGAGCGGCTGGTGCTTGTGCTCGTAGTTATCGCTGAGATCCACCTGGCACACCTGCTTGACCGAGCGGTTGCGGTAGATCTCGGCCAGCACGCCTACTTCCAGGCCCCAGTCGCCGGGGATGCGGTTGATGCGGGCCAGGTCGACGCCCATGGCGAACTCGCCGGCCAGCGGGTAGCGGAAGCTGTCCAAGTAGTTGAGGAAGGCCTGGTTGGGAACCAGACTGAGCAGAGACCGCACCAGCGGCGTGACGAAGAGGCGGGTGACGCGGCCGTGCATGCGGTCGGTGACGCGGGCGTAGTAGCCCTTGCAGAACTCGAAGCCGAGATTGGGATTGGCCACCGGATAGCAGAGCCGGGCCAGCAGCCGGCGGCTGTAGTTGAGGACGTCGCAGTCGTGCAGGGCGATGACATCGGAGACGCCGCCGGCCAGGACGTAGCCGTAGGCAATCCAGCAGGAGCGGCCTTTGCCGTCCTCGCCGGCGGGGAGACCGCAGTCCTGCAGCATGCGGTAGAGGCTCTGGATACGGCGGCCGGAGTTCCAGACGAAGGTGACCGGGGAAGGGAAGTCGTCGAAGAAGCGGCGGGCGGCGTCGAACTGCTCGGGGCTGGCGCGGCCGAGGCTCACCACGATCTGGCGCAGGTAGCGGACGTGGGCCAGCTCGGCTCGGATACGCTTCATGGCCGGGGTTTCGAACTCCGAGTAGAGCGCGGGCAGGACCAGGGCGATGGGGCGGGTGCGGGAGAGGCTCTCCAGGTCGGCCTCGAGACGGGCGAGGCCGTCGCGGTCGAGGGAATGCAGGGTGGCGACTTCGCCGGTCTGATAGAAGTCGGACATGGCGGTCTCCTCCGAGTTCCAGGATAGGCTGGAGGGCGGCGTGGGGAGAATACCGGGGAGAGGGTATTTGGGGGGGTGGAGGGGGGGGATGGGGACAGGGCCGAGGCCGTGGACACGCGGATGGTGTACGGCGTTGCTCGTGGAAACAGCTCGACGAAAGGGGGGGCGGGTGTCGGCGCCCCGCGGACTCGTGGCGGATCGTTGAGATGGGTCTTGACTTCTAAGACTTGGTCGTGCTGCTATGCGATGAGGCCGGCGGCGGTTCCGGATTTAGGCCGACCGGCGGGGCGGCCTAACACGACAGAGGCGAATTGAGAAATGCGCCTGAAGTCGTTAGATTATAAGGACTTATTAACCGGGACTACCGGCACCGGTTTCGGTTTAGGCCGACCGGGCCCGGTTTTATGCAAACGGGTCAATTAGGAGTTGGACTAAACCGCTATCGCGGTAACCGGTCTACAGGCGTCCAGGTCCTAGCAGGGCACAATAGACATCAAGACATAGGTTCGTAGCTCTGGT
>JBGOUV010000441.1:0-5224 GCA_041477815.1 Terriglobia bacterium | reverse complement strand
CGTGCCCACCGACACCAGCGCGCCTCCGGCCCCGCCGCCTCCACCGAGCGATCAGCAGGCGCCCCCGCCGCCCCCGCCGCCGCAGTAATGCCCCGGGACGACGACCCCTTTGCCTATGTCGAGCTGCGACGGGCAAAGCTGTGCCTGGACTGCGAGGTGATCTTCGACGGTCCCCGCTGCCCGGCCTGCACCAGCGAGACCTTCGTCCCGGTGAAGCGCTGGATCCGGCCGACCGAGCGCTTGCCCGCGCCTCCGCCCCCGCCCCCGCCGGTCCCGCCGGTTTCCAAGTCCCGCCGGCTGCTCAAGGGGTCGCTCTACGTGGGACTGGGGGCCTACGGCGTGTGGAAGATGCTGTTCGAGCCCTCCCGGCGCCGCCGCCGCAAGCCTACTGGAGGCGAGGGTCCGCCAGAATCCCCAGGATGAAGGTTTGGCCCTGCAGCGCGGGCGAGGTCTCCACCGTCTCCGCCTGGAGGCGATGAAAGATCTTCTCGAAAAACGTGCGGGGGATCGACTGGTTCCCGCGGGACACGACCACATAGGTCTTACCAAAGCGGTAAGTGAACTCCACACCCTTGGCGCTGTAGAAGGCCTGGCCCTCCAGGGCCGCGATCTTGTGCCATACTGACTCGAAGGCGGGATTGCCCATCTCCTGAGAATCTTAGCAAATGGCCCCCAGACACCCGCATTTCTCCGCCCGCACGGCGTGGAACCTGGAGCCGAACCGGCTGGCCAGGCGGGTGGAGGCACGCCGCGCCGCCGGAGGGCCCCTGCTGGACCTGACGGAATCGAATCCCACGCGCTGCGGGTTTACCTACGAGCCGGTGGTGCTGGAAGCGCCGGTCTACGAACCCGACCCCCGGGGACTGCCGGAGGCCCGCCAGGCGGTGGCCGACTACTACCAAGGCGCAGTGGACCCCGCCCACATAGTGCTGACCTCGGGGTCGAGCGAGGCCTACGCCCACCTGTTCCGGCTCCTGGCCGATCCGGGCGACCGGGTGCTCGTGCCGGCCCCGAGTTACCCGCTGTTCGAGTTTCTAGCCCAGTTGAACGACGTGGAGCTGGCCGCCTACCGTCTGGAGCTCCACCGGCGCTGGGAGATCGACTTCAGTTCGCTCGCCGCCGCCGTGACGCCGCGCACGCGGGCGGCGATCGTGGTCCATCCCAACAACCCGACGGGCTCCTTCGCCGCCGCCGGCGAGCGCGCCGAGCTGCTGGACTTCTGCCGGCGTCACGGGCTGGCGCTGGTGGCCGACGAGGTGTTTCTGGACTACGCGGTGGAGGGCGCCGGCGCCAGCCTGGCCGGGGAAGCGTTCGTGCTGAGCGGCCTGTCGAAGATCTGCGCGCGGCCGCAGATGAAGCTGGGGTGGATCGTGGTAGGTGGTCCGGAGGAGTGGCGCGACCGGGCCCTCGAACGCCTGGAAGTGATCGCCGATACCTATCTGTCCGTGGGCAGTCCGATCCAGCGGGCGCTGCCGGGTCTGCTGGCCGGGCGGGACCGCCTCCAGAGGCAGGTACTGGAGCGCGTGCGGAGTAACCTGCACCTCCTCGACCGCTTGCTGGCCGGCCAGTCGCTCTGCAGCCGCCTTCCGGTGGAGGGGGGCTGGACGGTGATCCTGCGCCTGCCGCAGATCCTGGCCGACGAGGAGTGGGCCCTCGAGCTGCTCGAGCGCGACGGGGTATTGCTCCATCCCGGCCACTTCTTCGGCTTCGCTCGGGAGGGGTACCTGGTGGCGAGCCTGATCGTGGCCGAGGAGGCGTTCGGGGAGGGCATGAGGCGGATGCTGGCGCGGGTAAACGAGGTAGACTGAAGACGCGAGATGAGTGACGCGACGTTTCTAACCCGGGTGGCGCTCCAGAACTACAAGAGCATTGCGGCCTGCAACGTCCGGCTCGGTCCCCTGATGTTCCTGGTGGGGGCCAATGGGGCCGGCAAGAGCAATTTCCTGGACGCGCTGCGCTTCGTCTCCGACGCTCTACGCAGTTCGTTGGACCACGCGCTGCGGGATCGGGGGGGAATCAGTGAGGTGCGCCGCCGCCGAGATATGCGAAGCCACCTCCCCGGGGGACGTCCCAAGCACTTCGGGCTGCGGCTGGAGTTCAAATTCCCGGACGGACGGCGAGGTACCTATGCATTTCGGATCGGACCGAGGGCGGCGGGCAAGTACGAAGTTCAGAGGGAAGAATGTGTCCTCTACGCCGCACAGGCCCTTGGCCGCGAGGCCTACTTTCGGGTGCAATCAGGTCAGGTCTCCACCAACGTGGGAGTAAGTCCGGCTGCCTCGATCGATCGCCTCTATCTGGTCAACGCCTCGGGACTACCCGAGTTCCGGCCCGTGTACGAAGCGCTTTCGCGGATGGGTTTCTACAACCTGAATCCCGATCGAATTCGGGACCCTCAGCCTCCCGACGCGGGAGAATTGCTGCGGCGTGATGGGAGCAACATCGCCAGCGTCCTGGCCCAGTTGGAAAGGCACGGTCCGGCGCGAAAGCGTCGCATCGTCGAGTATCTGGCCAACGTGGTTCCCGGAGTTCTCAGTGTTGACGTGAAGGTTTGCGGTCGCTTGGAGATGCTGGAGTTCCGCCAGAAGGCGGTTGGCTCGGAAGCGCCTTGGAGGTTCTTGGCGGCCAACATGTCGGACGGGACGCTGCGAGCTCTCGGGGTGCTGGTCTCCCTGTTTCAGTCGGGCAATGGCGGCGGCCCTTGGGTACCTTTGGTTGGCATTGAAGAACCGGAAGCGGCCCTGCATCCGGCGGCTGCGGGCGTGCTTCTGGACAGTCTGAAGGACGCCAGCGAAACCACCCAGGTGATCGTCACCAGTCACAGCCCCGACATCCTGGACAACAAAGACCTGGACGCGGCGGCCGTTCTAGCGGTGCATGCAGAGGATGGCACGACCAGAATCGCGCCCCTCGATGAAATCGGCCGATCCGTGGTTCGAGACCGGCTCTACACCATCGGAGAGCTGCTGCGCCTGAATCAACTGCGACCCGATCCGAAGGAAGTCGCGGAAGTGTCGGAACGACCGCTGCGCCTGTTTGACGAGAGCAATGCAGGATGACCGTCCGCGTGGGCTGCATCGTGGAAGGCCATGGAGAGGTACAAGCGGTGCCGGCCCTGATTCGTCGAGTGGCCCGAACGCTGGGTGTGCCGGTGGATATTCCCCACCCTATTCGTATTCCCGGCTCCAAGCTGGCGCAACAGGGAGAGTTGGAGCGAGCCGTGGAACTCGCCTCGCGTACTATCGGCGGCCGGGGCGCGATTCTCGTGTTGCTGGATAGTGACGATGACTGCCCAGCCGAAGTGGGGCCTCCGCTGCTGGCGCGTGCCACTTCGGCGCGGCGGAATGTTCCGGTGGCCGTGGTGCTGGCGAAGAGCGAATTTGAAGCGTGGTTCCTGGCGGCCGCCGAATCGCTTCGTGGCCGCCAGGGGCTTGCCCCTGATCTCCAAGCGCCGTCCCATCCGGAGGCAATTCGCGGCGCCAAGGAGTGGCTCCGAGAACGCATGCCGGCGGGGAGGAAGTACGTAGAGACCGAGGACCAGGCGGCCCTAACCGAGCATTTCGATCTCGACCTGGCCCGCCGCCGCGCCGATTCGTTCGACAAGTGCTACCGGGAGATCGCTCGGCTTCTCACCGCGCCGGGCTTGTAGCATCCTGATTGGCGACCCATGTGCTGGTCTACAGGTATGACCGGCATAACATTTTCGATCCACTCGACGGCCGAGGTAGAGGCGCGCCTGCGCCGGGCCGCCGAGGAGTTGGGCTGGACCGTCGACGCAGACCCGCGGGCGCAGGTGTATTGCCTGCACGACACGCAGGGTGGAACCCGCCGGCTGGCGGTGTGGCCCGTGGCGGACGGCCTGTACGCGGCCCCCATCGGCGAGGCCGGAGTCGTCGGCGAGATCCTGCGGCTGGCGCGGCGGCGGGCGCGGCACGCCGATCCCTTCCTGCACGAGGGTGCTACCGAGGGTCAGATGAATACCCTCCAGCAGATCCCCCAGCGCATCGACCGCATAGGCACCAAGGTCGAGGACCTCGTCGGCACCGGCAAGATCGACGCGCCCGGCGGCTAGGCGCCACGTGGCGCAGGCCCTTAGCCTGCCGGGTCGAGACTCGTCTCGACCCCCGCCCAAGCGTCGGCCTCCAGCCCCGTGGCTAGGGTACGCTCCAAGCCCGCCTCGAAGCCGCGATCGAAAGCCCGCAGGTTCAACTCGACCGACGCCGCGGGCACCGAGTCGGCCACGGCGCGACGTAAAGCGTCTGGGGATACCAACCCAGTCACCGCGCTAAAATACCCCACCATGACAATGTTGAGTACCATCCTCCGGCCCAGCTCCTCCGCCAGCCGCGTGGCCGGGACCGCATAGACGCGGAGGCCGTCGTGGGGTCCGGTGAGACGGACCAGGTCCTGCTCCACCACCAGCAGCCCGCCGGGTTTCAGCTCCGGGGTGAAGAGGCGGTAGGCGTCTTGGGACAGCGCCACCAGGATGTCGGGTTGGACGACGTAGGGGTAGAGCACGGGCTGGTCCGACAGGAGGAGCTGGGCGCTGCATGCCGAGCCGCGCGCCTCGGGGCCGAAGTTCTGGGTGAGGGTGGCGTAGCCGGGCTGGTAGATGCAGGCGGCCTTGCCGATGACCATGGCCGAGAGGATCACGCCCTGGCCGCCGAAGCCGGCGATGCGGATCGCAGTAGTACTCATGTCCTCTCCCGGTCGACGAACTTGCCGACGATGATCTCGCCCTGGAAGCCGAAACCCGCCTCGCGGGTGGCGGCGCCGTGCTGGGTCTTACTGTGCTGCTTGTAGTACTTCATAGTATCGAGGCCGTCGCCCAGCCGGTTGCGGCGCTGGTAGAGGGTGGGACAGGGCGAGAGGATCTCGAGGAAGCAGAAGCCCTTCCGGGACAGCATCTCGGACATGGAGCGGGCGAGCTGCCGGACGTGGAAGGTAGTCCAGCGCGCGACATAGGCGGCGCCGGCCGACTCGGCCAGATACGGCAGATTGAAGGCCGGCTCCTGGCAGCCGTAGGGCGAGGTGCTGGTGACGGCCTGGAGAGGCGTGGTGGGAGCCGTTTGGCCGCCGGTCATGGCGTAGATCAGGTTGTTGACGCAGATGACCTTGATATCGACGTTGCGGCGAGCGGCGTGGATGAAGTGGTTGCCGCCGATGGCGAAAAGGTCGCCGTCGCCCGAGTAGACGACCACCTGCAGCTCGGGGTTGGCGAGCT
>JBGOUV010000086.1:0-19106 GCA_041477815.1 Terriglobia bacterium | reverse complement strand
GGCAGAAGAACCGCCACGGCGTCACCATCCGCCAGCGCGAAGACGCCCCCGACCTGTATCTGCTGGGCAGCCGCAGTCACGTCCGCCAGCTCCAGAAGCAGGCCTACGGCAAGTTCGCCCTGCAAACTCCCCGGGGCGCCTGGGATCCCGACCGCTTCGCCGACGGCTGCGCCGGCTGCCACGCCAGCGGCTTCGACCCTACTGCCAAGATCTTCGCCGCTTTCAGCCTCGACTGCTACATGTGCCACGGCAACGTAGACCTCGAACACACCAACGACACCTCGCTCATCTGGCTCTCCAAGAAGCGCCGCAGCGACGTCCCCGCCATCACGTCCATCTGCGCCGGATGCCACCTGCGGGGGGGCCGTTCCCGCTCGACAGGTCTTCCCTACCCTGTCCGGTTTATCGCCGGCGACGACCTGTTCCGCGACTTCGAGGCCGACTTCGCCCAGGCCGACGACCCCGCCCTGAACGCCGGCGACCGGCACATTTACCGCAACGTCCGCGACCTCGTGGTTCAAGGCGAGCGGGGCGTCACTTGCCTGAGCTGCCACCAGGTGCATGCCGGCTCCAGCCAGAAACACCGGCGCGTGCTGCGCGGCCCGATCTGCCAGGATTGCCACAACTCCCAGGGGCCGATGAAGGCGGTCCGGCGCTATACCGTACACAGTGCGGTTTGCGAGTATTGAATCACTTCCGCGTCGACCGGGCCGCCGGGCGGGCCTGCTCGATGGTGGCGCTGGCGGCGCCGGCCTGGGCCAGCGTGGAGGGCTCCATGCCCGCCTCCGCCACCATGGCGTAGGTCGGCATGCCTTCCATCTCGCGCAGAAACGACATGCGGGCGTCGGCCGGATCGTAGTCGACCCGGATCAGGTCGCCCGAGCGTACCTGGTCGGTGGCGATCAGGTTGGACATGGGGTACACCAGGTTCCGCTCGATGGCCCGCTTCAGGTGGCGGGCGCCGTACTTCAAGTCGGTACCTTCTCGCAACAGGTAGGCCTTGGCCGGGTCGGTGAGCTTGAACAGGAAGGGCGTGCCCATGGCGTTGGTGAACACACGGCGCTGCACCAGAGCCAGTTCCAGATCCAGGATGCGCGCCAGTTCGCTCTCGCCCAAGGGTTTGAAGACGACCACCTTGTCGATGCGGTTGATGAATTCGGGCGTGAACTTGCGGCGCGCCGCGGCCACGCCGGCGGCGGTGATCTTAGTAGTCACCTTGGCGTCGATGGGGGCGCCCGGATCGGGCGGCGCCGGGGTAAAGCCCATGCCTGGATTCATGACCGCGCTCATCTCGGTTGCGCCCAGGTTGGAGGTCATGAAGATCAGGGCCCGCGAGAAATCGACCCGGCGGTTGTCGCCCAGGGTCAGGTTGGCCTTGTCCAGGATTCCCAGCAGCAGGTTCCACAGCGAGTCGCTGGCTTTCTCGATCTCGTCGAACAATACGAACGATAACTGAATTTTATCGGTGTGATGTTGGTTCAGCACTTCCTGGCTCAGCAGCGGATGGGTTTCCCGATGACCGAGGTAACCGGGAGGCGACCCGATCAGCTTGGCGATCTCGTGGCTATGCTGGAACTCCGCGCAATCGATCTTGATGACGGCCCGCGCGTCGCCCACCAGCGACTCGGCGGTGGCTTCCACCAGCCGCGTTTTGCCGGATCCCGTGGGCCCCAGGAACAGGAAGTTCCCCACCGGACGGCCGGAGCTATTCATGCCGGCCAAATAGGTCTGATAAATGTTTACGACTTGCTCGATGGCCTCCTCCTGGCCGACGATCCGTCTATGAAGGTTCTGGTCCAGGCGATCCGCATCTCTGCCGGTTCGCGTGGGGTCTAAAGTCTTTGCCGTGTTCGCCATCTCCGGCTCCATTCACAGTGCTTATCGAGACGGTTCCCCGCGCCATGAACAAACTTTTGAAAAGCTCATCGCGCGCCCGCTACCTCTTACTTTCATTGTACAGGTAGAGACCCAGGGTTTCGGGGCGCTCAACAGGCAAGGGATTGAAGAACAAGGACAAATAGTTGTCAAATCGTCGTGACTCACTTTTCACGCCTGGGCGGACGGGTCGGCCTTAGCTCCACGCGACTGGCCATCGTCCGCGCCGGCAACGCCAGTAAGTCGAGCACCGTCTGTGCGATATCGTCCGGGCCGATCTTCCAGTCCTCCGCGGCGCGCCTCGGGCCGGAAAACTCCGTGGCCACGCTGCCCGGCATCACACAGGTCACCCGGATGTTGTCGTACCGCAGGTCGAGGAACGAGGCCTCGCTAAAACCCAGCATCCCGAACTTGCTGGCGTTGTAAGCCGCCCCGCCCGCCATCGCATTCGTGCCGGCTAGGCTGCCAATGTTGAAGATGTATCCACCTCCCTGTGCGCGCAGTAGCGGAATGGCTTCCTTTGTGCAATAGAAGGCTCCCGAGAGATTGGTGTCCAGAACCCGGCGCCAATCCTCGGGAGCGATCTGATCGATAGGCTGAAACAGCCCGATGCCCGCGTTGTTCACCAGTATGTCCAATCTTCCGAACCTGCTGCTGATGAATCGGAATAGCCGGGCTACATCTTCATAGATCGCTACGTCGCAGGGCTGACCCGCGACCCGGTTCCCGGCCCCCACCGCCATCTCGGCCACCGCCCGGTCCACGTCCTCCTGTCGCCGCCCGCAGATCGCCACCCCAGCGCCGGCGTTCAGGAGCTTCTCGGCGACGCTGCGGCCGATCCCTCGGGTGCCCCCCGTAACCAGGGCGACCTGTCCGGTGAGTTGCTTCGTCATAGATCTTCTCCTCGTGCGTTACAATGGATTCGCGTACATGGCAGAGCCGCTGAACGATATCGTACAGAAAGCCTTGGCCGAGGCCGCCGAACGGCTGCAGAAAGAACTCCAGACCGCCCAGGACCAGGCCGCTGAGGAAGCCGCCCGGTCGGCGCGGCTGGCTGCCACCGAGGCGTTGAACATCGCGGTCCGGCGGATCCGCCAAGCCTCCAGTATCACCGAGATCGGCAGCGCCCTGCTCGAAACCGCCGGCGCCTGGGCCGGACGGGTGGCTTTGTTCGTCCACAAGGGCGACAGCCTCTCCTGCTGGCGGACCCTGGGGTTGGAGGGCGCCCCGGTGGATTTCCGGGTCGCCTTGAGCGAGGCCCCTGCCCTGGCCCAAGCCATCGAAACGCGGGAAGCCGTCATTTCCCTGAGCGTGCGCGACCATCTGTCCGCTCCCTTGGTGGATGGGATGCGGCTGGAGCCTCAGGAGAAGGTTTACTTGTTCCCGCTATGCCTGCGCCAGAGCGTGGTGGCGATTCTGTACGCCGACGGGGTGGGGGCCGCGCGAGAGATGCTGCCGGCGGCGGTGGAAGCGCTGTGCGGGGTGGCGGAACTGGCCCTCGAGGCGCTCTCCAGCCGTCCCCTGCCTCGCGAGCCGGAGGACGGCCGCCTGGATCTGCCGGTGGCCCGTCCGGCCCCGCGCCAGGCGCCGACCGACTGGGACAAAATGTCGGCCGAGGAGCGCGACACCCACCTGCGGGCCCAGCGTTTCGCCCGGGTCCTGCTGGCCGATCTGCAGCTTTACCGCTCCCAGGAGATCCGCGAGGGCAAAAAGGCGCGGGATATCTACGGCCGGCTGCGGGACGAGATCGACAAGAGCCGCGAAGTATACCTGCGCAAGTTCGGGCAGTCGGCTGCCGCCGGCGTCGACTACTTCCATCTGGAGTTGCTCCACACTTTGGCCGAAAATCAGGACGAGCTGCTGGGACCGGATTATCCGGGACCGGCGGTGGCTGTGGCGGTGGAGTAATTCGCAATGCACCGATGGCGGCTGGTTCTCCTTTGCCTGGTCCTGGCGGCCGCGCCGGCGGACGACACGCTGCGGTCCCTGGCCCGGCGGTTCACCGAGAGCGGGGCCCCGGCGGCCCGCGAGGCGCTAAGCCGCTTTGCCGCGGAGCACCAGGCGTCGGCCGAAGGAGCCCTGGCTTACCTGGTCCTGGGGATCGCCGACTACCAGGAGAAGCTCTACCCGCAGGCGGTGGAGGCCTTGGGTGCGGCGTCGGGGCAGGCACATGAACTGGTGGACTACGCGGTCTACTACCGGGCCCTGGCAGAAGCCGCCTCCGAGGACCACGCGGCGGCGGCCCAGCGTCTGGCCAATTTTGCCACGCGGTTTCAGTCGAGCCCGCTGGCGGCGTCCGCCGGACGGCATCGGATCGAGAGTCTCAGCCTGGGGGGCCAGGCCCGGGAAGCTCTGGGACTGCTGCCGGCGGCGCGGACGGCGGCCGATTGGATGCTGGCAGCCCAAGTGGCCGAGCGGGCCGCTGAGAGGATCCGGGCGGCGCAGGCCTACCAGCATGTGTATTATGAGTTTCCCACGGCCGCCGAGCAGGCCACGGCCAAAGCGGCCCTGGCCGCGCTGCGGACGGCGCTGCGGGCGAAGTACCCGGTGGCCGCGGCGGCGCTGCGCCTGGCCCGGCCCGACCGTCTGGCGGCGGCCGGGCAGTACAGCGCCGCCCGCCTCGAGTACCGCGCCCTGTCGGTTAGTCTGAAGGGACTGGCCGGCGAGCTGGCCGCGGTCCGGCTGGCCGCCTGCGACTATCATCTGAAGGCCGACCTCCGCGCCTACCGCGCGCTCAAGACGTTGCGGGTGTTGGAGCCCGAGGCGGGGGCCGAACGCCTCTATTACCTGGCCGCCTGCGCCCGCCGGCTGAAGAAGACCACCGAGTTCACGGAGCTGGTGGACAGGCTGGGCCGCGACTTTGCCGGCTCCCGCTGGTACGAGGAAGCGCTCTTCTCGGCCGGCAACTACTACCTTCTCGAAAGCGACGCCGAGCGCTACACTACCTACTACGGCAGGCTGGTCGAGCGGTTCCCGCGGGGCCAGTACGCGGACGTGGCGCACTGGAAGATCGCCTGGCGGGCCTACCTGGACAGGAGCGGCCAGGCCGGGCGTCTGCTGGAGGAACATCTGCGGCTGTTTCCGCAAGGTCCGCAGAGCACCGCGGCCGTCTACTGGCTGGGCCGGCTGGCCGAGGCGCGCGCGGACACCGTGGACGCCCGCGCCTATTATCAGAGCCTAATCACCGGATATCCGCACTACTATCACGCCCTGCTGGCGCGGGAACGGCTGGCCCAACTGCCGGCGGGCGCCAGCGGCCCGGTGACGCCGGAGGCGGCGCGCGTGCTGGCCCTGGCCACGCCGCCCGCCGGCGCCCCGCCGCGCGAGCCGCCCGCCGACGTGGTCCCGCTGCTCCGTCGCGCCCGCCTGCTGGCCGACCTGGGCCTAGCCGACGTGGCCGACCGCGAGCTGCGCTTCCGCGCCGAGTCGGACCCGCGCCTGGCCTACTACGCGGGGCTGGACCTGGCCCAGCGCGCGGCGGATCAGGGCAGCCACCACCGGGCGATTCGTTTCCTGAAGCGGTACACGCCGGGTTACCTGGGCTTCCCCATTGAGTCGCTGCCGCGCCAGTATTGGGAGTTGTTATTCCCGCTTCCGTGGCGGGACGAAATAGTGAGCTACTCGCAGTTGCGCGAGGTGGACCCGTACCTGGTGGCGGCCCTGATCCGGCAGGAATCGGAGTTCAACCCGGGAGCGGTGTCGCGCGCGCGGGCCCGGGGCCTGATGCAAATCGTGCTGCCCACCGGCCGCCGGCTAGGCCGCGAGGTGGGCATGACGGGCGTTTCGGTGAACCAGCTCCACGTTCCCGAGACCAGTCTCAACCTGGGCATCCTGCACCTGCGGCGCGTGCTCGACCAGTACGAGGGCCGCGTCGAGCTGGCCCTGGCCGGCTACAACGCCGGCGAGCACCGCGTGGACCGCTGGATGACCCGCTACTCGATCACCGACCCGGCCGAGTTCGTCGAGAATATTCCCTTCACCGAGACCCGTACCTACGTGCAGGCGGTGCTGCGCAACCGGGCGATCTACCGGATCCTCTACGGCAGTTGAGCCCAGTTGAGGGCGAGGCGCGGCATGCTACACTGGTTGCTGAACAGCAAATGAGAAGTGATGCGGTCCAGTCCGCCCGGCTCGCGATTGAGATCGAGTGGGACCTGAAGGATCATGTCTGGATTGCCCAGGTTCCAACACTGAACCATCTCTCGACGCATGGGGATACGTACCAGGAGGCGGTGGACAAATGCAGAGAGGCGATCCTGGGTTTCTTTGAAGCCTCCGAAAAGGAAAGCCTGCCCTTACCCCTCACCGAGGTCGAAGCAGAGATCCTGCTGGCATCGCTGACCGGCCACCCCAAGGCCTCGTGAGCCGGCTGCCGCGGGTTAGCGGAAGGAGGTTTTGCGCGCTTTGTTGCGGGCCGGATGTGTGGAGTCTCATATACGGGGAAGTCATCATTACGCGAGAAGGCCGGGCGCTCCGAGCCTCGTCACGGTGCCAGTACACGGCAACCGCACTCTGCCGGCGAAAACTCTTCAGTCGATTCTGCGGCAGTCGGGTATGACTGCGGACGAGTTAGCTGCGTTCTTATAGGAAGTTGCGCCAAACGACTTCCTCCAGCACCTTGGCGGGCCGGCCGCCGGAGATCGGCAGGCGCCACAAGGCACTCGGCGTGGTTAGAGTTTGCGTGTAGTACACGTAGGCTGGCAGCGGCTCATGGGTACCACAGATTATAATCGGTTTTCGGGCGGTGGAGGTCCGCCGATGACGATGAGTCTGACAAAGCACTTACCGGCCGCCGTGGGCGCCCAACGAACCGCCAACTTCACCGAGTCGGTCATCCGCGAGATGACCCGCCTGGCGCTCGGGCAACGCGCCGTCAACCTGGCCCAGGGATTCCCGGACTTCCCCGCCCCGGCCGGCCTGAAGGCCGCCGCCCAGCAGGCCATCGCCGACGACATCAACCAGTACGCCATCACCTGGGGCGCCAAGAAGTTCCGGGACGCTATTGCTCACAAGTACCGTGTCACCTACGGGCTCGACATCGATCCCGAGCGCGAGATCACGGTGTGCTGCGGCTCGACCGAGGGCATGATCGCGTCGCTGCTGGCCACGGTGAATCCCGGCGACGAGGTGATTGTCTTCGAGCCCTTTTACGAGAACTACGCGCCCGACACCGAGTTGTGCGGCGCCACTCGCCGGCTGGTTACTCTCTATCCGCCGGACTGGCACTTCGATCCCGGCGAGCTGCGGCACGCCTTCCGGGCCAATACCCGGGGCATCATCGTCAACACCCCGAACAACCCGACCGGCAAGGTCTTCACCCGCGAGGAACTGGAGTTCATCGCCGCGCTGTGCCGCGAGCACGACGCCTTCTGCTACACCGACGAGATCTACGAGCACATCCTCTACGGGGAGACGCCGCACTACCCCATGATCACGCTCGACGGCATGCGCGACCGGGCCGTCCTGGTCAACAGCATGAGCAAGACGTACTCGGTGACGGGCTGGCGGGTGGGCTGGGTGATTGCGGGGCCGGTCCTCACCGATCCGATCCGCAAGGTCCACGACTTCCTCACCGTGGGCGCCGCCGCTCCGCTGCAGCAGGCGGGGGTGGCGGCCCTGCACCTGCCCCTCGAATACTACGGGCGACTGCGGACCGAATACCAGGAGCGCCGCGATCTGCTGCTGGGGCTTCTCGAAGCGGCGGGTTTCCGCTGCTATGTCCCCGACGGCGCCTATTACACCATGACCGATATCTCCGGCTTCGGGGTGGGGAGTGATACCGGGTTCGTCCGCCGCATGATCCTGGAGGCGGGCGTAGCGGCGGTGCCGGGATCCAGCTTCTATTCCGACGCCGCCCGGGGCGCCCAGCAGGTGCGGTTCTGTTTCTGCAAGAAGCGGGAGACGCTGGAGGAAGCGGGGCGGCGGCTGCGGCAGTGGCGGCCGTAACCGAGAATCCTGCGCCGGTAGCTTGCGACCGGCAAGAGTGGGAGAATCGAGCGGATTGGATCGAAGGGCGAACCCATGTGTATGTTGCGCTCCATAGTATTGTCGCTGTCGTTACTGCTGCTGTGTTCTAAGGCGCCGGGACATACGGGCGCCGTACAACTGGCTGCCGAGCCGCACCGGGTGCGGTTCGCCGTGGCGGGGGAGGCGCGGTTGCTGCGCTTGCAGGTCTGCCAGCGCCGGTGGGGAAGAAGTCTATGACAGTGGACCGGTGACCCACTCCGTGCTGGATCTAAGCGGGTGGGAGCCGGCGACCAGGTCGGCCCATCCGTCAGGAGGATTGCCGCCTTTCAACCTGGATCGGAAAACGACATAGGGGTCGGTCCGGGCACCGGCCTTTCGCAGGGTATTTTCGTCATTGACCCAGGCGTAGACGATGATCCGATGTTGGGAGTCGAAGCGATAGAACAAGCGGAATCTGCCGAGGAACTTCGCCCGTCGCCAATGCCGGTGTGCAGGCCCGAGAGTATTGCCGAGTTGGTACTGCTCCGAGTCGGGATGGGAGGGAATCTCGTGGAGAATCAGCTCCTGGAGGCGCTTCAGGAGTTTGGTCTTAGGATGGCCAATGTATTCCTTAGAATCGGCGCGGCGAAGCGACTCCACCTCGGCGATCAAACGCTCCCATTTCTCGCGAAAGGCGGGGTGGGCGTAGAGTCTCCAGGGTGTTGCTTGAAGCTCAGAGGGTGACGCTATCCGGGATTTCTTCGTCGTCCGAGACGTTGGCACGTTTGGTCAGCTCCACCGCCCGCTTCAGGGACTTCTTGGAAAGGGGGGCGATCCGGCGGGGATGCGAGAGCATATCCATTTCGAGGAACGCCAGGAAAGCGGCGAGGGCAGGATCCTGCTCGGCAGGCGCGCCGGGCCCCGGTTCCAGCGAGATGAGTAGTTGACCGGGACCGATGACATGAGCTTTGACCCTGGCTTGCGGCCGGAGCTCGGGCATGGCCCGGAACAGAGCCTTTTCCAGGCGAATCGCCTGAGAGGTTCCGGTGGTGGTAACGGCGCCGGTGAATGTCATAACGGGCTCTCCCATACGTACTTTAATACGTATGTGAGGAGCTTGTCAAGACAAGGGCGAGCCGCTAGGGATGGACCTTCTCCAGGCGGACCAGCTCGGCGTCGATAACCTTTTGAAAAGCAGAGAGCGGCTGGGCGCCGGAAAGCAACACGCCGTTGACGAAGAACGCGGGCGTGCCGCTGACGCCGGCGGTCACGCCGTCCTGGAGATCGCGCTCGACTGCGGCGCGGTGACGCCCTGCGGCGAGGCAGGACTCGAACTTGGGCGCATCGAGCTGCAACTTCTGGGCATGGTCCGCCAGCGCCGGCTGGTCCAGGGGCTGGCCCGGACCCTGGAAGAGCAGATCATGGTATTCCCAGAACTTACCCTGGTCTCCGGCGCAACGCGCGGCTTCGGCGCCCATCTGTGCCTGGGGGTGAATCTGGTGCAGAGGAAAATCGCGATAGGCCAGCTTGACGCGATCGCCGTAACGGGCCAGGACCTCCCGCAGCGTGGGCTGGGCCCGCACGCAGAAAGGACACTGGAAGTCGGAAAACTCCACAATGGTGACCCTCGCCTTGGCATTGCCGCGCACCCGCGCCGGGTCGTAACTGACCTCCGCTAGCGGCGGGCGCAACAAAATGGCCACCTCGGCGCGGGCACGCGCCTTCTCCAAGTAGACCTCGCGGGCACGCTGGATCCTGGCCTGCCGGAGACTCTGGCGCAATTGATCTTTGACCTCCTCGAAAGGACGGTTCACACGATCTCGCTGGCCGAGGTAGAAGGCCTCCACCTCTGTCTCCGCGGCTTCCGGGACCGTCGCGTCCACCTCCTGCGCCAGAAGCTTATCGAGGCCGATTCCTTTCTGCTTGGCTTCCGCCTCCAGCAACTTCTGGTTCACCAGGTTTTCCAGAGCCTTGCTCTTTTGTTCGTACTCCTGCTGCTGGATCTGGCGGGACTGGGACTGGAGCAGCGGTTTCAGGTCTTCCTCATAAATAGGTTGGCCGGCGACAATGGCAACGACCGGGGAGGAGGAAGAGCCGGTCTGACCCCACGCGGCGCACGCCAGAAAGCAAAGGCAGGGGATTCTCATCTCTTTGAGTTTAACCTTTCGCGGGCGAGGTTCGTGTGGGGATGTTGAGGGGCGACCTCGACGGCCTGGAGGAACTGCGCGCGGGCGCGGTCCTTCTGCCCCAGAGCCTCGTAGCAAAGGCCCAGGTCGGTGTGGACCAGGGGGTGGGCCGGCTGGAGGCCGGCCAGTTTTTCGAAGTTCTGCAGGGCGTCGGCGTAGCGGCCCATCTTCAGAAGGACATCTCCGGCGACGTAGAGAACGGCGGGGTGCGAGGGGGCGTACTGCCGGGCCGTCTGGGCATGTTCCAGCGCTTCCGCGTAGCGCTTTTGGCCGGCGAGCAGGGCGGTGAGATTGATACGAGGCTCCACGTAACCCGGGCTGGCGCGCAGCGTTTCCCGATAGGCCTGCTCGGCCTGTTCGAGACGGCCCTGCTGCTCGTAGATCCAGGCCAGGTTGAACCAGATGCCCGCGTCACCCGGGTTCCTGCGAACCGCCTGGAGGAGCGCTGTTTCGGCCTCGCCGAAGTTGCCGAGGCTGCGCAGCGTGACTCCCAGGTTGTAGTAGGTGTTGGCATAGGGCGCGCCCCAGCGAATGGCGCGGCGGTAGAGCGTCTCGGCTTCGCCAAGACGTCCGGTGACACGGCAGACGTCGCCAAGATTGGTTAGAGAGTCGTAGTAATTGGGGTTGGCGTCCAGGGCCGCGCGATAGTGGCGCTCGGCCTCCGGAAGCTCGCCACGCTCGGCGAAGTAGGCTCCGAGGTAATTGAGCAGGAACGGCCGCCGGGGAGCAAAGCGCAGGGCGTGTTGCATCAGGACCAGGTCATCGCGCCAGACGCGGTTCTGGCGGACCGTGAGCAAAAAGAAAGCGGCGGCCAGCAGGCCGGAGCCCGTCCAGAACCACCGCTGTCCGGCCAGCCGATGCAGGGCCAGGGACACGAGAATGCAGAACCCCACGGAAGGGAGGTACAGGTAACGGTCATGAATCAGGGATTCATCCTGATTGAAGGCCTTGGTGTTCAACACCGGCAGCAGAAACAGAAGCAGCAGCAGGAGCGCTCGGCGGCCGGCCGGCGAGGACCTGACCAGCCAAGCGCCGCAGGCCAGCAGGCTCACCACACCGAGCGCCAGAGCCCAGAACCTCGCATCGGCGGGTGACGTGATATAGGTGAGACCGTAGGCCACCGCCAGCGGATGTGGCCACACCAGAAGCCGCGCGTAAGCAGCAAGGAGGGAGGGAATGGTGAACCACACCTGGCTGGCGGCGACGCCGCTGGCTTTCGGTTCCACCTTGCTCAGGAACCCTAGAACCGCGTAGCGGGCCCCGAGGTAGAGGGCGGCGGCGATCAGGAAGGGGAGCACACGACGGAACCTGCGACTGCCCCGGTCCGGATCCAGCGCCTCGCGGCATACGAGGAAGACCGGAACGGCCACAGCGATTTCCTTGCTGCCCATCGCCAACAGCGCGAGAGCGGAGGCTAAAGCCAGTCGATGGGGTGACGGCCGGCGCCGGGCCTGCTCATAAAGAACCAGGGCAGGCAGCACCAACACCGCTGCCAAAAGGTCCGGCAAGGCGGAAGCCCAGGCCACCGCTTCGCTGTGAACCGGGTGGACGCCGAACAGGAGAGTTGCGGCCAGCGCCAGGTCGCGTCCCAGGCTCCACGCCTTGGCAAGTTGGTAGACCCAGAAGGTAGCCGCCAGATGCAGCAGCAGAGAAACAACGTGCCACCCGAAAACCTCCAGTCCGAAGAATTGGTAGTTGAGGGTAAGGACGACGTTGAAGAGGGGCCGGTAATAGGATCCCACCGGCGGGCTCGCCCCCGAGCTCATGAACTGCCAAACGCTCTGGGTGAACAAGCCCGGTAGGGCAGCCAGGGAACGGACGGTAGGGTTACGGAGGATCTGAAAGCGGTCGTCGTAAACCAACTGGCCGTGCAGGGCGTTTAAGAACGCCAGGAGCGCCAGGGCCAGCGGCGCCCCCAGCAGAAGGTACTCCCGCCGCCGGCCGACCCCCGCTGGAACCTGGGCCTTACTCGACCGTGACGGTCGCGTTTAGGTCCTCGTCCGCGTACCGCACCACCACCGGTACATTCTTCCCGGCCTCCATGCCCGCAGGAACCAGGATATTGATCTGCCAGACCCCGGGAAGCCCGGGGGCCAGACCGCTGAACAAGACCTGGGCGCTGACGCCGCCAATGCGAACCTCCGGCAGGTGAGTGGTGTAGTAAAGAAGCTCTCCAGTGGCGGGCGGAGCGAAATTGGCGGCCGGCCATTCCTCCTGGTCGCCGACATAAAACTCGCCCGCGGAGCCGAACAGAGACAGAGGCAGGCCGCGGCGGGCAGGCAGTCTGGTTCCGTCGGCGTTCAGCGGAGCCACAAAGTCCGAAGGAGAGGTCATCAGACTTCCCACGTCTTCCGTCGCGCCGGCGGCCGAATGCCCGGGCACGTGAGGCGGACAGGCCGGAGCAGACACAATATGCCCGTGCTGCCCGTGATGTTCATGGGAGACATTGCCGCTGTGGGAGGGAGGGGTCGTCGATATGTGGCCGTGAATGCGATGCGCGCTGGACACCGTCACCCTCTGGGTCGCATCGGCGGTGTTGGAACTGGCATCGGTAGCCCGGTACGTGACGATGGTGGTCCCCTCAGGAAAATTGTTGCCCGGGGGCAGACCCAGCCGCGCGAAACTAACTCCCGGGCAATTGTCCGAGACGGTGGGCGAGCCCAAGGAGCCGTTGGGAATGTTGGCCGGAGGACAGAGTCCGGTCGTAATGTCCGCCGGGGCGGTAATAAGGGGCGGCTGGGTGTCGTTGACCCTCACCGTGAAGGTGCAGGTCGTGGGCAGGGCGGCCTGGATGACTCTCGAGATGGCCCCGTCCTCTACCACCGCAGGTACTGGTTGAGTGCCCGAGCAAGTAACCGTAGTGGTTCCAACTGGGAAGAACGAACCGGACGCCGGGGAGCAGACTACCGTGTCACAGCTCGAGGCGAGGGGCGCCGGATAGGTCACCACGGCGCCGCACTGATTGGAGTTGTTACTGGTGGTGATGTTGGCCGGACACGTCAGGGTGCATTGGCCGTTCAGAGGGCTGTGCCAGACGCCAGGAGCGGCCAACATGGCCAAGGAGAAGAGTAGAGTACCAAATCGGTGGGGGGGCATTCGCATATTCGCCGTTTGTTCCGCGGAGCAGAGTGTCCTATACAGTACTGTATTGTAGACTGATTGGGGACGGAAAGGCAAGCCTTTCGTCAAGTTTTGCCGATCTCCTGGCTATCGGACACGGGATGGTATCATGAACCCCGCAAGGCCGAGATCCGCGTGTCCTGGTCAAATATGACTCTTCGAATTGGCTTTATTTCCCTCCTTATTCTGACCCCCTTGGTCGCCCAGATCCCGCCGGTGGAACCCGGCCGCCATGACCGGCTGGAGAAGCTGGGTGCGGGGAAGGAGTCGGCGGCGTTGCCACCGGGATTGGCGGCCGCGTTGCCGGCGCCGATCGAGATGGCCTTGCCGCCGCTCGGCGAGGCCGAGAAGGCCGCGGCTGCGGTCAACACCAGCGCGCCGGTGGTGGGTGTTCACCGCCGTTTGGCCGGGCCGGCGGCGGGAGCTTGGGAAGGGATGCCGTACGGGCGTCAGCTTTGGCGGCTGGCCCTGCGCTCACCGGGAGCGGAGGCGTTCCGCATCCACTTCACCGACTTTGCGGCGGGCGGCGGACGGGTGTGGATTCATGACAACCGCCCCAGCGGCGCCCAGGTCTTCGGCCCTTACACCGGCCGGGGCCTTTATGGGGACGGGGATTTCTGGAGCGACGTGATCTTCGGCGAGTCGGTGGTGATCGAGTACGAGCCGGCGGGGCCGGTGACCGGGATGGAAGCGGCGCCGTTCCGGATCGGCGAAATTGCCCACCTCTGGGAGGGCCTCGGCTCGCCGGTCGGGCAGGCTGCCTCGTGCCACAACGACGTTACTTGCTTTTCCGAGTGGGCCGACTCAGCCAAGGGCGTGGCCCGCATCGTCTTCGAGAAAGAGGGCAGCTCGTTTCTGTGCAGCGGGTCGCTGCTGCAGACCCGCAACCGCACGGGCAGCCCCTATTTCCTGACCGCTGCCCACTGCTTCGACAATGATACGGTGGCCCGCACGGTACAGGCCTTTTGGTTCTACCAGACCGCTACCTGCAACGGCCCGGCGCCGAGTCCGACGGCCTCGCCCCGCACGCTGGGGGCGCGGTATATGGCCGGGAAGGCCATGCAGGAGGGCGACTCCACCCTGATCCTGCTGGCCGCGGCGCCGCCCAACGGCGCGGTGTTCCTGGGATTTGATCCCAACGAGCCGCCCCTCGGCAACGCGATGGTGGGGATCCACCATCCCCGGGGAGACTACAAGCGCATCTCGCTGGGGCTGCGCGCGCCCGACGGCAGCCTCGGCCTGCCGCCGCAACTGTTCTACAGGATTCAGTGGAACCAGGGCGCCACCGAGGGCGGGTCCTCGGGCTCCCCGATCTTTTCGCGGCCTGGGGTGGTGGTGGGACAGCTCAGTCACGGCCCGCGAGTGCCCGAGGGGCAGACCGCCTGCGACGTCGAGCGGACCGACTTTTACGGCCGGCTGTCGGTGTCCTATTCGACGCTGCAACAGTTTCTGGAAGAGCGCACGCCTGCCGGCACCACCGGCGGCAGCACGCCTCCGCCCCCGCCGCCGGCGGGCAACCCGACCGTCCTGAGCTCCGGCGCCGCCACCAATTTCTCCCTGCCGGCCGTGACCAGTGCGACCCTGCTGCGCCCCGGTTACCAGATCACCGTGCCGCAAAACGCCACCCGCCTGGAGGTCAAGCTGATCACGACCACCGCGGGAATGGATATGGACTTGTACGTACGCTTCGGACAGGAGGCCGGCATTACGAGCGGGAGAGTGGACGCCGATTTCCGGTCGGAGGGCGACACCGGCAACGAGACCATCGTGATCACCCCGCAGTCGAGCCCGGCCCTGCGCGCCGGCGCTTACTTTATCAACCTGGCGATGTTCACCACCGGCTTGGCCGCCAGCGGAAGCATCACGGCCACGGTCAGCACCGGCGCCGCGCCGCCTCCCACGGGCGGGACCGTGCTGAGCTCCGGCGCGGCGACGCGCTTCTCGCTGCCCGCGGTGCAGGGCGGGACCCTGTTCTCGCCCGGTTTCCAGATCACCGTGCCGCAGGGCGCCACGCGGCTCACGATCCGCCTGGCCACTACCACGCCGAACGCGGACGTGGACTTGTTCGCCCAATTTGGCGCCGAGCCCAGCCTTTCGGGCGGAAACGTCGTGGCCGACCACCGCTCGGAAGGCTTGACGGGTGACGAGCTGATCACGGTGACTCCCAGTTCCACGCCGCCGCTGCGGGCCGGCGTCTATTTCATCAAACTGGCGCTGTTCACCACCGGCGTGGCGGTTGAAGGAACCCTCACCGCCACGGTCGAAACCGGCGGTACGGCGGCGTCCCCGCCACGGCTGCCGGCGAACCTGACCTCTGGCACGGCGGCCAATTTCTCGTTGCCCGTGGTCGCCAACCCCACCCTGATGACGGATGCAGGGGCCTTCCGCATCGTCGTGCCCGACGGGGCGACCAGGCTGGAGGTCAAACTGGTGACCAACCCGGCCAGCGTGGACACCGACTTGTTTGTCCGCTTCGGCGGCGAGCCGGACCTGGCCTCCGGACGTGTGGTCGCCGACTACTCGTCGATCGGCGATAACGGCCTGGAGACGATTACCATTTCCTCCAGTTCCACGCCGCCGCTCCAGGCCGGTACCTACTACATCACGCTGGCGATCTTCACGACCGGCACGACGGCGACCGGTACCGTCACCGCCACCGTGGAGCGCGCCACGGGTTCGGCCCCCTCCACCGCTACACGGCTGAACTCCGGCGCCGCCGCCAACTTCTCGCTGGCTTCCGTCGCCAGCGCCACCCTGTTCACCGGCAGCTCCGAATACCGGGTGGACGTGCCTCCGGGGGCCACGCGTCTGGAAGTGCGGGTGAACACGTCGACCGCCGGCGCCGACGTGGATCTATACGTCCGCTTCAACGCGGAGGTGGCCATAGCCGACGGCCGCGTGGTGTCCGACTTCCGCTCCGCCACCGACGGCGGCAACGAGACCATCGTCATCACGCCCACCTCTTCGCCTTCGTTACAGCCCGGAACCTACTTCATCGCGCTGGCGCTCTTCAGTACGAACTTAGCGGCGCGGGGGACGGTCACGGCCACCGTGGACGGCGGCGGCAGCTCGCAGCCAACCCTGGCGTCGGTGGTCAACGGCGCGAGCTTCGCCACCGGCGGCGTGGCGGCCGGTGAAATCGTGTCCCTGTTCGGCCAGTTGCTGGGGCCGGGCGCGGGCGTAGGCGCGCGGCTCAATGCCGGCGGACGCGTGGAGACCCGCGTGGACGACACGGTGGTGACCTTCGACGGCGTCTCGGCGCCGCTGTTCTACGTCAGCGCCGGACAGATCAACGCCCAGGTGCCTTACACCGTGGAGGGTCGCACCACGACCCAGGTCCGGGTGATCCGGCAGGGACGGACCTCCAACACTCTCGCGGTGCCGGTGGCCACCACGGCGCCGGGACTGTTCATGTTCGCCGACGGCTCGAACCGGCTGATCGCCCTGAACCAGGACGGCAGCCTGAACGCGCCCGGTAATGCGGCGGCCTCCGGCGCGGTGTTCATCCTGTTCGGAACCGGCGAGGGTCAGACGAACCCGGCCGGGGCGGAGGGAGCGCCGGCCATCACGCCGCTGCCCCAACCGGTGAGAAACGTCACCTTGCAGGTGGGGGGCCGGCCGGCGGAGGTGCTCTACGCGGGCGCGGCGCCGGGGTTTGTGGGCTTGCTGCAGATCAACGCCCGCGTGCCGGCGGGACTCGCCGCCAACGATCGAACCATCGTTTCGGTGACCATCGGCGGCGCCGCCGGCCAGGCGAATACGCATATTGCGGTGCGGTAGGGGGTCTTATCTGCGTTCCTCTGCGCTCATCTGCGGTTCCCTGGCCGGTTGGTGTACGCTGCTCGCAGCGGATCTGCCGCCTAGTCTGCGGCGGGCGTCGCCGGCGCCGCCGGTGCAGGTGTTGGAGCCGCTCGACGAGGTCGAACGACAGCCGGAGGCCTCCGGGGCGCATCGCCGGGTAGGGTTGAATGGGTCCAGCAATGCTCGCCCGAGTTGGCGGCAGGCGCTGCGCTCGCCCGGCGCGGTGGGCATGCGGGTGCACTTTACCGGCTTCTCGGTGGGCGGCGGCCGGGTATGGCTCCATGACGGGCGGCGCTTCAAGCCCCAGATCGCCGGTCCCTACACCAAGCGGGGTATCTTCGGCGACGGCGACTTTTGGAGCGACGTCCTCTACGGGGATACGGTGGTGGTTGAGTATGAGCCGGAGGGAGCCGGCTCGTTTCAGATTCCGGTCATTTCCCACTTGTGGGACCGCGGCATCCTGGGTCCGAACCCCCTGACGGTGGCCACCGTCCGGGCCGTCTACGTGGCGCCTATGACTGGTGGACTCGACAAGTACCTGGTCGAGCAGATCCGGGCCGGCAGCGTTTTTACACTTGTTTCCGATGCGGATAAAGCCGCCGCTTTCTTCTCCGAAGGCCCGGGGACGGTCGTGCTGGCAGCGGCCGGCGCGGGCTATCCGCTGTGGTCCGCCGCCCTGCCCCAGAGTCCGGCCCCGGCCGCGTTGCGTCGTCTGGCACGCGACGTGGTCGCTGACATCAGGAAACAATCGCAAGGGCATTGACATCGGCCGCATTTTGTAACATCATCTGCTGGTAACCGGATTTCTCTTACGGGGGTGGGTAGAAATGCGGACGCATGTGGTTCGTGTTGTGCTTCTGGTGGTATTGCCGGCAGGCCTGCTGGGGCAGGCTCTGACGTCGGTTAGCGGCAACGTCATCGATCCTACCGGGGCTCTGCTTCCCAAGGCCGCGATACAGCTGGAAAACGTCGACACGGGGCAGTCGCGCGAGACCGTGTCGGACGTGCAGGGACTGTACTCGTTCCACCAGGTAGTGCCTGGTAATTACCGGATCACCGCGCGGGCGCCCGGGTTCGTCAACGTTACCATTAGCGACGTGCGCCTGCTGGTGAACAGCCCGGCTACGGTGAACGTGACGTTCTCCAAGGTCGGGGCGGTGACGGAGACGGTGTCGGTGACGACCGAGAACATCCAGGTCAACACGACCGACGCCAGCATCGGCAACGCCTTGAGCGGCGGGCAGATTTCGCAACTTCCGTTCGAGGCCCGCAACGTGGTGGGCCTGCTGGCGCTGCAGCCGGGCGTGACGTTCATCGGCGACGCGGTCGACCGGGCGGACTCCCGCAACGGGGCGGTGAACGGCGGCAAGGCTGACCAGGCCAACGTCACCCTGGACGGCGTGGATGTCAACGACCAGCAGAGCCGCTACGCCTTCACCAGCGTCCTGCGGGTGACGCTCGATTCGGTGCAGGAGTTTCGCGTCACCACGCTCAACGCCAGCGCGGACGTGGGGCGATCCTCGGGCGCGCAGATTGCGCTGGTCACCAAGAGCGGCACCAATAATATCCATGGGGCGCTCTACGAGTCCCTGCGCAACACGGCCACTTCCGCCAACAGCTTCTTCAACAACTCCTCCGGCCTTCCGGTGCAGAAGCTGAACCGGAACGTCTTCGGAGCGTCGGTGGGCGGGCCGTTCGTGAAGAGCCGCTTCTTCTATTTCTTCAACTACGAGGGCCGGCGCGACCGCAGCGAGCAGAGCGCGGTGCGGTCGGTGCCGTCGCTGAACCTGCGCCAGGGCGTCTTGCAGTACCAGCGGACCGACGGCTCGGTGGCCACGCTTTCGCCCCAGGACGTCACCACCCTGGTGGATCCGGCCGGGATCGGTCCCAACCGGGCGGTGATGAGTCTGATGCAGACCTACCCGGCTCCCAACGACAACACCGTGGGCGACGGGTTGAACATCGTCGGGTTCCGCTTCAAAGCCCCCCTCCGGCTGCGGCAGAATACCTACATCGCCAAGTTCGACTACCAGCTCGACTCCAGCGGCAAGCACCAGGTTTTCTGGCGGGGAAATCTGCAGAACGACAACAACGCCGGCGGCCTGCCGCAGTTTCCCGGCGATCCGGCGTCGAGCGTGACCCTGGCCAACAATAAGGGCTACGCTGCCGGATACACCT
>JBGOUV010000209.1:0-11978 GCA_041477815.1 Terriglobia bacterium | reverse complement strand
CGAATATGCCATGGGCGCCAGTACGGTCTCTTCCGGCTGGTCGAAACACTTCATCGAGTTCATGAACATATTCAAGGTGAAGATCCCGCTGTGGCTGGCCTACGACCACTGGACCGCTCTGCGAACCGCGGAAAACACCATCGCCCGCGAGATGGCCCAGGCGGCCGATAGCACCCTGGTGCCGGGGACGCAGGCGTTTTTGGCCAAGGTCACGGAAGTGATCTCCGCCCGCTCGCCGGAGCTGGTCCAGCGCGCCCATGAACTGCTCGGCGCCCCCCAGATTTTCGGCGTGGAGATCGGCTTCAACCTGCCGGCGTTTCTCATCGCCCTGGTCATCACGGCCATCCTGACCATTGGGATCAAAGAAAGCGCGCGCTTCAATGCCACGATCGTGGTGGTCAAAGTCTGTGTGGTGCTCTTTGTGATCGGGCTGGGCGTGAAATACGTGAATACGTCGAATTGGGGTCATGACTGGGCGTCGTTCGCGCCGTATGGCTTCTCGGGCATAGGCGCCGGCGCCGCCTACATCTTCTTCGCGTACATCGGCTTCGACGCGGTGTCCACCACGGCCCAGGAGGCCAAGAACCCGCAGAGAGATCTCCCCATCGGCATCATCACCTCGCTGCTGGTATGCACCACGCTTTACATCCTGGTGGCGGGCGTCCTGACCGGCATGGTGCCGTGGCAGGAGGTGAATATCGAGGCCCCCATCGCCCGGGCCTTCCTGGATCGCGGGCTCACCACCGCCTCGCATGTGATCACGGTGGGCGCCTTGGCCGGTCTCACCAGCGTCATGCTGGTGATGCTGCTGGGACAGACCCGGGTCCTGTTCTCGATGGCTAACGACGGGCTGCTGCCCAAGAAGTTCTTTGGGGCGATTCACCCCAAGTTTCGGACGCCCTACAAGAATACGATCCTGGTGGGGTGTCTGGCGGCAGTAGTGGGCAGCCTGACCCCGATCGACGACATCGGAAAGATGGTGAACATCGGGACCCTGCTCGCGTTTGTGATCGTCTGCATCGCCGTCATGGTGCTGCGACACACGGATCCCCAACAGCCGCGGCCGTTCCGTACGCCGTGGGTGCCGCTGGTGCCGCTGCTAGGGATCGCGTTCAACGGCTACATGATGTATAAGCTGGGCTGGATAAATTGGGCGCGACTGATTATCTGGCTGATCATCGGGCTGGCGATTTATTTCTCGTACGGGATCCGGCACAGCAAGCTCCAAGCCTCGGGCGGCAGGCACTAGCACCGAACCGCGACCGTTAGAAGCTGTGAAGAACAACCATTCTCTCGCCAAGCCGCCCCGCCCGCCAAGAAGAGCTCCTTTGTTTTCTTTGCGCCCTTGGCGCCTTGGCGCGAAAGAGGGGGGGCGATCCCGATTCTCTCAGAGCAGCTTCGAAGCGGGGCTGAAGCCCGCCGTACCATGTTCTCCCGATTTCTAGAGGCACTTCCGCGCTGGGGTTGGCTGGAGAAGGTGTTCCTCGCGCTGGTGGCCCTGAATGGGGCGGCGTGGGTGGCGGGACGCCCCTTCCCCGGCGTCGAGCTGTTGAAGCTGGCCGGGTACGCCGTGGGTTTCGTCCTGCTGGTTCAGTTGCTGCGCCGGGCGGCACGGCAGATCCTGTGGCGGGTGCGCAACCGGATGATCGTGCTGTTCCTGTTCATCGGGCTGGTGCCGCTGCTGCTGGTGACGGCGCTGGTGACCCTGTCCGGGTATGTATTGATCGGGCAGGTAGCGGTGCACATCGCCACCGCCGACCTGGAGCGGCGGATGGCGCGGCTGCACGGTCTGGCCAACGCCCTGGCCTGGACCCTGGCCGCCACCGACGCCGGACGACAACAGGAGTGGATCGACACCTGGATGGAACGCGCCGGAGGCGGCTGGCCGGGCTTGCAGGTGTGGACGCAGCGCGAGGACCAGCCGGCGGACCCGGAGTCGCCCCGGGAGGCTCTCCGCGGGTTCCGCGGGATAGTGCGACGCCACGGGCGATTGTACCTGGCCACGCACGCCTCGACCGGGACCGGGAGAGGACCGCTGCCGGGCTCCAGCAGGACGCGCACCAGCGTCGACGTGATCGTACTGCAGCCGCTCACCAGCGCTTTCCTGTCCAGCCTGGAGCCGGGGTTAGGGCGGGTCACCGTGGTTTCCAAGACGCGCCAGTTAATCATCGCCGCCCCGCCTCGGGCCACCTTTCCGCCGCCCGCCTATCAGTTAGATTATGAGATCGTCTGGGGGACCGCGCCCTTTCAAGCGCAAGGATGGAGCGAGGACGACCATACCACCGAGGAGGTCCAGTGGCGCATCGAAACACGTCCCTCGGCGCTCTATGGGCGGCTGTTCGGCCAGGGGGTGCAGATTGCGCAAGGCGTCACGGCGGGTTTCCTGGCCCTGGGGACGATCTTTTTGATCGTGGAGCTGGTTTCGCTGGTCACCGGCATCTCCATCACCCGCACCGTCACGCGCAGCGTCCACGAGCTGTACGAGGGAACCCAAAAAGTGAACAAGGGCATCTTCTCGCACCGGATTCCGCTGGAAGGACACGATCAGCTTACCGAGCTGGCGGGATCGTTCAACAGCATGACGGAGTCGATTGAGCGGCTGATCGAGGAGTCGAAAGAGCGGCAACGGATGGCGTCGGAGCTGGAGATCGCCCGCGAGGTGCAGGGGCAGCTTTTCCCCAAAGCGCCGCCCCAACTGCGGACCCTGGAGATCGTGGGGGTGTGTCACGCGGCGAGCGTGGTTTCAGGCGACTATTTCGACTTTATCAAGCTGTCCGACGACCGCCTAGTGCTGGCCATCGGCGACGTGGCCGGGAAGGGCATATCCGGGGCGCTGCTGATGGCGTCGATCCAGTCGATGCTGCGGACGCAGTTGTCCGGCGAAGTGGGGCGGGCGGGGCGCGAGGACGACGATGGGGTGTGGCGGTTTCCGGCCGCCCAGTTGGTCTCCCAGCTCAACCTGCAGCTCTACCAGAACACCTCGCCGGAGAAATACGCGACGTTCTTCTTCGCCGCCTATGACGATCGACACAGTATCCTGACCTATACCAACGCCGGGCACCTGCCGCCGGTGCTGATCCGCAACGGGGAGCCGCGGCGGCTGGAGGTCAACGGTCTGGTGGTGGGGGCTTTTGCGTTCGCCACCTACGAGCAGACCGAGATCGCGCTCCAGCCGGGCGACCTGCTGGTGGCGTTCACCGACGGGGCCACCGAGCCCGAGAACGAGTTTGTCGAGGAGTTCGGCGAGGAGCGGCTGATCGAGCTGCTGATCCGGAACCGGCAGCGGCCGGTACGTGAGATCATCGAGGAGGTGATCCAGGCGGTGTCGCGGTGGACCGGCCGCCCGGAATTACAGGACGACATGACCCTGCTGGTAGCCCGGAGATTGTGACGTGAGCTCGCTGGCCCGCCGCACTCTGCTCGTGTTTGCCCTGATGGCCGGCGTCCTGGCCTTTGGCACCTGCGGCTTCCGATGGATCGAGGGGTGGCCGTGGTTCGACGCGTTCTACATGACCCTGTTCACCGTCACCACGGTGGGCTACGAGGAGCTCCACCATTTATCCCGCGCCGGAAGAATTTTCAATTCCCTTGTGATCTTCGCCGGTGTTACAACAGTATTCTTCGCCATCGGGCTGATTACCCAGTTCGCCGTCGCGGCCGAGCTGGGGGAACATTTCAAACGGCGGCGCCAGAAACGAATGCTGAATAAGCTGGAAGATCACTACATCGTCTGCGGCGTGGGGCGCGTCGGGCGCAGCGTGGTTCGCGAACTGCTTCGCAACGACGCGCCGTTCATCGTGGTGGACACCGGCCACGACCGGGTGGAATGGGCGCTGGAGCAGGGGTACCTGGCGGTGGTGGCCGACGCCACCCAGGACGAGACCTTGCAGTCGGTGCATGTCGAGCGGGCCAAGGGCTTGGTGGCGGCTCTGCCCTCCGACGCCGAAAACCTCTACGTGGTCCTGACCGCCCATGAAATGAACAAGGGCCTCACCATCGTGTCCCGGGCCACCAACGATGCCGCCGCCGATAAGCTGCGCAAGGCCGGCGCGACCATGGTCCTGACGCCGTATGCGTTTACCGGCCACCGCCTGGCCCAGGCCCTGCTGCGGCCCCACGTGGCGAGCTTTCTGGACATGGCGTCGGCCTTTCAGGGCTCGGAGCTGGACCTGGAGATCGAGCAGATCCCCGTGGCCGCCGCGTCCACCTGCGCCGCCCAGACCTTGGAGCAGGCCCGGTTGCCGCAGCAGTTCGGGATCATTGTGCTGGCGATCGTCAAGACAGGTGGAAAGATGCTGTTCAACCCGTCGGCCCACACGGTGATGGAGCCGGGCGACGTCCTGATCGCTATCGGCGAGGCCGCCAAGCTGTCGCAGCTCGAGGAGCAACTCACGGGGGCTCGGAAATGAAGATCCTGACCGCCGCCCAGATGCGCGAGGTCGACCGGCGGACCACCGCCGAGCGCGGGATCCCGTCCTTGATCCTGATGGAGAACGCCGGGGCGCGCGTATTCGAGTTTCTGGCGCACCAGTTTGGGCCGCTGGCGCGGCATCGGATCGCGGTAGTTTGCGGCAAGGGGAACAACGGCGGCGACGGCCTGGTGGTGGCGCGCCAGTTGCATACGCGGGGACGGGTGGGCGGATTGAGTGTCGTCGTGGCAGCGCTGCCGCAGTCGCTCCAGGGAGACGCCGCGGCCAACTACCAGATGCTGGCGGGGGTGAGGTGCCCGCTGCGGGTGGCCCACACCGAAACCGCCTGGGAGACGGCTTGGCCTGAAGTGGCGGACTGCACCTTGCTGGTGGATGCGCTGCTGGGGACCGGGTTCCGAGGTCCGCTGGACGGCCTGTACCTCCGGATTATCCAGGACCTGAAGGCGAGGTTCCAGCCGTCGCAGGTGGTGGCTCTGGATATCCCCTCGGGACTGGCGCTGCCGGCCGGACACACGGTGACATTCACGGCGCCCAAGGTCGACCAGATCTTTCCCCCGGGCTGCGAGGTGGTGGGGGAGTTGCACGTGGTTCCGATCGGTAGTCCGGCGACGCTCTATGAGGACGACCCGGAGATCTGGCTCTCGACCATCGAGGCGAGGGACATCGCCGGGCTATTCGGGCCCCGGCCGCGGGCGGCGCACAAGGGCGACTTTGGGCACGTCCTGATCGTGGCGGGCTCGACGCCGAAGCCGGGGGCGGCCATCCTGGCGGGGACGGCGGCGCTGCGGGCGGGGGCGGGGCTGGTGACGGTGGCCACGGCGGCGGGGGCGGCAGCGGTGATCCCGGCCCATACGCCCGAGCTGATGACCGAGCCGCTGCCCGAGACCGAGCAGGGTACGGTTTCGCCGGCGGCGTTCGACTATCAGAGGTTCGAGCAGATCGTGGCGCGCAAGGACGTCATGGCTATAGGACCGGGCTTGGGGACCAACGACCAGACGCGCGAGTTCCTGCGGAAGGCGATCAGCCTGTTCCCGGGCCGGCTGGTGCTGGATGCGGATGCGCTGGTGGCGGAGAACATTCGCCCGGGCGCGGTGTTGACGCCGCATCCCGGGGAGATGGCCCGGCTTACAGGTCGGACGACGGAGGAGGTGCAGAGCCGGCGGGTCGAGGTGGCGCGCCAGTTCGCCCAGGAGCACGGGGTCTACCTGGTGCTGAAAGGTTTCCGTACCCTGGTGGCGATGCCGGACGGGCGGGTGATGGTGAACCTGACCGGGAGCCCTGCGATGGCGTCGGGGGGATCGGGCGATGTGCTGACCGGGATGATCGCGGGCTTCCTCGCCCAGTTTCCGGGGGCGCCGGCAGAGCAGGCCGTGGCCGCCGCAGTGTTCCTGCACGGGAGGGCGGGGGAGTTGGCGGCGCGCGAGTGGGGCGAGCGGGCCACCCTCGCTACCGACCAGATCCACCACCTGGGCGCAGCCATTGCTTCGCTTAACGAGCCGCGACCGTAAGGGGGCGGTTTCTTGTAGCAACCGCTCCCGTACGGTCGCGGCTCGTTGCTAACGTGGTCTACATCACCCAAACCGAAGAAGAGACCATTGCCGCCGGCCGCGACATCGCCTCGCGGCTGCGGGCGCCGGCGCTGGTGCTGCTCATTGGGGATCTGGGCGCCGGCAAGACCACCTTGGCCAAAGGGATCGTCAGCGGCCTGGGGGCGGCGGCGGTCGAGGAAGTCTCCAGCCCCACCTTCACGTTGATCCACGAGTACGGACGCGACCCCAAGGTCTACCACATCGACCTCTACCGGCTGGACCGGATACCGGAGCTGGAGACCCTGGGCCTGGACGACCTGTGGGACCAGCGGGCCATCGTCCTGATCGAGTGGGGAGAGAAGTTCTCGCGCCAGTTGCCGGCGGAGCGCGTCGAGATCCACCTCGACTACGGGACCGGCGAAGACCGCCGCATCACGGTTTACTGACCGGGTCTGGTACGATCAAAAATCTATGTCCACGCAACCGCAACCGCAACCCTGGGCCTTGATTCTGGGCGCTTCGAGTGGTTTTGGCGAAGCCACTTCCCTGGAGCTGGCCCGGACGGGTATGAACATCTTCGGGGTCCACTTGGACCGCCGGGCCACGCTGCCGCACGCCGAGGAGATCCAAAGTGCCATACGGGCGCTGGGCCGCGAGGCCGTATTCTTCAACGTCAACGCCGCCGACGATGAGAAGCGCCGGGAGGTCCTGGAGGCCGTGGCGGCCCGGCAGGCGAACGTGAAGGTCCTGCTGCACTCCATCGCCTTTGGATCGCTGCTGCCCTATGTGTCGGCGGCTGGGGAGAAGCTGGCCAGTAAGGCGCAGTTGGAGATGACCTGCGACACCATGGCCCACAGCCTGGTCTACTGGGTGCAGGATCTGGTGGCGCGGGGCCTGATGACCGCGGGCGGCCGCGTCTACGCCATGACCAGCTCGGGCGGGACCCGGGCCATCCCCAGCTACGGGCCGGTGTCGGGAGCCAAGGCGCTGCTCGAATCGCACATCCGGCAGCTTGCTCTGGAGCTGGCGCCGTTCGGCATCACCGCCAACGCCATCCGGGCGGGGGTGACCGACACGCCGTCGCTGCGCAAGATTCCGGGCAGCGACAAGCTGATCGAATTCTCCACGATGCGCAATCCGTACCGCCGGCTGACCACCACGGAAGACGTGGCCAAGTGCATCGCCGTCCTGGCCCACGAGAATACCTACTGGATGACGGGGAATACCATCGGGGTTGACGGCGGGGAAGACATAGTGGCCTAATGGAAGCAGGGGACCCGTCATGGGAACCACGACGACCAAACCAACCACGCCTGTCCGCTACGAGGAAGACTTCGTGGCATGGGCTGCCGAGACCGCGCAGCTCCTTCTCGAACGCCGCTTCGACGAGATCGACATAGAGAGCCTCGCCGAGGAGGTGCAAGCCATGGCCGCAAGAGACAGGCGGGAATTGGAGAGCAGGCTGGCGGTGATCCTCCTCCATCTCCTGAAGTGGAAGTGTCAGCCCGAGAAGCGCTCCGGCAGTTGGGACTCGACCATCCTGACCCAGCGAGCAGACTTGCGGCGTCTGCTCCGGCAGTCGCCCAGCCTGAAGCGCGAAGTGGCGGAGGCGGTGAAGGAAGCCTATCCCGACGCCGTGGGTGGCGCCGCCAAGGAGACCGGACTTCGTGTGACAACTTTCCCTTCCGACTGTCCCTTTTCACCCGAGCAGATCCTGGACCCGACCTACCTGCCGGAGTAGCCATCATGGGGACCACGACGACCAAACCAACCACGCCTGTCCACTACGAGGAAGACCTTGTGGCTTGGATGGACGAGACCGCGCAACTCCTTCGCGAACGCCGCTTCGACGAGATCGACATAGAAAACCTCGCCGACGAGGTGCAATCCCTGGCCGGAAGAGACAGGCGCGAGGTTCTGAGCCGGCTAAGGGTTCTGCTGATTCACCTGCTGAAGTGGAAACACCAGCCAGACAAGCGTCCTCGTTCCTGGCAGTCCACGATGGCGAGGCAGCGGGACGAACTGGACCTCCTATTTGAGGACTCTCCCAGCCTGAAGCGGCGACTGGCCGCAACGGTCGCTCGAGTCTATCGTGACGCTGTGGATCTCGCCGCGATTGAGACGGGGCTGCCGGCGAACACCTTCCCTCCCAAGTGCCCGTTCACCCGCGAGCAGATCCTGGACCGGACCTACCGGCCGGAGTAGCAGTCCCCATACTACGAAAGGAGGGTTAAAGCAATGCCGGAATTGGAGCCTTTGGGGCTCATCCTAGGCGTCTTGTTCACCGACGAGTCCAGCGACTACATACTTCGAGTCCTGAGTCTTGCTGGAGTCCCAACTCATTTCGATCTGACGCAGGAAGAAGCCTACAGCCACAAGACCAGGAAGAGGGCGTACCAGAAAAGGCTCGCGCCTATCCTGGCGAGTTTTTCAGAAGCGCAGAGGCGTCGAATAGGCGAAAACATTGCGAGAGAACTTAGAAAGGACCACGAAATCATTGGCCACCGCCTTCTCGAAGCGCTCGCTAACGTGGGCTGGACACTTCAGGATGAAAGGCTGGTTGCGATAACTTTAGAGTCGCTAACTGTTCGTTCCGCGAGCCCACCAGAGCACGGCTCAGAGGCAGTCCTGGCGGAAGGCCCAGATACCGCCGTTCCCACGCCTTACGAAGGCACTGCGGCCGCAACAGGCAGCCGTCCACTGGGCGTTTTCCTGTGTCACGCCTCGGCCGATAAGCCAGCCGTTCGCGATTTAAACGAGCGTCTCCTTAGCGATGGAATGGATCCGTGGCTGGACGAAGAAGATTTGCTCCCTGGCCACGTCTGGGACGTGGAGATAAAAAAGGCGGTAAGAACGAGTGATGTAGTTCTCGTATGCCTTTCCGAGCGAGCCATCAGCAAGGCAGGTTACGTGCAAAAGGAAGTGAGCTTGGTGCTCGATGTTGCCGACGAGCAGCCCGAGGGAGCCATCTTCCTGATCCCAGTAAAGCTTGAACCCTGTGAAATTCCGGCGCGCCTAAGCCGCTGGCACTGGGTGAACCTCTTCGAGCAACGAGGCTACGAAAAGCTGCTCCGTGCCCTGCGCGCGCGCTCCGAGGCCCTGGGCCGAGCACCTGACAGGAAGGTCCCAGAGGAGGTGATCGAGAACCGCCCGCCAGAGGCGGATGCGGTTCTAATACCGAAACGCGTCGACGTCTCTTCCAATGTCGTCCAGTTAACCTTCAAGCTGCATAACGGGAGGAGCACCCTGAGGCCGACCCGTATCGAAGTGGGCGTCCCGAAATCCTGGCTTTGGAGCTTTATGGCTCCGTCGCAGCCAAGGGAAGTGCTGGAGGTGGACGACCGACCCGTGGGTGACACCCACTACCAGTATAAGGCATGCAAACGCGTAGATCGTACACTGAACCACCGAGATAGATTTACCCCTCTTCCGTCGAGAATTTCACCGGGAGAAATCGTAGATCTTCCTCATCTGATCTTCGACATTCTCGCTGGTCCCTCCCAGGAGCGGCACCTGCCCCTGCGTTATCGAATCTACGCCGAGGACGTAGACCTGCCCGAAAGGACGTTCTCGCTCGACGAATTGCTGTCGCCGACCTCATAGTCCGGCCTGACACGCGACTGAGCGGCGCCCCGCGCCCAACCAATCTGCGGAGGAGCGTCAACCTCGAGGGACGACCTGACCTCCTTTCCACTCGCCTCTGGCGGCTGCAGAGGAGGTGTGCCATGGCCGCGAAGAGACAAGTGTGAACTTCTAAGCCAGCTAACGGTTCTGCTGGTTCACTTGCTGCAATGGAAGCAGCAGCCGGACAAGTCCACGATCGCGACGCAGCGGGACGAACTGGACCTCCTCTTTGAGGACTCTCCCAGCCTGAAGCGGGGACTGGCTGCCGCAGTCGCTGATGTCTATCCTGATGCCGTGGATCTCGCCGCGATTGAGACCGGGCTGCCGGCAGACACCTTCCCTCCCCAGTGCCCGTTCACCCTCGAGCAGATCCTCGACCGGACCTACCCGCCTGAGTAGCAGTCCCCCCCTTGCGTCCGGCGGGCGCTTGTGGTTTACTAGCGTCCGTTTCCACTTGCTTCAAAGGAGGGCTCTTTGGACGCTAAGGGTCTGGGAGCCACCATGCGGCGCGACGCGTGGTGGCTGGAGTTGGCGCCGGTCATCGTGCTGCTCGGCGCGTTCGGCGCCTATGCGACGTTTCGTGCCTTTGAGGGCGACTACTACCGGGTCGGATCGTATCTATCGCCTTTCTATTCGCCGCTGATTGACCCCGGGCACCGCCGGTGGCCCCTCTCGCCGGCCTTGCTGATCCTGATCTTCCCGCTGGGGTTCCGGGTGACGTGCTATTACTACCGCAAGGCCTACTACCGGGCCTTCTTCCTGGATCCGCCGGCCTGCACGGTGTCTGAGCCGGCCGGACGGCGGTATAAGGGCGAAACGGCGTTCCCCCTGATCCTGCAGAACATTCACCGGTACTTTCTCTATGCGGCCGTGATCTTTCTGTTCTTCCTCTGGCATGACGCCTGGCTGGGCTTCTGGTCGGAGGGCCGGTTCCGGGTGGGGCTGGGGTCGCTGGTGCTGCTGGTAAACGTGGCGCTGCTCAGCGTCTATGCCCTGTCGTGCCATTCGCTCCGGCACCTGGTGGGGGGAAAGATCGACTGCTTCTCTTGCGCCAAGTTCGGGGGACCGCGCCATGGGGCGTGGCGCCTGGTCAGCCTGCTGAATGAGCGGCACATGCTGTACGCCTGGATGAGCCTGATCTCGGTGGGCTCGGCGGACCTCTATGTGCGGCTCCTGGCCACTCACGTCATTTCGGATCCCATCCTCCTGCCATGAGTCAATACGAGACCCACGAGCACGATGTCCTGATCATCGGCGCGGGCGGGGCCGGTCTGCGCGCCGCCATCGAGGCCCGGGCCCAGGGCGCCCGCGTCGGGGTGGTGACCAAGAGCCTGCTGGGTAAGGCTCATACCGTGATGGCGGAGGGAGGCATCGCCGCCGCCATGGCCAACCTCGATGCCGCCGACAACTGGCGGGTCCACTTCCGCGACACCATGCGCGGAGGGAAGTTTGTCAACAACTGGCGCATGGCCCAGCTTCACGCCCAGGAGGCTCCGGACCGAACCCGCGAGCTGGAGCAGTGGGGCGCCCTGTTCGACCGCACCGAAAAGGGCGACATCCTGCAGCGCGCCTTTGGGGGCCACACCTACCGGCGACTCTGCCACGTGGGGGACCGCACCGGGCTGGAGCTGATCCGCACCGTCCAGGATCGCGCCGTCCAACTGGGGGTGGAAGTGTACATGGAGTGCGCCGTGACGCGGCTGCTGAAAGACGGCGACCGTGTGGCCGGCGCCTTCGGGTACTGGCGCGAGCAGGGCCGCTTCGTGGTGTTCAAGGCCAAGTCCGTGGTCATCGCCACGGGCGGCATCGGCAAAGCCTACGAAGTCACGTCGAATTCGTGGGAGTACACCGGCGACGGCGAGGCCCTGGCCTACCATGCCGGCGCCGAGCTGAAGGACATGGAATTCGTCCAGTTCCATCCGACGGGAATGATCTGGCCGCCGGGCGTGAAGGGCCTTCTGGTCACCGAAGCGGTGCGCGGCGAGGGCGGCATCCTGCGAAATAAGGACGGCTTCCGCTTCATGGAGAAGTACGATCCCAAGAAGATGGAGCTTTCCACGCGAGACGTGGTGGCGCGGGCCATCTACACGGAAGCGAAAGAAGGTCGCGGCACGCCGCACGGCGGAGCGTTTCTGGATATTTCGCACAAGCCGGCCGAGTACGTGAAGAAGAAGCTGCCCAGCATGTATCACCAGTTCAAGGACCTGGCCGACGTGGACATCACCAAGGGTCCCATGGAAGTCGGCCCGACCTGCCACTACCTCATGGGCGGCATCAACGTTCATCCGGAGACTGCCGAGTCGACCTTGCCGGGACTTTTCGCGGCGGGCGAAGCGGCCGCGGGCCTGCACGGCGCGAATCGCCTGGGCGGCAATTCGCTTTCGGACTTGGTGGT
>JBGOUV010000442.1:0-5214 GCA_041477815.1 Terriglobia bacterium | reverse complement strand
GGATCTGTTCGTACAGTTCTCGATCTCGCATGGCCCCCTATTCTGCCATGCGGCCCCACCCTCTACAGGAACCGATCTCCTCCAACCGGCGCCCCGGCGCTCATACCCACTGAAAAGCCTGAATTCCCCCTTGCAAATTGGCTCCCCAGGTAGGACTCGAACCTATGCCGCCGCCAGTCTGCGAATCGCTCGCGCTCCCGCCAAGTCCCCGGCTCCGGCCTGGGTCTGAGTATTTCCAAGTGGATCGTAGACGCGCACGGCGGCTCGATCCACGTAGCCAGCCGCCTGGGCTCAGGGTCCACGTTTACAGTCGAGCTGCCGGCGTAGGGCAGATTGAATCAGGCGGCTTCGCGCTTGCGGACCGTCTTGGCGATCTCTCCGCCGGAGGTCCTGCGGGCCACGCGCAGTTCGTACTCCGATTGCAGGTTTAACCATGTCTCCGGCGTCACTCCGAAGTAGGCGCCGAGGCGTAGCGCCGTGTCCGCAGTAATGGCGCGGGCGCCGTGAACGATGCTGTGAATCCGGTTGGGCGGAACATGCAGATCGCGCGAGAGACGGTTGATGCTGATGCCGAGCGGCTTCATGAACTCTTCGGTCAGAATCTCGCCCGGGTGGATTGGATCGAGCAGTTTGGTTCTCTGGGCCATAAGTTTCTCAGTGATAGTCCACTATCTCAACGTCATGCGCCTCGCCGTCACGCCAGACGAAGCAAATTCTCCACTGATCATTGATCCGAATACTGTGCCGGCCAGATCGATCTCCCTGGAGCGCCTCGAGGCGGTTGCCAGGCGGAACCCGAAGCTCCTCCAGCCTCCTGACGGCGTGAAGGTAGAGCAGTTTCCGCCGGCCCACGCGTTCGATGGCCTGAAACCTGAGCACGGGCTGGTCTTGGAACAGCGCTTCGGTGTCGCGGCATCGAAACGATCGGATCAAGATTCATTCTATGACGTGCCGGGTATTCCGTCAACCAGAATGGGCTCCGGGCGTCTCCGGGCCAGGCAAGCGAGAAACGAGAACTCGGGTATCCTGGCACGAAAGCGGATCTTGGCTCCCTTGGCTCCCCGTGGGGCTTGTGCCCAGAATGGGAACAAGGTATTCTAGAAGTGCGCGTCATTGCCCGCCAGACGCTGACTCGGTTTGCGGACTCGCTCCAGGGGCACGCCGCCCACAAGGCGGTGAAGTCGGCGTTGGACGCTTGGTTCCAGGAGGCAAAGAGGGCAACGTGGACAAATCCCGCGGATGTCAAGAAATCCTATGCTACGGCCAGCATCATTGACGAAGAGCGAGTGGTGTTCAACATCAAGGGTAACGATTACCGGCTGGTGACGGCCCTCGACTACGGGCGGCAGACGGTCTTCATCCAGTGGATTGGGTCGCACGCGGACTATGACCGTATCGACGTAAGGACGGTGCAGTATGGAGATCAGGCCAATTAGGAGCGAGGCGGACCACGACGAGGCTCTGCGCAAGATCGAGAGTCTTTGGGGCTCTCCGGAAGGCACCCCGAAGGGCGACCGACTCGAGGTGCTGCTTACGCTCGTGGAAGCTTACGAGCACGCCCACCATCCCATCGATGCGCCGGACCCCATCGAGGCGATCCGGTTTCGGTTGGAACAGCAGGGCGCGGACCGGCGGGCGTTGATTGGCATCATCGGCAATCGCACGCGCGTCTATGAGGTGATGAGAGGAGACCGGGCGCTGTCGCTGGCGATGATTCGCCGCCTGCATGAGCGCTTGGGAATCCCGGCGGAAGTTCTGATCCGGCCGGTGGTGAAGAGGCGGAGGAAAAAGGCCGTGAGACAGCCCGCAGGCCTGTCCTACCCGCGGCCTTCCAGGCGGTCGTACCGGTAGCGGTCCGAGACCGTCCCCAGCGACTCGTTGTACAGGCTGGTCAGGCGGAAGATGTGGCGGAGCTCGGCGTCGAAATCGTGGATGGCGCGGAGATGGGGGGCTTGGGCGGGGTGGGTGCGGCCGTCGCGGGTTTGGAAAAATTTCTGATAGCCCCCGTCCAGCAGGCGGACGCTCTCGCCGTCCAGGACGATGCCGGGCTTCTCGACGAAACGGGCTTCGCGGTCCATGACGGCGGCGCAGCCGTTCTTCGCCAGCTTGTACCCGGCGGGGGTGCTTTCCACCGTAAAGCCTTGACGGCGGGCCTCTTCGAGCGCTTGCTCGAAAGTCGGCGGGACGTGTTTCACGCGGCGGAAGAACATCAGCTCCGCTCCTCCAACACCCCATTGTTGACAGACAATGGGGGGATGTTATAATCGAAGTAGCGTAACTCGTTGATTACGCTTGCCTTCGTTACGTAGGCAGTTATGGCGATGACCGGCTTGGCACGACCCATTCGCGAACGCACCTCCTCCATTCTAGACCAGATTGGGAATACGCCACTGCTCCGATTGCAGCGGCTCGCGGGAATTCCGCCAGGGATCGAGTTGTACGCCAAGGCCGAGCATTTCAATCCTGGAGGCTCGGTGAAGGACCGGCCGGCGCTGAACATGATCCGGGACGGGGAACAGACCGGCAAGCTGACTCCGGGCAAGACCATCCTGGACGCCACGAGCGGCAACACCGGGATCGCCTACGCCATGATCGGGGCGGCCAAGGGATATCGGGTGCAGTTGTGCCTGCCGGCGAACGCCTCGCACGAGCGCAAGCGGATCCTGCGGGCTTACGGAGCCGACGTGATCCTGACCAATCCGGCGGAGGGGTCGGACGGGGCCATCCGCAAGTGCCGCGAGCTGTACTTCGCCAACCCCGAGAAATACTTCTACCCGGACCAGTACAACAACCCGGCCAACTGGCTGGCGCACTACGAGACGACGGGACGCGAGATCTGGCGCCAGACCGAGGGCCGCATCACCCACTTCGTGACGGGGCTGGGCACGAGCGGAACGTTCATGGGCGTGGGACGGCGGCTGCGGGAGTATTCCGAGAGCGTGCGGCTGGTCGCGATGCAGCCGGCTGGCGGCTTCCACGGCCTGGAGGGCCTGAAGCACATGGCCACGGCCATCGTGCCGGGGATCTACGATCCGGCGCTGGCCGACGAAAATATCGGCATCGAGACCGAAGAGGCCTACGAGATGGTGAAGCGGCTGGCCCGGGAGGAAGGGCTGCTCGTCGGGATCAGCTCGGGGGCCAACGTGGCCTCGGCGATGAAGGTGGCCCGGCAGATCGGCCAGGGCGTGGTGGTGACCGTCTTCTGCGATAACGCCGACAAGTACCTCAGCGAACATTTCTGGGAGGAGTAGCAGTGCTGCGCATAGACCCGGCGCCCTGGCGTGAGATGGTGGCGCACGCCGAGGCGACCTACCCCAACGAGTGCGTCGGTGTGATGCTGGGCCTGACCCAGGACGAGGCCAAGACCGTCCTGACCGCCCTGCGCATGGAGAACGTCAATCCCGGCTCGCAGCGGGAGCGCTACGTTCTGGACAGCCGGGACCTGCTGGCCGCCGACGCCGAGGCGCGGCGCCGGGGTCTGGACGTGATCGGCATCTACCACTCGCACCCGGACTGCGACGCCTACTTCTCCTCCACCGACCTGAAGAACTCCTGCCCGTGGTATTCTTTCGTGGTTCTGTCGGTCCAGCAGGGGCGGTACCACCATGCCAATAGTTGGCTGCCCGACGCCGATCAAACCCGGGCCGACCGAGAAGACCTCATATTACCGGAGAACTAAATGCCAAAAGTACTCATCCCGACTCCCCTTCGGCAATACGCCGGAAAGCTGGACGCCGTGGAGGTGGATGGCGCGACGGTGGGCGAGGCGCTGAACAAGCTGACCACCCAGCACCCCGATCTGCGCCGCCATCTCTATAACGACGAAGGAAAGCTGCGCAGCTTCGTCAACGTCTACGTCAACGACGAGGACATCCGCTACCTGCAGAAGGACCAGACGGCGCTGGGCGGGGGCGACGTGGTATCGATCGTCCCCTCGATCGCCGGAGGGAGCGCCCTATGGCCGTAACGCTGTCGAACGAGGAGATCCTGCGCTACAGCCGGCACCTCATCATGCCCGAGGTGGGCATGGAGGGCCAGTTGAAGCTGAAGGCCGCCCGGGTCCTGCTGATCGGCACCGGAGGCCTGGGCGCGCCGCTGGGGATGTACCTGGCCGCGGCCGGCGTGGGGACGATCGGCCTGGTGGACTTCGACGTGGTGGACTTCACCAACCTGCAACGCCAGATTATCCACAGCACCAGCGACGTGGGGCGCAAGAAGCTCGACTCGGCCGCCGACCGCATGGCCGCCATCAACCCCCACATCCACATCGTCAAGCACGAGGTGATGCTGTCCAGCGAAAACGCCATGGAGGTCTTGAAGGACTACGACATCGTGGTCGACGGCACGGACAACTTCCCCACGCGCTACCTGGTGAACGACGCCTGCGTCCTGCTGGGTAAGCCTAATGTCTACGGGTCGATTTTCCGGTTTGAGGGGCAATGTACCGTGTTCGCCTACCAGGGAGGCCCCTGCTACCGGTGCCTGTATCCGGAGCCGCCGCCGCCCGGCTTGGTCCCGAGCTGCGCCGAGGGCGGCGTGCTGGGGATCCTGCCCGGTTTGATCGGGACCATGCAGGCTACCGAGACCATCAAGCTGATCATCGGACAGGGCGAGCCGCTGGTGGGACGCCTGGTGCTGCTCGACGCGCTGACCATGCGCTTCCGTGAGCTGAGGCTGCGCAAGAACCCGGAGTGCCCCATCTGCGGCGAGCATCGGACCATCCACCAGCTCATCGACTACCAGGAGTTCTGCGGCATCCCGCAGCACGAGCCGCCCCCGCCGCCGGGCATGAAGGAGTGGGAGATCGATCCGGTGGAGGTGAAGGCCAAGCAGGACCGCGGCGACCGTTTTGTCCTGATCGATGTGCGCGAGCCGCACGAATACCAGATCTGCCGGATCCCGGGCAGTATCCTGATCCCGCTGGGCGAGCTGCCGAAGCGGGTCCACGAGCTCAACTCGGCCGATGACATCGTGGCCCACTGCAAGAGCGGGCAGCGCAGCGGTAAGGCGGTCGACTTCCTGCGGCAGGCCGGGTTCAAGCGGGTGAAGAATATGAAGGGCGGCATCCTGGCCTGGAGCGATAAGGTGGATCCCCGGGTGCCGAAGTACTAGTAGGACAAGCCTGCGGCTTGTCCGGATTGTAGATCGTGGATCGTAGGCAAACCTCACGGCCGACAGGGTAAGTTGCGCTCGATCGCCGCCGCCCCTCTTCTC
>JBGOUV010000281.1:0-9147 GCA_041477815.1 Terriglobia bacterium | reverse complement strand
TCCAAGACCCTGGCCATCTGCAACGTGGTCGGCTCCATGCTCGTCCGTGAGGCTTCGGGCACTATCTATACCCATGCCGGCCCCGAAATCGGCGTCGCCTCCACCAAGGCCTTCACCTGCCAGTTGACGGCCCTCTTCATTCTGGCCATGCATCTGGGCCGCCTGCGCCGCCAGCTCGCGCCCGAGGTCTCCAAGTGTCTGGTCCAGGAGCTGCTCCTGATTCCCGCCAAGCTCGAGCAGGTGCTGGGGGCCGACCACTACCTCGAAGAGCTGGCCAAGAAGTACTTCCGCGTTACCGATTTCCTGTTTCTAGGTCGCGGCATACACTATCCCATCGCCCTGGAAGGCGCCCTCAAGCTGAAGGAGATCTCCTACATCCACGCCGAAGGCTACCCGGCTGGCGAGATGAAACACGGTCCCAACGCCCTGATCGACGAGAACCTCCCGGTGGTGGTGATCGCCACCCGCGATCCCGCCAGTCCCGAGAGCCGCCTGCAATACGAAAAGACGGTCTCCAACATCAAGGAAGTGAAAGCCCGCGAAGGCGTGGTGATCGCCCTGGCCCACCAGGACGATACGCAGGTCCGCGAAACCTCCGACCACGTCATCGAGCTGCCCACGGCCGCCGACCTGCTGCTGCCCATCCTGGAGATCGTACCGCTGCAGTTGCTGGCCTACCACATCGGCGTCCGCCGCGGCTGCGACGTCGACCAGCCCCGCAACCTGGCCAAGAGCGTTACGGTGGAGTGATCCGCACCGGTAGGGCTAACGGATTCCGTCACCCCGGTCGATGATGCCAGGGAGTGGGCGGACCTTTCATGGCGCGAAGCACGGGCTCCCTGCCGCTAACCGAGCGGGCGCCGCCCGCCTTTGTGGCCGCCTGGGTGCTGTCGTTCTCGGTTCCGTGGGACGACATGATCCTGTTGCCGTGGCAGCAGGTGCAGCTCGCCCGCGTCCTGTCCCTGGTGGTGGCCCTGATCTGGATCGTATCCGCCTTCCGCAGCGGCGCCGTACGCCGGCCCACTGTCGCGCACGGCTGGATGGGGGCCCTTCTCGTATGGGCCTCCCTCAGTGTGTTCTGGAGCGTGTATCCGGAGAATACCGTCCGTAGATCTTTCTCTTACCTGCAACTGTTCACCATCGCCTGGGTGATCTACCAGTTCTCCGCCAACCGCCGGTGCCACCTCCGTCTCCTGCAGGCCTTTGTTTGGGGTGAATACGTGCTGGTCGGCGGGGTGCTGTTCGCCTACTTCTCGAACGGCGCCTTAGGGGATGGCCGCTATTCGGCTGCCGGGGTGAATGCCAACGACGCGGCCTGCACCATGGCGCTGGGCATACCCATCGCCTGTTATCTGTTCTCCCTCCGGGCGCGGAGCTGGTCGGCGCTGAACGCGCTGTACCTGCCGCTGGCCACGGCTTGCATAGTACTGACGGGGTCTCGCGGCGGGCTGATGACGCTGGCCGTGGCGGCGGTCTTTCCGCTCCTGCTGCTGTCCACACTCACGTGGAGGCGGCGGCTCGCGTTTGTAGTGGTGGTGCTGTTGGCTATCGCCGCCGCCTGGAGCTTCACGGAAACCTTTGTCTGGAGCCGCCTCTCCACCATTGCCGAGCAGTTCAGCGCCCGGGATCTCAATGGAAGATTCGACGTCTGGACCACCGGCCTCACGCTGTTCGAGAGCCACCCCTGGGGGGGCCTGGGAGGAGGCACCTTCACCTCCACGACCGGATCGCGCCAAGCCCTATCCCTCTCGGGCCACAACAGCTTTCTGGAGGTGCTGGCGGAAAACGGCGGCATCGGGCTGGCGCTGTTTCTGGGTGTTATTGTCTCCGTCGCCACGAGACGGCCGCGCGCCGCCGGAATCGAAGCGGCGCTGGCGATGGTCCTGTTGGCGGCGTGGGCGATAGCCAACCTCTCCGCGAGTTGGCAGAACAAGAACGTGACCTGGCTGTTGTGGGGCCTGCTGTTGGGCTATCCGGCGCCGGCCCAGGCTCCGGCGGTGTTCGTGTTCCAGAAGATTTCTCGCCGCGGTTGCGCCGAACTCCAGAGGCGTTGAGCTATGACCCCTGCCAACATAGTGCACGTGATTACAGGGCTCGGCGCCGGGGGCGCCGAAACCGTACTCCACCGACTGCTCTCCCGGCACGACCGCCGCCGCTTTCGCCCTGCGGTGATATCCCTGATGCCCTGCCAGGGCCTGTCGCTCGAACAGAAGATTGCCGCCCTCGGCGTGGAAGTGTATTCGCTGGGCGTGTCTCCTGGCCGGCCTACGCCGGCGGCGCTGTGGCGTTTGCTGCGGAAACTACGGACGCTCCGGCCCGACCTGGTTTGCGGCTGGGAGGTCCACGGAAACGTAGCCGTGGCCGGCGCGGACTATCTGGGTCCCGGCACCCCCACGGTCTGGAACGTGCGTGGCTCTTTGGGCGACCTTTCCACGGAGAAGCCGGCCACGCGGGCGCTGATCCGCGCCCTGGCCCGGGTGTCCCGGCGGCCCCGTCGGATCATTTACAATTCCCAGGTCTCTGCCCGGCAGCATGAAGCCATCGGCTATTGCGCCGCGCGCACGGTGTGTATCCCCAACGGGTTTGATGGCGAGCTGTTCCGGCCGGACCCCGCCGCGCGAGAGGAGGTGCGCCGCGAGCTGGTCCTCCCTCCGGACACGCTGCTGGTCGGCTTGATGGCCCGCTACCACCCGGTGAAAGATCACCCCACGTTCCTGCGGGCGGCCCGGCGGGTGGCCGAACTGCACCCGCAGGTTCACTTCGTGCTCGCCGGACGCGGCGTGGATCGGTCCAACGCCGCCCTGGGGTCCCTGCTCCGCGGCCTGGGCCTGGAGAGCCGCGTGTCCCTTCTGGGCGAGCGGGAGGACCTCCCGCGCCTCACCGCGGCGCTGGATGTAGCGTGTCTGAGCTCCCTGGCCGAGTCCTCGCCAAGCGTGGTCGGGGAGGCCATGGCTTGCGGCGTGCCGTGCGTGGCTACCGACGTAGGGGACGTGGCCGCGGTGCTCGGAGAGCACGGACGCATCGTGCCGCGCCGGAATCCCGAGGCCTTTGCCGGGGCGGTCGACGAGTTGCTGCGGATGTCCCTCGAGCGACGGCAGGACCTCGGCGCCCGGGCCCGCCGGCAAGTGCGCGAATGTCACGATCTGGACAAAGCCGCCGCCGCGTTCGATGACCTTCATATGTCCGTCCTGGTGGAAGCGGGACGCTGGCCGGCGCCGATCAAGGTTCTTCATATCCTCGGCGACTCCAAGTGGGGAGGTGGATCGGCCGGCACCCTGGCCATGGCTGAGACCGGACGGCGCGCCGGATGGACGGTGGACCTTCTCACCACCGACCCCCAGACCATCGAGGCGGCACGGCAACGCGGCCTCGGCGTGGTCAACCTCGAGGTAAGCTGGCGCGACATCCGGCCCTGGCGGGATCTGCGGGGGCTGTGGCGCCTGCGGAGCTTTCTGAGAACCGCCGGATATCACCTGGTTCATACCCACACCTCCAAGGCCGGCTTTGTCGGCCGCCTCGCGGCCACGCTGGCCCGGGTGCCGGCGATCGTGCACACCATGCACGGATTCGCGATCCACGAGGAATCGCCGGCGGTGGAGCGGCACGCCTATGCTTTCCTCGAGAAGATCGCCGCCTGCTGCTGTCACCGCCTGGTGACGGTCAGCCATTTTCATCGCCGCTGGGCCATCGAACTGGGTATTGCCGCTGCGAACAAGCTGCTGGCGATTCCGAACGGCGCTCCGGAATGGGAGCCCGCCGCCGGCCGCGCGGAAACACGAAGGAGTCTCGGCCTGGCGGACCACCACGTGGCCATTCTTTCGAACAGCCGCATCGCCGCGCAGAAGGGCCTGGAAGACCTGCTGGGCGCGGCGGCGCTGCTGCCCGGCGAGATCGCCGCCCGCGTCCGGATTCTGTTCGCCGGTGAAGGGGCGCTACGGGCCGTCCTGGAGCAGATGGCCTGCCGTTTGGGCATCGCTCACAGGGTCCGGTTTCTCGGCTTTCGGAGCGATATGCCCGATCTCCTCGCGGCGGCCGACATCGTTGCCTTGCCGAGCCTACGGGAGGGACTCTCCATGGCCCTGCTCGAGGCCATGGCCGCCGGCAAGCCCGTAGTCGCCACCCGGATCAGCAGTTTCCAGGAGGCGACCAAGGACGGCGAGAGCGCCCTCCTGGTCCCCGTTCAGGACCCCGGCGCCCTGGCCGCGGCCTTGACGGAGCTGATCGCCGATCCGCAGCGCGCGGCCTCGCTCGGCCGGCGTGGGCGCGAGATCTATAGTCTCGAATACACCGCCGGTCAGATGACCAGTCGCTACCAGCTTCTGCATGAAGAGCTGATCCGCGAACACCTTACACCAGTGGTGGCGCGCGCATGTGCGGAATAGCGGGATTCCTGGACGCCGGCCGGCAGTTGTCGAAAGACGCCGCCCGCACGGTGGTCACCCGCATGACTCGCCAGTTGGCTCACCGCGGCCCCGACGACGAGGGCGTCTGGACCGACGCGGCGGCGGGCGTGGCGCTGGGCCATCGTCGCCTCGCCATCCTCGATCTTTCCCCGCTAGGTCATCAGCCCATGGTCTCCGCGACGGGCCGGTACGTCCTGGTATTCAACGGCGAAGTGTATAACTTCGCCGGCCTGCGCGCGGCACTGGAGTCCGACGGCAGCGCCCCCGATTTTCGCGGCGGCTCCGACACCGAGGTCATGCTGGCCTGCGTGGAGCGCTGGGGCCTGGAGGCGTCGCTGCGGCGCTTCAACGGCATGTTCGCGTTGGCCCTCTGGGACCGTCGCGAGCGGCGTCTCTACCTGGCCCGCGACCGCTTCGGGGAAAAGCCTCTGTATTACGGCTGGGCGGGAACGGCATTCCTGTTTGCCTCGGAGCTAAAGGCCTTCCGCGCGCACCCGCAGTTTGCCGCCGAGATCGACCGCGGCGTGCTGCCCCTGTATTTCCGCCACAACTATATACCCGGCCCGCACTCCATCTATCGGGGTGTGTGCAAGCTCCGCCCGGGCGGCTGGCTGGAGATGGGGGCGGACACCCCGGGCGCCGAACCCGCGGTGTGGAACTACTGGTCGGCCCGCGAGATCGTCCAGCAGGGTACGCAAGCGCCCTTCCGGGGAACCGGGCAGGAGGCCATCACCGAGCTGGAAACACGGCTGCTGCGAACCGTTTCGTCGCGGATGATCGCCGATGTGCCGCTCGGCGCGTTTTTGTCCGGCGGGATCGACTCTTCGCTGATCGTGGCCCTCCTGCAGGCGGGCAGCACGCGCCCGGTCAAGACGTTCACGGCCGCCTTCCAGGAGGCCGGATACAACGAAGCCCACCACGCCCGCGCCGTCGCCCGGCACTTGCGCACCGACCACACGGAGCTGCCGGTCACACCGGGTGAAGCCATCGCCGAGATTCCCCGTTTGGCCGACGTCTACGACGAGCCGTTCGCCGACGCCTCCCAGATCCCCACCATGCTGATCTGCGCGCTGGCGCGGCGATTTGTAACCGTGGCCCTGACCGGCGACGGGGGCGATGAGTTCTTCGGCGGTTACGCCCGCTATTTCTGGCACGCCTCGCTGTGCCGCACTCTCGCGCGGCTGCCGGGGCCGGCCCGGGCGGCGCTTTCGCTTCTCCTGAATCGCTTTCCGTCCGGAGCCTGGGAAGGAGCGTTTCGCCTCCTATTCCGCCAACGCAACCCGGGGGAGAACCTGCACCGGCTGAAGACCATCCTTCGCGACGGCCGCCCGGAGACCATCTACCAGGAGCTGATCTCGATCTGGGCGGATCCGGAAAGACTCGTGGCCGGCGGGCCGGGAGCGCGCGGGGCGTCCGCCGGCTCGCCGGCCTGGAGCGGCAGCGTGGATCCGATCCTCCCTCTGATGCTCCTCGACACCATCGGCTACCTGCCCGATGACATCCTGGTCAAGCTGGACAGGGCTTCCATGCACGTCGCGTTGGAGGCCCGCGCCCCCCTGCTTGATCACGAGATCTTCCAATTCGCAGCCGCCCTGCCGTTGTCCGTTAAGGTGCGGGGCCGCCCGGGGAAGTGGATCTTACGCCAGGTGCTCCGTAAGTATGTTCCGGAGAGACTGACCGACCGGCCCAAGGCCGGCTTCGCCGTTCCTTTGGACGATTGGCTACGGGGCCGCCTGCGCCCCTGGGCAGAGGATCTTCTCCACCCCGCCCGACTCGCCGCGGAGGGCTTCCTCGATCCAGTCATCGTTCAGCGCAAGTGGACCGAGCATCTTTCCGGCCGGCGCAACTGGATGCATCCGCTGTGGGGCCTCCTCATGTTCCAGTCGTGGCTGAGCGCCCAGCGCACGCTGCGGGAGCCGTCAACCGGTGCCGAAGTGCGCTTTTCGCGCACCCCACCGGCGTCGCACCAGGTCTGATGGGAATCCGCCAGACGTGCCGTGCCGCGCGAAGACCGGCGCTAGCGGCTGGAGGACTGACCCTCGCCGCGGTCGTCCTGGGCCCGGTACGTACCGTAGCCGGCGGCCGCCGCCGCCACACCCACACCCACAACAACGACCGCCACGGTGCCGGCGGCCATTCCTGCGCCCACTCCGGCAGCCGCTCCGGCGGCCGCGGCTACCGGTATCGCCGAGGACTTACATCCGGAACCCAGACGGGTGATGCTGTTTACCTGCACCTGATCGGCGTCCAGGGCCGTTCCCGTGATCTCCACCTCATTGCCGGCTTCCTGCTCGATTCCAGGCCCGCTCACCTGCACCTTCACCCCCGCAGTGCGGTCGGTCAAATAGTACTTGCCGTCTTCCTCGGTCACGCAACCCCTCATCTTGCTCGCGGTGGCGGCGCCCGCTGCCTGCGGCGAGAACAGCAGCGCGTGGCTCGGCATCACGTTCCCCACCAGCAACCCCGCCCCGGTCAGGACGCGCACGGCTCCGCCGAACGCCGCCACCTGCACCACCTTGTCACCGCGCAGCGCCACCAGCGCCGAAGCTCCCGGCGCCGCCGGCTCAATCCGCAGCCCCAGGGCCTCCATCCGGTATCCCGCAGCCGACGCCAGCTCGCCCTGCCCGCGCTCTAGCACCAGGCGCTTCGGGTACACGCGCGCCCGCGACTCTCCGGCCAGACTCACTATAGCACCACTACCTAGGAGAATCGAGGAGGAGGCCTTCCTGGTCTCAATCCGCACGCCGTCGAACAGCGTGGCGTTTCCCTGCACGGGAGAGCCATCGATCAGAAAACCTCCGTGGGCCGTGGCCACTCCCAACGCTGCCGGAGCCGCCAATGCATAGTTTAAGGTCAGCGCCAGAGCCAGCGCCACGAAAGAGCCGTTGTGAAATCGTGTGATCATAATAAGTCATCGTAGCATTAAATAAGTGTATAATACAAGAATAATGTGGCGCCATGAATTACTACGAAGAACTTGCGATTGAACCTGCCGCCAGCCGGGACGAGATACTGAAGTCATACAAAAGACTGACCAGAATCCTGCATCCCGATTTGCATTCCGACGCGGCCCTGCGGGCTCTTGGCGAAGCTCAGATGCGGCGGCTGAATGAGATTATTGACATCCTTTCCGATCCCGCCAGGCGCCGCTTATATGACCGCGGCATCGTCGGACTAAGCAGAAATACGCAAACCAAATGGTTTCAATTAAGGACGGCAATAGCCACAATTCCTCATTGGATATACGTGTCTGCCGGGTTTTTGTTGGGATTGGTGGTCTCCTATATTCCGCACCCACCTGCGGCTGGGACGTCGCCGTTTGTCCCGGAGGCCGTGAGTCCGGCCGCCGAAGCACGGGGGCTGTCGGAGGCGCCGGCCCCGGCAGCGTCGCGACCGGGCCGCCGGCGGCGCCAGCCATCCGAGACGGAGGACGGCAAGGCCGCGTTGCCAGAGGCGATCGACTCCGGACCCGTCACTCCCGCACCGGAGCCTGAGACGGCGGCGGCGCCGGGCGCGATCGCATCTCCGCCGGAAGCAAGGCAGACGGCCGACGGCAATTCCTCCGGCGGATACGGCGGTTCCTGGCTCTATACACCGCCGAGGACCGGCGCCCTAAATGCGGCGCTATATTCTCCCGAGTACATTGAGATGAGGATCTCAGAGCGCGAAGGGGCGATGGAGGGCCGGTACGCGGCCCGCTACCATATTCCGGATAAGCCGATCTCGCCGAGTGTGGCGTTCCAGTTTGCGGGTAGGAGCGGTGGACCGCAGTCCACCTTCGCCTGGACCGACCACCAAGGCCTGCGGGGCGAGGTCAGGCTGCGGCTGCTGGGGGAATCGTCGATGCAGGTCACCTGGTACGTGACCGGTGCGGTGCCCCCGGACGGGCTCGGCGGCGGCACCGCGGTTCTAGTGCGGCGGGAGGAGTAATGCGGGAACGAGTCCTGGCGGCGCTGCTGCTGGTAATGTGCGCGGTCGCCGCGGTGGTCTCGGCGCGATTGGCCTGGGCCGAGCGCCTGCTGGCCGAGAGCACCCCGGAGAGTGTGCGGCGGTCACTGGCGCTCGCCCCGGGGAACGCCCGCGCCTGGGAGCGCCAGGCGGCGCTCGAGCCCGGTCCAGCCGCGCCGTCCCTGCGCCGCGCCATAGCTCTGAATCCCTATTCCACGGCCGCCAGAATCGATCTCGGGCTGCGGGCGGAGTTTGCCGGAAATCGCCAGGAAGCCGAACACCTCTTGCTCGCAGCCTTCCACCAGGATCGGATGTATCTCACCCGCTGGACCCTCGCCAATTTCTACTTCCGCTCCGGCGATGAGGCCAACTTCTGGCGCTGGGCCCGGACCGCGGCGGAATTCTCCTACGCCTCTCTCTCCCCGCTCTTCGACCTCTGCCAGCGGATGTCCCCGGACGCCGCCGTCGTTCTGGACCGGGCCATTCCGCCTCGGGCCGTGGTGTTGCAGGAGTATCTAGTATATCTGCTTTCCACCGGGCGCCTCGACGCGGCCGGCCAGGCCGTCACCCGGCTGGCGGCGTTTCGCCGTCCCGAGGATCGGCCGACCCTGCTGGCCGCGGTCGACCGCTCTCTGGCGGCCGGCGAGGTCGCCCGGGCGGTCGCGGTTTGGAACCAAGTGGCCGCCTCCGGTCTCCTCCCGTATCCCGCGCTCGCCCCGGAGCGAGGCTCCTCGCTCACCAATGGCGGCTTCGCCTTCCCACCCCTCGGGCTCGCCTTCGATTGGCGGGCGGTCTG
>JBGOUV010000460.1:0-4830 GCA_041477815.1 Terriglobia bacterium | reverse complement strand
GGTGACCATCACCGAGGTGAACACCGGGCTGAGCCGGTCCGTAGAGACGAACCAGAACGGCTACTACGTGTTCGCGAACCTCGAGGCCGGCGTCTACCGCGTGCAGGTGGAACAAACGGGTTTCAAGATCGCGGTCCGCGACGGCGTCGAAGTCGTCGTGAACTCTACGATTCGCGTGGACGTGGAACTGCAAACCGGCACGGTAACGGAAACGGTGGAGGTCCGGGGCGAAGCCACCCTCCTGCAAACGGACCGCTCGGACACCGGGCGCAAGATCGAGACGCGGCAGTTGAGCGACATGCCGCTGCCGTTCAACCGCAACTTCCAGGGTCTGCTGAACCTGGTGCCCGGCGCCATCCGCGCGTTCCGGCCACACTCGGAGTTCTTCAACTCCCAGGACTCGCTGTCGACGCGGGTGAATGGCCAGACGCGGCTCGCCAACAACGTGCAGGTGGAAGGGATCGACGACAACCACCGCAGCGGCCTGCTGACCATTCTGATCCCGCCCATCGAAGCCCTGGCCGCCGTGGACATCACCACCAGCAACTACGAGGCGGAGCTGGGACGAGCCGGCGGCGCCGTGACCAACGTGACGCTGAAGTCGGGCACCAACAACCTTCACGGCAGCGTGTTCGAGTTCAACCGCGTGGATCGGCTGGCCAGCCGCAACGTGTTTGCGCAGTCCAAGGCGCACACCGTGTACAACCAGTTCGGGTTCACCATCGGCGGGCCGATCGTTCGCAACCGGACCTTTTTCTTCGGCGACTATCAGAACACCAAGGACCGGCGCGGCGACATCAACCGCGCGACCATTCCGACGCCGCAGTTCCGCGCCGGAGACCTGAGCGCGTCGCCCTCCACGATTTACGATCCCACGACCGGGAACCCCGACGGCACGGCGCGCGAGCCGTTTGCGAACAAGCTCCTCCCGGCGTCGCGGATCAGCCCCATCGCCCGCAAGCTCCTGGACTATATCCCGGCGCCGACGTTCGCGGGGCTCCAGACCAACTTCGAGAAAGCGACCACTCGCAATAAGGATACGCCGTCGTTCGACGTCAAGATCGACCACCAGCTCAACTCCGGCAACAACCTGTCGTTCCGCTACAGCTTCATGCAGCCGGACATCTACGATCCGGGGCTGTACGGGATCTCCGGCGGTCCGAAGATCACGGGCGGCTTCGACGGCACCGGCACCAACCGGACGCAAAGCTCGGCCGTCAACTACACGCGCATCTTCGGACCGACGCTTATCATGGAGGCCCGTTTCGGGTTCGCGCGCTACCTGAACGTCACGCAGCAGGAGGATTACGGCAAGAACCTGTCGGCGGACGCCGGCATTCCCGGAATCAACCTGGACGAATCGACCAGCGGGCTGACGACCATCAACATCGACGGGTTCTCCGGGCCGGTGGTGGGGCATTCCGCCAACCAGCCGTGGCGCCGGGCGGAGACGAATTTCAACCTGGTAAACAACTGGACCAGGATCGTCTCGAACCACACGATCAAGTGGGGCGTGGAGGTGCGGCGGCTGCGGGACGATTTGAAAGCGGGGATTTTCAACCCGCGCGGGCAGTGGAGCTTCCGCGCGGGCCCCACCGCCCGCAATGGCGACCCGCAGACCAGCTTCGCCAACTCCTTCGCCGCCCTGCTGCTGGACCAGCCGGCGTTTTACCAGCGCGACCTGCCGAGCCTGTTCTCGTCGATACGCCAGACCCCTGTCTTTACCTATGTACAAGACAAGTGGCAGGTCACCAAGAAACTGACGCTGGACCTCGGACTGCGGCACGAGTTGTGGCTGCCGCCGACGCCGCAGTTTCCGGGCGGGTTCTCGAACTACGACGCGGAGCGGAACGCGCTGGTGGTGGCGGGGATCGGCCCGAACCCGTCGAACCTCGGACGCGAGAGCGTGTGGACCAACTTCGGACCCCGCTTCGGCGTCGCCTACCGGGCCAACGAAAAGACCGTCCTGCGGGGCGGGTATGGGATCAGCACCATTCCCTTCCCCGACAACAGCTACGCGTTCAATTTCCCGGTGCTCCAGAACAACGCCTTCAACGCCCCCAATACCTACCGGTCCGCCGGGACCCTGGCCGGGGGATTCCCGCCGCCCATCCGGGCCGTGATCCCGCCGGACGGCGTGCTCCAGAACGTTCCGGACAACGAGTACTTCCGGGTGCCTCTGGATCTGCGGGAAGCCTACTTGCAGTCGTGGAACGTGGCGGTGCAACGCTCGCTGCCGGGGCAGTTTTCGTTCGAGGCGGCTTATGTCGGCAATCGCGGCGTCGGGATTCTGGGCCGGCAGAATCTGAACGCGGGGCAAGTGCCCGGGGCCGGCTCAGCCGGGCAGCCGCTGTTCGTGAAGTTTCGCCGGCTATCGACGACCACTACCTGGGTGCCGACCTCAACCGTGTACCACTCGCTCCAGGCGAAGTTCGACCGCCGGTTTTCGGGCGGGTTCCTCCTCACGACGGCGTACACCTACGGCAAAGGGATCGACTGGTCGAACGACAACGGTGGGTTCTTCAACCAGATCAACTTCCGGCTGAATCGCGCGCGGGCGGATAGCGATCGCACGCACGCCTTCGTCCAGAGCTACATCTGGGAGCTGCCGTTCGGAACGCGCGGGCGCTGGCTGCGGGCCGGGGCGGGCCGCTGGCTGCTGGGCGACTGGCAGGTGAACGGAATCTTCACGGCGCAGACGGGCGATCCGTTGAACATCGCTTTCAGCAGCGCGACCTTGAATGCGCCGGGCAACAGCAACCGGCCGAACGCCAGCGGTAAGCCGGAGATCTTCGGTCACGTGGGCCGCGGCGAGCTGTGGCTGGATACGAGCAAGTTCTCGGCGCCGGCGCCGGCCACGTTCGGGACGGTTGGACGCAACATCCTGACTGGTCCGGGGTTCGTGAATCTCGATTTCTCCCTGTTCCGGAAGTTCCCCCTGACCGAGCAGTTGGGGCTCGAGTTCCGGATGGAGTCCTTCAACTTCACCAACACGCCGCACTTCAACAATCCGAACACCACGTTCGGCAGCGCCGGGTTTGGCGAGGTGACCACGGCGATACAGGACCAGCGGCAGATCGGGTTCGGGCTGAAACTGACGTGGTGAGAGCTGACCAAGCGTATGTCATTCAGTACCATGAAGGGTACGGAAGGTAGCCCCGTGACCGAATCGAGGCCCCTCCTCGAGGCGCGCGCAAGAAGCGGACCTCGCTTCCAGAGAAGTTCGCCGGCGACCCGAGCCCGGCGCTGTGGCTGCCACCCGCCGGGGAGAGCCGCTCGTGGAGACCCTGGAGCAGGCCGAGAGGAAGCTTCGGCGGTGAGCCATGAAAACATGGCATAAACCTTTGCATTGCCCGGGGACCCGTGGCCGGGTAGAGTGGGGTGGGGGTGAACCCCTGAGAGTCCTGGTTTCGCTGCCGGGAAGAAAACCAAAACTCGTGGGCCGGATTCAGAGCGGCCGGAGGCCTCCATGTTGAGCTTCAACAAATTCAGCAAGAACATCGCAGCCGGTCTCAAGGGTAAGGCAGTTGGCTGGGCGCGAGTTCGCCGCAGCGCGGGAGCTGACGTCGATTCGTGAGAGCCTGATTATCAACTGCACCGGCCTGGGAGCACGAGCCCTCTTCCATGACGAAGAGCTGGTCCCCATCCGCGGACAGCTTTCCTTCTTGCTCCCACAACCCGAGGTCGATTACATGACAGTCGGCCCGGGCGACATTTACATGTTCCCGAGGCGCGACGGCATCCTTCTGGGTGGAAGCCATGAGCGCGGGGAATGGAGCCTGGAACCCGACCCGGCCACAACCCAGCGCCTCCTGCGAGAAAACGCCGCCCTGTTCGCGGGAATGCGCTAGCCTGGTGCGTCAACGGACCTGTGGGGCGGGCGCCCTCGCCCGCGCCGGGCCCCCTGGCCCGGCCTAGAGCAACGGGAAGTCGGCCAGGGGGCCGGCTGCGGCTCAGGGGAGCCGCCCCACAATGTGAACTCAGAACCAGCGCTGCATGATCACCTTCTGCTCGGTGTAGAACGAGATCGCGTCCCGGCCATGCGTGTGCAAATCTCCGAAGAACGACTGCTTCCATCCCGAGAACGGGAAGAACGCCATCGGCGCCGGCACCCCGATGTTTACACCCACCATGCCGCACTCGATGCGCTGCGCATACTCCCGCGCCGCCTTCCCATCCCCCGTGAAGATGGCCGTGGTGTTCCCGAACGGCGACCGGTTCACCAGCTCAATCGCCTCGTCCAGGTCCTGCACCCGGATCACCGACAACACCGGCCCAAAAATCTCCTCCTTGGCGATGGTCATCTCCGGCGTCACGCCATCGAAGATCGTTGGTCCCAAGTAATACCCATCCTGCTTCGACCGCATCACCTCCCGCCCATCGCATAGCGGACGCGCCCCCTCGGCCACCCCCTTCTCGATGTAACCGACCACTCGTTTGCGGTGATCGCTGGTCACCAGGGGCCCCATGCCGGTCTCGGGCGCCGTGGCCTCGCCGACCCGCAGCGCCTTGGCGGTCTTGACCAGCAGGTCGAGCAGCGGCTCGGCCACCGCCCCCACCGGCACCAGCACGCTCCCGGCCAGACACCGCTCCCCGGCCGCCCCGAAGGCCGAGCCCATGATCGCTTCGACCGTCTTCTCCAGATTCGCATCCGGCATCACTACCAGGTGGTTCTTCGCCCCACCCAGCGCCTGCACCCGCTTCCCCTGCGCCGCCGCCGTCGCATAGATGTACTTGGCCACCGGGCTCGAACCCACGAACGATACCGCCTTCACCAGCGGATGATGGAGCAGCGCGTCCACCGCCCGCTTGTCGCCCTGGATCAGGTTG
>JBGOUV010000472.1:0-4646 GCA_041477815.1 Terriglobia bacterium | reverse complement strand
CTCCCCGACCGGGCCGGTATCCGCCCAGGTGGCCTAACCTGCCGCCATCCAAGCTATAATGCCGGTGCTATGCGTACTGTTCTGCTCTGCCTCACCGCGGCCGCCACGCTCGCCGCCCAGGACCTCTCCCACCTCCGCGTCATGGGCATCGGCGCCCATCCCGATGACTGCGACATCAAGTTCGGCGGCACCGCCGCCAAGTTCGCGGCCCGCGGGGCCCAGGTGAAGTGCCTCTCCGTCACCAACGGCGACGCCGGCCACCAGACCGAAGGCGGCGGGGCCCTCGCCCGCCGGCGCCGCGCCGAGGCCCAGGAATCCGGCCGCCGCGCCGGCATCGCCTACGACGTTCTCGACAACCATGACGGCGAGCTGCTCCCCACCCTCGAGATTCGACAGCAGATCATCCGCAAGATCCGCCAGTGGAACGCCAACATCGTCCTCTCGCCCCGCCCCAACGACTACCACCCCGACCACCGCTACACCGGCGTACTGGTTCAGGACGCCGCCTACATGGTAGTAGTTCCCAACGTCACCCCCGACACGCCTCCCCTCCGGGACAACCCCGTCTTCTTCTATTTCTCCGACCGCTTCCAGCGCCCGCAACCCTTCCGCGCCGACATCGTGATCTCGATCGACGACGTGGTCGACAAGAAGATCGCCATGCTCGACGCCCACACCTCCCAGGTCTACGAATGGCTCCCCTGGGTCGACCACGAGCTGGAAAAGGTCCCCCAAGATCCCGCCGCCCGCCGCGCCTGGCTCCGCACCCAACGTTTCTTCGCCATCGACGCCGCTTGGAAGCCGTCCCTGGTCAAGTGGTACGGCCCCCAGGCCGACTCCATCAAACAGGTCGAGGCGTTTGAGATCTGCGAGTACGGCCGCCGGCCCAGCGACGAGGAACTCCGGAAGCTGTTCCCGTTCTAGGCCCTTTCCCGCCCGGTTCCATCCCGCTCGGAGGGCACACGGGCCTGGGTGCCGCGTCCGGGCCAGCCTCAACCGCTACCGCATCGTCTCCCGCGTTTCCGAGAAGCAGCCGCGGGTGATCGTCGAACGAGTGCGGCTGCGAGGGAAGCCCGATTCGCCCCTCCTCGCGACATTTAGTTTAGACTGTCTACGAAACCTGCCGCCCAGGAGGGCCGTTTCATATGCAGATGACGTCTCGACGGGGGTTCCTTCGCGCCGCAGGCGCAACCGTGGCGGCCGCCTCGGCAAAACAGCCGTCCGGCGCCCGCCAGGCCGGCTACGCCGGTCAGAACCGCTCCCGCTATACTGAACAACACCGAGGTCCGTACGCCCGCCGAACAGGGGTGGGGGGATCTCAAACTGAGGATGGCGATCTGCGCGGCGGCCCGTACCGGCCGCACCGTCCAGGTTGCCGGTTGAGAGGGACACGATGATGGCTCGCCGCTATTTCTACTTGCTGCTGCTCCTGGCCCCGGGCGCGCGCCCCCAGTGGGACTTCGATGAGCGCAGCCTCGCCCCCTTCGTCCCCACCCCCCAGGAAGTCGTCGACAGAATGCTCCAGGTAGCCGGCGTCAAGAAGGACGAGATGGTCTACGACCTGGGATGCGGCGACGGCCGCATCATCATCACCGCCGCCCAAAAGTTCGGCGCCCGCTCCACCGGCGTCGAGCTCGACCCCGAGCTCCACAAGCGCACCAGCGACCGCATCCGCGAGTTGAAGCTGCAGGACCGCGTCAAGGTCATCCACGGCAACCTGCTGGAGGTCGACCTTAGCCCCGCCAATGTCGTCACCCTCTATCTCCTGACCGACTCCAACACCAAGCTTAAGCCCAATCTCGAGAAGTATCTCAAGCCCGGCTCCCGCGTCGTCTCCCACGACTTCCAAATCATCGGCTGGACCCCCACGCGGGTGGAGAAGGTAGTCCGGGACTCCCGCACCCACACCATCTATCTGTACGAGAAGAGGTAAGCTGCTGCACAGCGCCGGCGCCGGTTTCCCCTCGGGGGACCGCCCTACGAAACCACCAGGTCCCAGCCGAAGCCGGGTTTGTCCGAGGGGCGGGTGTAGATCCCCTCGGGACCGCGCGTAAGCTGATTCTCTTCCTCGTATTGCTTGTAGACGGCCGGGGGGCCGCCGGGGGCGGGCATGAACAACTCGGCCCAGGGACTGTTGGTGGTGGCGGCGATCCAGTGGACGGAGTCGCGGCCGCCGCCGCCGTGGGGGATGACCGGTATGTCGTAGGCGGCGGCGAGGGCGCCGATGCGGCGCAGCTCGGTGAGGCCGCCGCACCAGTGGATGTCGGGCTGCCAGATCTGGGCGGCCTTGTGCTCCAGCAGGTAGCGGAAGCCGTAGCGGGTGTACTCGTGCTCGCCGGTGACGATCCGGGTGGACTTGATGGCGGCGTTGAGCCGGCCGAACCCGGCGTAGTCGTGGGGCTGGAGGCATTCCTCCATCCAGTACACGCGGTAAGGCGCGACCAACTCGGCCATCTCGATGGTGTAGCGCTCGGTCCAGGACATCCAGCAGTCGAGCATGATGTCACCGTCGGGGCCGAGGGCGGCGCGGGTGCGCTTGACCAGCTCCACGTTCTTCTTCATGCCCTCGCGGCCGTCGGCGGGGCCGTGGGGAATGGCCAGTTTGAGGCGCTTGTAGCCGAATTCGATGTGCTGCTCGATGTCGTTTCCGGTGCAATAGGCGGGGATGCGGCCGCCCGGCTTGGTCTCGCCGCCCAGGAGCTTGTAGACGGGCAGGCCGGTGGCGTTGCCGACCAGGTCCCAGAGAGCCAGGTCGACGCCGGAGATGGCGTGTACCACCGCGCCCATGCGTCCGTAAGACATAGTGGAGCGCCACAGGATGTCCCAGAGACGCTCGATGTTGAAGGGGTCCTCGTTGAGCAGGAGCTTCACCAGGTGGCCTTCGACGATGGGGCCGCCGGCCGGGCCGCCTTGCCCGTAACCCTTGATGCCCTTATCGGTCGCAATCTCGACCGTGAAGCCACCGATCTTGCCGGGGTCCGGCTGGAACAGCGACCGCATGGCCTTGTACTCCGGGTAGATGGACATGGGGTTGGCCACTTCCACGCCTCCGGTCGACCAGGAGCCGGCGGCGGGAGTGTAAGTGGGGAGGGGCCGGCGCGGCCGGGTCTGCACCAGCCGGACCGAAGTGATCTTCAGCTTGCTCTTTTCCTGGGCCAGGGCCTGCATCGGAGCCAGCAGCGCCAAGGGCGTCCAGCCGAGAAAACTCCTGCGATCCATGGGAACCTCCCGCTGGATTATAACCGAAGGGACTGAGAATGCGGTACCGTCTGGGGAGCATCCGGGAGCATCCTGGAGATCGCCCGCGCGAGCCTCGCCCGTCAGGCGGCAGCGCGGCGCAGGACCTCGCGTTCCACGCGGACGGCGAGCTCTGGGCCGGCCACCTCCAGATCGTAGGCCGTCTGAAGGTGCATCCAGTACTGCGCGGACGTTCCGAAGCAGCGGGCCAGGCGCAGAGCGGTGTCGGCGGTGATGGAGCGCTTACCGTTGACGATGGCGCTGATGCGGTTCATGGGGACCCGCAGGTCCCGGGCAAGCTGGTTCAGGCTGATCCCGGCATCCTGGAGGTCCTCGCGAAGGACTTGGCCGGGATGGATGGGGGGAGTCTCTTTCTCTGGGCAGGCATGCTTTTCCTCTCCGTGGTAATCCACGATATCGACGTCGTAGACGCTTCCGTCGCGCCAGGGGAAGCAAATGCGCCACTGGCCGTTGCTCCGGATGCCGGATGGCCCGGCCCGGTCGCCTTTCAGGGCCTCCAGGCGGTTGCCCGGGATCCGCGCCAGGTCATGCAGATTGGTAGCTGCGTGCAGGCGCCGGAGTCGGGTGCGGGCCGCTGTTTCGATAGCCCCGAACCGGCGGCTGCTAAATCCTTGATGCAGCACCTCGGTTTCCGGGCACCGAAACGAAGCCTACGCTTCGCCTAGCAGGTCAAGCCCGTCCGGCGGGCCTAGCGGGTCTCGCCGGGGTCGATGCCGTGCTTCTTGAGGTTGGCGCGGCCTTCTGTGCGTCCCACCGGAAAACCACGCTACAGTATACGCTCGCTCGGTCGGCAGCAGATGTCTAACGACCAGCGCATCAGCCGCGCGCCCGTTTTTGGCGCGTCGGCTGCATGCGCTGGTTAGCCGGTCCTGGAGTGTACAGCCTGGCCGCTGCAGCACTTGGCCGGCGCGCCGGGATTCCATGGAGCAAGCCCTCTACGCTGATGTCCTCGTCAACGTCAGGCCAATGAACCCCCTGACCCGTTCCGATGAGACGAAAGTTTGCCCGCTGCGCAGGTGTGGCTTCGGACAACCGCCAGGACCAGGCCAGCGGCACACTAACGACGCGCCCGTCGGCCAGGTCGGCGATGATCTGGTCCTTTGTCACGCGAACCCTCTGAATACGAGGATCGCTGCCGATGCTACCCGCAGTGCTCATACCACGTCTCCAGGATAGCAGTGAGGTGGGCTTCGATGAGGCGGCGAATCCGGCGCAACTCTCGGGCACTGAAACCCTCGCTGCGAGCGAGTCCGAGCGGCTGGAGCCAGAACTTGCAGGTCTTCTCCTCCCGCTCCACATGAAGATGTGGCGGCTCGCTACAGTCGAAGCTCGTGAAGAAGAACCGGTATGGCCCCGGGTATTCCTCTGATTCGTGGCATTCAGATTCT
>JBGOUV010000421.1:0-5791 GCA_041477815.1 Terriglobia bacterium | reverse complement strand
GGCAGGCGCCGCAGCGAATGCAGTACAGCGTCTGGCGCTTATCGCGGTCGGCCAGGAGGCGCGTGCGCCCATTATCGAGCAATACGACATAGAACTCCTCGGGGCCGTCCATCTCGCCCGGCCGCCGCGGGCCGGAGAGAAACGAGGTGTAACTGGTAAGGGTCTGCCCGGTGGCGCTGCGTCCCAGCAACTGCAAGAACACCGCCAGGTCGGCGGCCCGCGGAATCACCTTCTCGATGCCCGCCACGGCCACGTGAATGCGGGGACTCGAGGTGGTCAGGCGCGCGTTGCCCTCGTTCTCCACGATCACCACGGCGCCCGAATCGGCGATGAGGAAGTTGGCCCCGCTGATCCCCATCCCCGCTTCCAGAAACTTCTTGCGCAGCACGGTACGGGCGATCATGGTCTGGCGGGGGATCTCTTCTTCGCGCCCCACCCCCAGCTTGGCCTCAAACAGGTCGGCCACCTGCTGCCGCGTCTTATGCATGGCCGGGGCGACGATGTGATACGGCCGCTCGCCGGCCAACTGGATGATGAACTCGCCCAGGTCGGTTTCCACCGCCTCCACGCCGTAGCGCTCCAGCGCTTCGTTGAGGCCGACCTCCTCCGAGGTCATGGACTTCGACTTCACGGCCAGGCGGACGCCCCGCTCGCGAGCCAGATCGCCGATGAAACTCTGCACCTCCCCCGCGTCCCGGCACCACACCACGCGCCCGCCTCGCTCCTCCACCCGCCGGGCCAGCAGTTCCAGATAGTGGTCCAGGTTCTCCAGCGTGTGCTGCTTGATCCGGTGGGCCTGAGTGCGCAGCTCCTGGTAGTCGGGAAGCTGGTCGGGGCCAACTCCGGACAGCCGCTTGTCCCGGAGCCGGCCGGTGGCGGAATAGAGCGCCTTCTGCAGGCGCTCGTCCAGCAGCGCGTACTGGATCCGTTCATGAAAGGCGGCGGACATGAGCTTAGCGGGCCGCCAGGACCTCGGCCAGGTGCAGCGCCTGAATCGGCAGTCCGGCCCGGCTCAGCGCGCCCCGAATCTGCATCAGGCACGAGGCATCAGTAGATACCACCGCCCCCGCCCCGGTGCGCACGATGGATTCGACCTTGGTCCCCGCCATCGCCCCCGAAACATCGGCGAACTTCACCGCAAACGTCCCCCCGAACCCGCAGCACTCCTCTGCGATGTCCATTTCCCGCAGCTCCAACCCCCGCACCGCGCGCAGCAGCCGCCGCGGCTCCTCCCGCAGCTTCAGCTCGCGCAGCGAATGACAGGAATCATGATAGGTGACCACGCCGTCGTAGCGCGCCCCCACATCCTCCTGGCCGGCCACGTTCACCAGGAACTCCGAGAACTCAAACACCCTGCCGCCCAACTGCCGCGCCGCCTCCAGCGCCTCCGGGTCCTTGTGAAACAACTCGGCATAGTGGTGCCGCACCATGGCCGTACACGAGCCGGACGGACAAACGATGTACTCGGCGTCGCGAAACGCTTTCAGAAACTGCCGCGCCACCAGCCGCGCCTCGCCCCGAAATCCGGAATTGAAGGCCGGCTGCCCGCAACAGGTCTGGGCCTCCGGAAAGTCGATCGCGTAACCCAGCCGCTCCAGAACCTCCGCCATGGCCATCCCCATGCGGGGAAAAAGCTGATCGACGAGACAGGTAACGAAGAGAGAGACCCGAGCGGGCATTTTAGCAGGTGTTGGGTGACGGGTGTTGGGTGATGGCAGGCCAGGTTCCCCAACACCCATCACCCATCAGCTATCCTAGCAGGTGTTGGGTGCCGGCAGGCCGGTTTTCCCAACACCCAACACCCAAGACCCATCATCCATGGACGCGGTTGTCATCGGCGCCGGTCACAACGGTCTGGTTACGGCGGGATATCTCGCGCGGGCCGGGCTGAAGGTCTTGGTGCTGGAGAATCGCGAACTGGTCGGCGGGGCGTGTGTCACCGAAGAGGTTTGGCCGGGGTTTCGCGTCTCCACCGCGGCGTACCTGTGCAGTTTGCTCCAGCAGCGGGTGATCGACGATCTGGAGCTGACCAGGTTCGGCTACTATGTCGAGCCGAAGGATCCCGCCTTCTTCTCGCCGTTTCCCGACGGCCGCTACTTCTTCATGTGGCAGGACCGCCGGCGGACGGTCGAGGAGATCGCCAGGTTTTCCAAAAAGGACGCCGAGCGCTACCCGGCCTACGAGGAGCACCTGGAGCGCCTGGCCCAGTTCGTGGAGCCGCTGCTGCTGACCGTGCCCCCGAATGTCCCGCCGCGATCGCTGGGGGATCTCGCTGAGTACGTCCGCCTCGCCGCAAGGCTCCGGAAGCTGGGCCGCCGCGACATCGCCGCCCTGGTGAAAATCTTCACCCAAAGCGCCGCCGAGTTCCTGGACGAGTGGTTCGAGAGCGACCAGTTGAAGGTGACCCTGGCCACCGACGGCGTCATCGGAGCCAACGGCGGCGTCCGGTCCCCCGGCACCGCCTACGTCTTACTGCATCACTGCATGGGCGGACTGGCCGGGATTCGCGGGCTCTGGGGATTCGTACGCGGCGGCATGGGGGCCATCACCGAGGCCATGGCCGCCAGCGCCCGCAGCCGCGGTGTCGAGATCCGCTGCGCGGCGCCGGTGGTCCGGATCCTGGTGCGCGGCGGCCAGGCGGTGGGCGTGGTGCTGGCCGGCGGCGAGGAGTATCGCGCCCGCCTCGTGATCTCCTCGGTCGACCCCCGCCGCACCTTCCTCGGTCTGCTCGAGCCGGGACAGCTCAGCGACGAGTTCCGCGAGGCCATCCGCAACTTCCGCTCCGAGGGCACCTCCCTCAAGATGAACCTGGCCCTGGACGGCCTCCCCGACTTCCGCATGCTGCCCGGAGCCGGCCCTCACCACCGCGCCACCATCCATATCTGTCCCGGCATGGATTACCTGGAGCGCGCCTGGGACGACGCCAAGTACGGCCGTCCCTCCGAAGGTCCTCTCATCGAGATGACCATTCCCACGACCTACGATCCCACCCTCGCCCCCCCCGGCCACCACATCATGGGCATTTTCCTGCAGTACGCCCCCTACACCCTCCGCGACGCCAACTGGGACGACCTGCGAGAACCCTACGCCGACCACGTCCTCGACCTCATCGCCGAGTACGCCCCCAACATCCGGTCCATCGTGCGCCACCGCCAGGTCCTGACGCCGCTCGACCTGGAGCGGATCTACGGCCTGACGGGCGGCAATATCTTCCACGGAGCCATGAGTCTGGACCAGATGTTCTTCCTCCGCCCGGTAGCCGGCTGGGCCCGCTACGCCACCCCGATCCGCAACCTGTACCTCTGCGGCTCCGGCGCCCATCCCGGCGGCGGCGTCATGGGGGCCCCGGGGTACAACGCGGCCCGGCGGATCCTGAAGGATTGGAGTAAAATATAGAGGAATGGAGGACCGGCGGTGCCTAAGAAGCTGACCCCGCTGAACATAAAGGACCCCGAGGTGTACCAGATGGCGCGCAAGCTGGCCGACCTCACCGGGCGATCCATGACCGAAGTGGTTCGGCAGGCATTACGCGAGAGCCTGGCCCGCGAGGAACGGCGGCGTCCAAACCCCCATCTTCGAGAGAAACTGCTGGAGATCGTCCATCGTGGCGCGGGTCGGCCCGTGCTGGACCCTCGGTCTCCGGACGAGATCCTGGGGTACGACGACCACGGCATTCCCCGTTAACCAATGGTCATTGACAGCTCGGCCCTGATCGCCATCGTGTTCGAAGAACCGGACTGCGATGCCTTTGTCGATGCAATCCTCGGTTCAGAAACACGTCTGCTTTCGGCGGTGACCGCACTGGAGGCGGGGATGGTTGCCGAGGCCCGGTATGGTCCTGCGCGGGGGTTGGAACTAGATCTGTTCTTGCAGAGTGCCGAGATCGATCTTATTCCCTTTGACCGTGGCCAGTCCGACGCGGCCCGCCGGGCCTGGAGACGCTTCGGCAAAGGCAATCACCCCGCCGCCTTGAATTTCGGCGACTGCTGCGTCTACGCGCTGGCGAAGATATCAGGAGAACCCATCCTGTGCAAAGGCTCCGATTTCGGCCGCACCGATATCCCCACCGTCACCCCGGCTTCCGAGCCGCAATAGCCGCCGTACCCTTCCCTTCCCACGCCTCCTCGTACCGCAGCACCCGAAAACCTTCCCACACGCGCAGCAGCTCGTTGGGCTCCAGCAGGTGCGCCGGATGCCGCGGCCGGCCCGGGTAGCGGAGCTGGTCGGTGGTGTAGGTCTTATAGACGATCAAGCCGCCCGGCCGCAGCGCCTCACGCAGCCGGGGAAACAGCGGGCGATACAGGAAGAAGAATCCGCAGATCAGGTCGTAGGCGTCGCGTCCCAGGTCCACGTCCGGCGACTCGAGGTCCAACTGCCGGCAGGTCACCTCGACTCCGGTGTCCTGCACCCGCGCCAAGGCTTCCGCCGAGAAGTCGACGGCGGTCACGCGCAACCCGCGTCCGGCCAGCCACGCCGCATGACGGCCGACGCCACACGCCAAGTCGAGCGCCGCCGCACCCCGGGGCAGCAGGTCCATACAATCTGCTACAGAAACCAGGAAAGGATCGGGCGACGAGCCGGCGTGATCGCCCGCGCGAAAGCGAGCGTCCCACTCGGCCGGCTCCGCCATGAAGAAGCGATCAAACGTTGAACGAGCTGCCGCACCCGCAGGTCGACTTCACGTTCGGGTTTTCGAACTTGAAGCCGGCGCCCTCCAGGGTCTCCACGTAATCGACCCGCACGCCGTCGAGGTAGAGCATGCTGGCCTGGTCGACAATGACCTTCAGACCGTTGAAGTTGTAAGTCTTGTCAAGCGGCCCGGCGTTGTTCTCGAAGGCCATCGAATACTGGAAGCCTGAGCACCCCCCGCCTACCACCGCGATGCGCAACCCGGCCGGCTTAGGTTCCTGCTGGCTCAGAATCTCGGTGACTTTGGTTACTGCCGTTTCGGTCAAATCAATCATGGTTCTCTCCGAAGGACTAATCCACTCTTCATTATAACCCAGAACGCTGATGATACCATGAAGTCAGGCCATGTCCACCCACACCGTTACCCTGATTCCCGGCGATGGCATAGGTCCGGAGGTGGCGGAGGCCGCGGTCCAGGCGGTGGCGGCCAGCGGCGCCCGCGTGGAATGGGACACCGTCGAGGCCGGCGCCGGCGCCCTGGCCCGCACCGGTCAAGTCCTCCCCGACCGAGTTCTGCAGTCGGTCGAGCGGACCCGGGTAGCCCTCAAAGGACCCGTCACCACCCCCATCGGCGGCGGCTTCGCCAGTGTTAACGTGGCCCTGCGCAAGCACTTCGAGCTCTACGCCAACTTCCGGCCTGTCCGCGCGCTGCCCGGGGTCCAGACGCGTTTTTCCGACCTGAACCTGGACATGGTGATCTTCCGCGAGAACACCGAAGACCTCTACGCCGGCCTCGAGCACGAGGTCGTCCCCGGCGTCGTGGAGAGCCTCAAGATCATCACCGAGAAGGCCTCGCTGCGGATCTCCCGTTTCGCCTTCGCCTACGCCCGGCGCGAGGGACGCAAAAAAATATCGGTCATTCACAAGGCCAACATCATGAAGATGAGCGATGGCCTGTTCCTGCGCTGCGCCCGTACCGCGGCCGCCGAGTTTCCCGAGATCCGGCACGAGGAGATGATCGTCGACAACACCTGTCTCCAACTGGTCATGCGGCCCGAGGTTTTCGACATGCTCCTGCTCGAGAACCTCTACGGTGATATCGTTTCCGATCTGGCCGCGGGCTTGGTCGGTGGATTGGGAATTGTTCCCGGAGCGAATCTGG
>JBGOUV010000320.1:0-8085 GCA_041477815.1 Terriglobia bacterium | reverse complement strand
TATCACGCGCATCGCAAACGGCATGCCCGATTGATTTCACGCAAAAGACGCCAAGGCGCAAAGAGATGCTCGCTGGCCTCCAACATCCCCAATTCTTCGCGAGAAATCGATACACCTCGTCGGTCTGAGGCGGAGCCTCGCTAGAATAGTAGACGATGCTCCGCCGCGCCATTCCCGGCTGCCTCGCGCTCCTGCTGATCCTGCCCTGCCCCTCTCAATCCCTGCCCCAACCCCGGCTCCCCACCAACCTCCCGGCCATCGTCCCCGGTGCCGACAAGGTTCGGTCCATTCCCCAAACCCCCGGTCAGGTCCTCCGCGAGGGCAAGCAGGACGAGGTCTCCCAGCTCATGGCCAAGGCCCTCGCTTCCAAAGACCCCGAGGAGCAGGCCCGCCTCTACACGCAGATCATCATCCTCGACCCCAACAACACGGCCGCCTTCCAAGGCCGGAAGGACGCCCTGGAAAAGATCGAGAAGCGTGAGGCCGAAGCGGCCCAGCGCCAGGCCCAAACCGTCCAGCAGGTAGAAGAGTCCCTCACCAAGGAGAAGACCCGCCGCGAATCCCTCAAGAAAGCCGAAGACGCTTTCCTGGCCGGCAAGGTCGAGGCCGCCGACCGCTACCTCGCCCCCGGCAAGAAGGTCGCCCCCGACGACCCCGACATCCAGAACCTCGATGCCCTCATCCAGCGCGAGCTAGGCGCCCAGAAGCGCAAAACCTGGTTCCTCATCGGCGGCGGGATCGTCCTGGGTCTGGCCGCCGTCGTCCTGCTCATTCTCTATCTCCGTATCCGGGACCCCTACATCGAGATCGTCTCCGGGGAGGGCAAAGGCAAGCGCTACGCCATCGACAAGGACCTCATCTCGATCGGCGCGGTGGCCCAGGACGGCGCCGGCAAGAACGACATCGTGGTCCGCGACGTGGAGCGCATGATCTCGCGGTTCCACTGCGAGATCCACCGCCGCGGCCGCAAAGTCTTTCTAATCGATTGCGAAAGCGCCAACGGCACCTGGGTGGACCGCCGCCCCGCCCCGCCTAACAAGGCCCTCCGCATCAAGAACGGCGCCCGCATCGACTTGGCCGGCACCTGCACTTTGCGGCTGGGCTTCGAGCGGCGGAAGAAGAAATGACCTACTGCTTGGCTACGCAGCCTTGTGGGGCGGCCCCCCGGCCGGCTGCGGGCAGCACGCTACTAATTTTCGCAACGAGGCACTACCGTCCCGACTCTCGCAGAAAACGGTTGGCCGCCTCGGCCGCGGCGTAATAGCCTTTCCGGTCCGTGAACACGCCCAGTCCGATCTCTTCCCCGTTTCGTAACACAAAGCTCAGCCGCCGGGTCTGTTGGTCGGTCCCCACCGCCGCCCCCTGCACCTCCGCCAGCGGAGCTTCCCGCTTTTTCCACACCGCCCCGAGGTACCGCCGCTCGACTGTCAGGCGGGACGTCTCACGCGACAGGGTGGCCGTGGTCGACGCCGTCACCAACAGCAGACCCGCTATCACGAACGGGGTCGCCAGCACCGGCGCCAGCCAGCCCATCCGTTCGGGCGAGTCTCCCTCCCCGATCTTCAGGCCCCATAACGACCCCAGCACCAGCCCCACCGCCAGGCAAATTCCTCCCGCCAGATAGAACGGCGGATCCTCGATCACCAGCCGTGTGGAGGTCTGCTCCACCACGTGGATCGGTGAAAACGGAAAACTCAGCACGGCACCACCCAGACGGGCTCCGGAGCCGTTTGCAGCCTGCCCCCCAGGTCCTCGAGCAGCGGCCCCAGCGGCTCCCGGGACAGGATCAGAATGCCCTTGTCCTCCGCGCTCTCCCGCAGGTACACCGAGCACCCACACAGCCACGCGGTTAACTGCGGCCCCGTGGCCTCCCGAAGCGCCTTCCCCTCCAGCAACGGCACGAAGAACGGGAAGCAGGTGTACGCCGGATCGGCAATCGGCGCCAGCAACGTCCGTGCGCTCCTGTCGAAGAAGGCGTCCAGGCTGTCGGGGATCAGGATCTGGACCAGCGTTCCCAGGCCCAGCATCACGTCCCGCGCCTGGCTCCTCGCCTCGGGAGTCGTCGTCACCCGCAGCACCTGGAACATGAGCTCCCGCGGCTTTTCCCCCATGCCCAACTCGTTGAAGTCCTCGTCGGTCCACCCGCGAGGCGGCTCCCGGTCGGGCCATACCCCCAGCCCCACCGCCGGGATCCATTCCCGCCCGTGCTGGGCCACGCGCGCCGGGCCGTCTTTCAGGTGCAATTGCACGAGCTGCAGGCCCACTTCCGCCACTAACTTCCACCGCTGCTGCGCCGCCGCTGAGAACCGCTGCAAAAAGCGCCGGACCGGGTCCAGTTCTTCCTCCGGTACAGGGAAATCGGAAACGGCGAGCAGATACGCCTCCCACGGCGGCTTCCCGGGGATCACTTGCAGTCCTACTGACGGCACCCTCCTCAGCTCAGCCATACTCTCACCTTTCCGGATAGCGCAGATCTTCGTCTCGCATCTGCTTCAGCAGCTCGATCAGGTCCTCCTCGACGTCGCTCTGGAGCGCCAGCAGCATCCCTTTGTCCGCCGGACTCTCGGCAAAGTAAATCTGGAAGATCTCGAACCACTTGGCCTTTTCTTCTTTTGGCTGCTGAAAGAAATCCTTGGTTTCGAGCAGAGGCAAGATGAACCGCAGGCCCGGGTAGGTGGGGTGGGATTCCAGCCCCGACCCCAAGAGCTTCTTGCTCTTTTCCTGGAAATCGTCGGTCATGGCGAACGTCTGCTCGTGGAGAGCATCCACATCGATGGCTTGAAATACGGGATGCTCCCGCATCTTTTTCGAGATCATGAGCTTGGGAGGCACGGTCTTGGGGTCCGGCTGCAGAGAGATGATGGACATGCCTCCGTGCCCGAGGAACAACTGCTGCTGCACCTTGGGAGCCTTCTTCACGAACCAGTAGGCCAGGTCCGGCATGTACTCGTTGAAGACGTATTTCTTCTTGCCGTCAATGATGTCCTGGAGCTCCTCGGGGGTGGGGGCTTTGGGTATGGGGGCGCCGGGCCGCCGGATGAGGCCCACCAACGGGACCGCCTGCTGGGCGTACAGAGTAAACGGGTCCATCAGGTCAGGATAGAGCGTTTTCATCTGGAGGAAGACCTCCGAGCGCAGGCCCAGTTTTTTGACGATACGCTCGCCGAAGCGCTCCAGAAACACCAGCAGCCACTGCTTCTGCGCGGCCGGCACGGGGAAGGACTTGACCGGCAGCCAATAGAGAAAGCAGTCGGTCAACTCGGTGGCGCGACGCCACGGCAGAACTTCCCGCGTACGGTCGATGGGGGTAAGCCTGGATTCCTGCTCCGACATCGGAAACCTCTCAGTTCGCGCCCAGGGACGTGGGCGGGCCTCCCAACCTGGCGCCGACTTGGGCGGCCAGCGCGCTAACTCGGGCCTTGATGCCGCGGGCCGCCGCCTTCAGCGCCGCCACCGAGGCCTTCAGTCCGGTGGCCTCGGTCTTCAGGGCGCAGGCCTTGTTCTCCAGAGCCTTGGCGTCGGTCTTGAGCATGGCAATGTCGCACTTGTATCCGCTCACCGCTAACACCACCGCGGCGAACTTGTTGTCGATGACGATGTTTGCCTGCGACATGCAGTAAATGACCTTGCCTTCAAAGCACGCGACCTTGTACTTAGAGGTCGGCTCGGTTTTGGCGTTCGGCGCGCAGTGGAGCTCATTCTTCACCGCGATGTAGGTGCTGTTGTACACGGCAATGTTCAGGGTGATATGCGCCCCCACCCGAGTGATGTTGGAGACCCCGATCACGGTCAGCGTATGGTTGCCGATGACCGTAATCGTCTGGTTGATCATGATCATGCGGATCTCGTTCTTGAAGATGGTGGTCTGGAGGTTACCGCCGATGTTCACCGTGACATTGGCGTCAATGTGCCGCCACTGATTGCCATGCACCACCACCACATCGGTCCCCATGTACATCCCCAGCGCGGTGGTGCTGTTGATCATCGGCCACGCCAGGCATCCCTGCGGGCACAGTTTCTTGTCGGTCAGCGGATCGGGCACGCGGCGCCCGATCTTGGTTGCGGCATCAAACACTGGCATGGCACAGCCTCCTTTACCCTACCTCACGGGAGAAGTATTTACTACGGAAATGGATGCGCCCGTTCGGCGCGCTCAACAGAATGTCCCCGTTCTCCGAGCAGACGGTGATCGCCGACCGGCCGGTCTCGTCGGTCTTCTCGATCAGGGTGATCTTCAGATACTTAGGCGTGGCGATAGCGATCGATTCCTTACCCGGCTTGTCCACGATCTGAATCCGGTGGCCGGACTTGGTGACGATCCGCTTCACGTCATCGTCCTTGTACTCACCACCCCAGAACTCCTCGGTGGGGGCCGAATCCACGCCGTTCCAGATCGATCCGATCACGCAGGGCCGCTCCGGGTCCCCGTCGCCGAACGCCACCACTACCTCGTCACCCACCTCCGGCATGAAGAAGAAGCCGCGATCCGCTCCCGCGTGCGGCGTCATGGTACGGACCCAGAACGTCTCGCTGTCCTCCTGCCAGTAAAACTTCACCTTCACTCGTCCGGTATTGTTAGGATCGTCGTTAGCCACCACCCGCGCCGGGACGATCCCGTGCCACTCTCGCAGTCGCGGGGCCACGGGATTCGTGTAGTTCTGCCAGGGCGTGCACCAGAATTCGTTCATATACCCGTTCTTGGTCCAGCGATGGATCACCTTTACCAGCCCGTATAGTCCCGCCGCATCCAGCACGCCGTCGATCTGCACCGTGTTGCCGGGCAGCAGTTCTTCATTGCGGCTGACCCCGTGCCCCAGGATCTTCCCCCCGATGGCCCGCACGCTTTCTTTCTTGAGCAGGTTTTCGTACTGCTCCAGCGTGTTGGCTCGCGACCGCTGCACCGCGTACCCGGGAGGCAGATTGTCTTCCGACGCCTTCTTGACCGCGTCCGCCATCGGCCCGGCTCCATCGAAGAACTCCGGGGCCTCTTTCACTTTCGTGTAGACCTGGCTGGTCATGTCCGGCGCGTAGTAGTGGGCGCCGTTCATGGAGGGCTGTCCCAGCCGGCCACTCAGGTCGAATTCGCGCAACCCCTCCTCACCGCGCCAGCCGACTTTCGAGCCGTCCTGGAACGTGTCGAAGATCTCCAACCCCTTGTCCGTGGGCCGGATCCAGCACTTGTGATCGTCAGCCAGGCGCTGCAGGAACGCGAAATCCGTCTGGCCCCATTGGACGTAGCTGAGGGGCGGCTTTATCGGCTGGAAGATCAAGTCCGCGCTCAGCCCCACCCGGCCCGCCATCTCGTTGGCGACCTCATCCAGGCCTTTAGCCATATAGTAGGCCTGTCGCGGCGTCACGTCCATCTTGTAGGACCGGGTCACCCCGGTCAGCCGCGCCGTGAAGCTGCCGAAAATCTCGTATTCCAGCTCGCCTTCCAGCACGAAGCCGTCGAACAACGTGTGGGACGCGCCCTCTTCGTCCACCGCTACGACCTTCAGCTTTTTGCCCAGCGAGTCCTCGATGGGAAAGCGGCGGTCTTCCGTCTGCCGGCATTCCACCGAGCACCACCAGTGGTGGTTGAGTTCCTGCCGCACCTCGACCTCGCCCAGGATGGCGTCCTCGCTGAATTCGCCGGTCAGTTCTTTACCGTCAATAAAGACCTTCAGGAAGCTGGCTGCCATAAGCTCTCCTTACTCGAACCACCTCCGGTTGTCGGCCTCCTCCGGAGTAATGAACGCCCGATTCGGGCCGCCCGGCGCCCGCAGCAGGAGAAATCCTACCGTATCTCCCTCGGACCACCACTGCAACGAGTCCACCCAGTAGGCCCATTCCTTATCGAGCGGGGGGCCGCCTTGCAGGCCAAACGACCCTCCCTTCCGCGGTCCGGTCAACTGGAGATGGATGCGGTCCTGCTTGGCGAAAATCTGCCGGGTGACGCTCTGGGCCTTCTCCAGGTCTGTGGCGCCCGCCGGCGGCTTCATCCCCCGCACCGTGATGCTGATCACGTAGCGGCTTTGTGCTGTATCGACGTCCACGCCGTCCACGCGATAGCGCGCCCGGATGGTATCGCAGATCCCGTTCTCCAGCGGGAGGGTGACAAAGGCGGTGTCTTCGCGCGGTCCGTATTCCGGTTTCAGGAGCGAGGCCAGCCACGACGTTGCTTGTTGCAAGGCCAGTTCCGATTTCGGCGCCGGAGTCCGCCCGGGATCCCGGAGCGCCGCCGCGAATGACTCGCGTACCGCCGCGGGCGGCTCGATCAACTCAAGCACCACTTTGTTGTAGAAAGGATCGTCCGCCATCTTGTTTTGTCCTCCCAGCCACCCGCCGGCCAGCACCGCGCCGGTTATGCAGATCCCCAGACGGCAGCCCGGCCTCCTCATTTCTTGGTCCGCCCCTCTTCCCACTTGAACCAAGCTACCTCGTGTACCTCCTGGGTACTGGACGGATCTTTATATTCGAGTGCCTTCATGGTCGCCCAGGGGAACGGCTTCGGGCATCGAAACGCCTTTGCACCCTTGCGACCGAACACCAACCGGAATTCGCCCACGTTCCAGTCCTTGACCTGGGAGCGGAGGAAGTCTTTGTCCTTGCGGCTTGCGAAGTACGTCGAGGCGTTGTCATCGGGATCCGGGAAATCGTCGAATATCGCGTCACCAATGGCGTAGAGGACCCTTTTCTTGTAACACGCCACGCCCTCGAAATTGTTGGGCTGGTTGGCGCCGTCGATGAAAAGGATGACCTCGTCCTCGGAGGTATGCTGTGGGATTTCATGTTTCCGGGTGCACCGGTTCGTAAAGGATCCTCCGTCATACTTCCCTAGGACGTTCTTCCCCCCTGCGGAGGGCTTGGTCGGCGCATGGGGCGGGTCATTGTCAACGCCCGGCCAGCCGAACATGAACCCGACCTCAAAGGACCCCTGGACTCCCAGGATCCGGCAGGCCAGCGTGAAGGACGCCGCAATATTGTGGCACTGCCCTTTGGCCTTGGCCACGTTGCACAACCAGAGGTACTCCTGCAGCTTCGGTTTCGGTACGACCCCGGTCTGGTTTCCGTCCTCCGTCCAAAGATTCGGCAGGAAATAGCCGATGCCGTCCTTCTTCATCTGCCCGAAGATCGCGTCCACGCTCTCCTGCTCGTCCTTCTCTCCGGTCTTCTGGGCCGCCTTCACCGAATACTCCAGGCGCTTCTCGGTGACATCCTGATCGGCGCCGCTTTCCCGGAATCCCTGGAACTCGATCCATTCCATCTTTCCGATGGGCTTGGCCAGGGTGACGTAGATCTTGTGTTCACCGCTGCTGCCCGCCTCGATAGTATCGCCGTCCACGATCGCCTTCCAGGTAACCGTCCGCTCGATCAAATCCACGAAATTCGGCAGCTCCTTCTGGCCGGTCAGCGCGGTGAAGGGAAAACGCTTGGTGGTGATAGTCTGGCTCACCGGCTTCTCGAAGGTCAGAAAGTCGTCATCCGACTTGCCGCGGATCTCGCTGAGCTCGGCGGTGCAGCCCTTGGGCTCCACGGTGAACTCCATCTCGATGTCGACCTTGATCTGCTCTTTCCGGGTGTGGGAAATAGGATGTGACTTCCCGCCGCGCGTCCACTCGGGCTTGGGGAATGGCACCTTGTTGTCGTAAAAGGCTTCTTTACCGCTCCCGGGGTGAGACTGCTTCAACAGCCCATGATCGGACCGGAAGGTCAGGCTGACGATTCTGGCCGTGACCGTCTTGACCAGCTTCAGGTGGGCCTCCCGCAACTGGGCGGAGACGACCACTCCCGAGCCGGAGTCCCGTCCGGCGTCGATCTTGAAGCCAGTGGTGCTGTAAGCGCCCGGCGGCAGGCCGGAGAACAACACCTTGCCGTCCGCGTCCGTCGTCCCGCTTCGCGACACGCGTCCCTTGATCGTTACCTTGGCGCCTTCCACCGGCTTCCCGTTCTTGTCGACGACGATCACCAGCAGGTCGCCGGGCGGGGTGTCGGGCTTCGGCGGGGGTGGAGGCGGTGGCGGTGGCGGAGGGGGCGGAGGCGGCGGGGGTGGGGGAGGTGGCGGGGGTGGGGGAGGCGGCGGCGCACCGGGAATCCCTACCTCAC
>JBGOUV010000207.1:0-11983 GCA_041477815.1 Terriglobia bacterium | reverse complement strand
TCGTAGATCCGGACCCGGTCGGTCGTCTCCTGCTTCTGGATACCGGCGATCCGCTCACCGGACTTGGTGACCACCTCGACGGGCTGCAGGGACAGGCTGGCGTCGGGCTCCAGGATGTCCCGCGTGATCTCTGCGGCGGGCCGCCCGGCTTGGGAGTCCAGGTCGGGGCCGACATCGGAGCCGCGTCCCTGGAAGCGGTGGCAGGTGGCGCAGTGCCGTTGGAATACCGCCTGTCCCGGGTGGATGGGGCCGGCCTCGACCGTGGGGGTCGGGGGCTGGGGGTCGGGGGTCGGGGAGAGGCTGCCGGATAGGCTGAGGAGGTACGACACTACGGCCGCGATCTCGCTCTTGGAATAGAGCTTGGCGAAGGAGGGCATGTTGCCGTTGCCGGCGCCTTCGGTAACTACTTTGGTGAGGTAGTCGCGGTCGAACTTGCGTCCGGCCAGGCGCGGGCCGCGGCTGGCGGCGCCTTGCTTGCCGTGGCAGTAGCCGATCCCGCAACTGGCGGCGAAGATGGCGCTGCCTCTTTCGATTTCCGGCGCTTGGGCCAGCGCCAATGCCAGCAGGACCAGCATCGCGTTACTCCGGCAAGGCGAAGGCGAAGAGGCTCGAGGCCTGCTGGAAGTGTTCGGTCTCGGGCCAGATTTGCGGCATCAGACCGGCCAGGGCGGAGCCCCAGCCGACGGGAGTAGCTATATACTGTCGTCCCTTTACCGCATAGCTGATGGGCGAACCGCGGTGGCCGGCGCCGGTCTGGAAGCTCCACAGCTTCTTGCCGGAGGCGGCGTCCAGGGCGAAGAACTCGCCCTCGGCGTCGCCGGTGAAGAGCAGTCCGCCGGCCGTGGCCAACTGGGAGGCCAGCAGCGGGTACTTCGAGCGGTAGATCCACTGGCGCTTGCCGGTGACGGCGTCATAAGCGCCCAGGTGGCCGCCCGACTCGCCCTTCACCGCCGGCTTTAGTGCGAAGTCCCCGCCGAAGAAAGGCTGGCCCTCCTTAGGGTCCTCTTTGCGGGTGGTCACGGTTTGGCACCACTCGATGCCGGTCGTGTAGAACCAGCCGGTCTGCGGATGGAAGGCGGCATGGTTCCAGCTGCGGCCGCCGCCGATGGAGGGGCAGATGAGCGTCGGCTGGCCCAGGACCGGCTCGTTGCGGCCCACCAGGTTGCCCTTCTCGTCCACACCCTTGATCCAGTTCAGGTTCTCGACCAGGGGCCATCCGGCCACGAACTTCCCGTCGGTGCGGTCGACTACGAAAACGAACCCACCCTTGTTGACGTGGACCAGGAGCTTGCGCGGCCGGCCCTTGACGGGCAGATCGACCAGGATGGGCTCGTAGGCGCTGTCCCAGTCCCAAACATCATGCGGGACTTCTTGAAAGTGCCACTTGAGCTTTCCGGTGTCGGCGTCGAGGGCTACCAGGGAGTCGGTGTAGAGGTTGGCGCCCTGGCGGGAGTCGCCGTAGAAGTCGGCGGCGGGGTTGCCGATGCCCCAATAGAGGAGGTTGAGGTCGGGATCGTAGGAGCCGGTAAGCCAGGAGGAGCCGCCGCCGGTCTTCCAGGAGTCGCCCTTCCAAGTCTCGTGGCCGGGCTCGCCGGGACCGGGGATGGTCCAGAAACGCCAGACCTGGCGGCCGGTCCGGGCGTCGAAGGCGTTGATGTAGCCGCGGTGGGCGGAGTCGCCGGCGGTGGTTCCGACGATGACCTTATCCTTGATAACGAGAGGCGTGCCGGTGATGTTGCAGCCGCAGGAGACCACGTCCTCGATGTTGACGTTCCAGGCCTCGCGTCCGGTCTTGGCGTCGAGGGCGATGAGGTGGTTGTCATTGGTCCCGAGGTAGACCATGCCGTGCCCCAGAGCGACGCCCCGGTTCCAGGGGCCGTAGAGCGGGGCGATGGCTTTGGGTTTCTCGTAGATGTAGCTCCAGAGCTTGCGGCCGGTGGCGGCGTCGAGGGCGAAGACCTTGTTCATGGCGGTGGAGAGGTACATGACGCCGTCGGCCACCAGGGGGGTACACTGCATGCCACCCTGGGCGTCGCCGGTCTGGAAGCTCCAGGCGGCCACCAGGCGGCGGACGTTGCTGCGGCTGATCTGCTCGAGCGGGCTGTAGCGCTGGGCGTTGTAAGTGCGGCCGTAGGAAAGCCAGTTCTGCGGTTCCTTGTCGGCGGCGGCGAGGCGTTGGGGGGTGACGTCCTGGGCGGAGAGGGCTGCGGCGGCGGCCAAGGAGAGGGTTAGGAGGAGGCGCATAGCTCCTCATTTAACCACAGTGGGGGGGAAACCCGGCGTCAGGGAAGGGCCGTGGCCGAGGTGACCGCCGGCGTCGCGCCGCCTAGATACTTCTTGTACCAGGCCAGGTACCGCTCCAGCCGGTCCTGCACGTAACTGGGCTTGCGGAGGCCGTGTCGCTCGCCGGGGTAGATGACCAGTTGCGTGTCCACCCCGTTGGCCCGCAGGGCCTGGTACATCTGCTCGCCGCCGATCACCGGCACGTTGAAATCCTTCTCGCCGCCGAGAAACAGCGTGGGAGTCCGGATCTTGTCGGCTTGGAAGAACGGGTAGGAGAGCTTCAGCCAGAGATCCCGCGCTTTCCACGGGAATCCCAACTCGAGGTCGTATTGCTCAATGTACTGATCCGACCCGTAGACGGAGAGCTGCAGGGCGCTGCCGGCCCCGCTGATGGCCGCGCGAAACCGGGTGTCGCGGGCGATGGTGTAGTCGGTGAGGATGCCCCCGTAACTCCAGCCGCCGATGCCCAGCCGCGCCGGATCGGCGAGGCCCATCCGAATAACGTGGTCGACGCCGGCCAGCAAATCGACGACTTCCTTGCCGCCCCAGTCGGCGAAGATCGCCGTTTGGAACGCTTCGTCGCGTCCGGCGCTGCCCCGGTAATTGACGTTCAGCACGGCATACCCGTGGGCCGCGAAGAGATGGCGCTCGAACTGGAACCCGTGCGCATCCTGGCCGTTGGGCCCGCCGTGAATCCGCAGGAGAAGCGGCAACTTGGCGCCGGGCCGATACCCGGGCGGGAGGGTGAGCAAGCCGTGCACGTCGGCGCCGTCCGGCGAGCGGAACTGCACCTCGCGGGTCTCGCCGAGGGCAACCTTCTGGAGCCACTCCTCGTTGTGCGCGGTCAGGCGCCGCAGCTTGCCGGCTTCGAGAGCGTAGACCTCCGCCGGCATCTCGTCGGTCGAGGCCAGCACCGCCATATGTCCCGCGGCCTCGGACAACGCGGAGACCACCTGCCGGCCCTCCGCCAACTTGGTGATCGCGCCGCCTGCCGGCGCCATCCGCGCCGGGAGTTCGCTCCTGTCGTCGGTAATCAGGAACGCCAGCTCACCGGAGCTGAGCCGCGTGAGGCCGCCGATGGAGCGGTCGAGCGAGGGTGTCAGCACTTGCAGCGACCCTCCGCCCGCCGCCGGGACGGCTGCCAGTCTCATCCGGTTGTAGGCGTGATATTTCGGCTCGCGCCCCAGCAGAAAGTACAAGCGCCCGGAGTCCGCCGACCACTGGGGCCGGCCGCCGCGTCCGCCCGCGATGCGGTCGTCGCCGGTCAGCACGCGCACCGCGGCTCCCGGCTGGGCTTCTGTGACGCATATTTGCCACCGCTCGTAGCGGGCCGCCTCCCCCGCCCGATTACTCACAAACGCGATTCGCGAGCCGTCCGGCGACCAGGCCGGCTGGGCCTCCGCCAGGTCGTCTGCGGTCAGGCGCTGGGCCTTCTTGTCCGCCACGTCGAAAAGCCAAAGGCGCCCGCCCGGCTTAGTCCGGTAGCCTTCCGTGTCCGCCTTGAAGTGGTAGCGATCGATCACGATCGGCTGCGGCGTCTTCGGCTTCTCGCCTTCCTTGCGGGGCTCCTCTTCACGGGGCGACAACACGAACACCAGGCGCCCCGAATCCGGCGCCCAGGCGTAGTCGCTCACGCTGCCGTCGACGGAAGTGAGCTGCGTCGCCTCGCCGCCGGCCCGCGGGAGCAGCCAGATCTGCGTCCCCTTGTCCTTGGCCGCCCGCGCCGACAGAAACGCCAGCCACCTGCCGTCCGGACTCCACCGGGGCGCCGTCTCGGCTTCCTTGCTGGAGGTGACCCGCACCCGCTCGGAACCGTCCCACCTTGCCATCCAGATGTCGGTATCGTTGGTATCCTCCGCCCGGTCCGCGGCGCCGACCGTGTAAGCCACCCAGTGGCCGTCCGGCGACACCTGGGGATCCGACACGGTGCGCTGGGCGTGGACATCCCCCACCTGCAAGGGGCGGCGCTCCTGGCTCCAGGAGAGAGTTGTCAGCAGCAGCAGAACGCCTGTGAAACGCATGCGGCCATCGTATCATGGGGCCGCACCTGGCCAGTCCCCGCATCATACAGTCCGCCGATCACCGTGGTTGATATACTCGCCGCCGTCGCGATACCATGAGTGGAGAGAGGCAGCCAAGTGCTCACCTTCATTCAGCTTCTTGAAGAGCTCTCCCAGACTGACGTCGTCATCGATCCCGCTGACGTTCAGCGCATGATAACGCGCCTTGGGGAGCGAACACTGCAAATGGGTACCCTGGACCAGGACGGTTCGCTCCGGGTATCCGTTGATTGCATCCTCGAAGCCGTTCAGTCGCTGGGCAACCAGAAACTCACCGAAGCCGTCGAAGGGCTGCGGCGACCCGACGAAGTAGTCCACATGCTTCAGTCCGTTGAATCCCTGGTTGAGCGCGTCAACGAAGCCCGAACACCGAAGCTGGCCCGTCTCGTCGATGAGTTCCAGTCAACCCCAGATGATGCCAAAGCGCCCCGGCAGTGGAGAGAAATCGAAAAGGTGATCTTCGGGGCTGACTTCGATGCCACGCATTGATTGGACGAAGCTGCCCCCGGGGGTCAGAAGGCACTTGGAAGACAGGGCGCGAACCCGAGAGATCACGAAGGCGGATCTTCTGACTCTCATGGCGTGGATCAGCAGCAATCCCGAAGTCCCCGACGGACATTGGTACAGGGACTTCGGGTCGTTCAAGCTGGCCGGCGAAGGTCCGCTGCCGAAGACGTTCCTGCTAAGGGAGCAGCCCGGCTTTGGACAGAAGCTGTCGGGAGGGCAGCTTCGCAAGCTTTCGCTGCGCCGCGGCGGCGGCGTGCCCAGGACGTGTGGCCGCCGGACTAGCTTTCAGCTTCTTACGCCAGGCGGGTCCAGGTTTCCAGGAAGTCCTTGCCGCGATAGCGAATGGTGCAATCGTCGACGACTTCAGCGCCGGTCGCCGGGCCGGCGTAGCGGCGTTCCAGGGCGAGGGTGGCGGAAGAGATAAGGAACCGGCCAACATATCCTCCGTTACTATGGAGAGTGGGAGGAAGCTATGACCAAGGGTACATTCATTCTGGCGTCGGTGTGGCTTGTCACCACGGCGCATGCCCAAACACCACGCCTGGTGCGGGCGGTGGGAGAGGCCGTAATCATGGTCAAGCCCGACCTGGCCAAACTCAATGTCGGCGTGATTACCCAGGCGGCCACGGCGAGAGAAGCGAATGTGCAGAACGCCGCCCGGGTGGAAGGCGTCCTGGCCCAATTGCGCCAGGTGCTCGGCCCCGCCGCCGACATCCAGACTACCAGCTACTCGCTCACGCCGAACTACAGGTATAATCAAGACTTGCCGCCGATACTGACGGGTTACACGGCGAGCAACATTGTGGAAGTGAACATCAGCGATCTTTCCGTGGTAGGCACGGTGATCGATGCCGCCAGTCAAGCCGGCGCCAACAACGTGGGCGGCCTGCAATTCACCATCAAGGATCAGGAACCCGTGCGCATGCAGGTATTGGGTCTGGCCGCCAAACAGGGCAGGGCGCATGCCGAAGCCATTGTCGCCGGACTGGGTGGGCGGATCGGCGCCATTTTTTCCGCCACCGAGGGCGCCACCGTTTCGCCCCTGGTGCGAGGCGAAACTCCCACCGCTGCTGCTCCGACTACGCCCATCGAAACCGGCCTGGTGCAGGTCCGCGCCACGGTGACGATAGACGCCGAGTTGCTGCAATAACTATCGAAGGCGCGAGCGGGTCCACGCCTCGATCAGGTCCTTACCGCGGTAGCGGATGGTGCGGTCGTCGAGGACCTCGGCGCCGGGGCGGAGGCCGGCGTCGATCGAGAGCGAGTTGCGCGTGGTGTATTCGATCTGGAGAGTTACCGGGCCTTCGATCTTGTAGGGGCGGATCTGGCCGATCTTCTGGACGGCGCGGGTGGCGGCGGCCCGGATGGTGTCGCGTGCTTGCGGGGCGGAGAGCGACAGGCAGGTGTAGCGGCCCAGGCCTTCCTTGACCACGGCGAGCTCCGCTTGGGGAACGAGAGCGCGCAGGTCTTCGGCCGCGGCGCGGTCCCCGCTGAGGAAGATCACGGGCGTATCGTAGGCGCCGGCGACGGCTGTCCAGATTTCGGTCTCACCTACGGGCTGCGCGTTGACCAGCATATTTTGGATACCCAGGGAGCTGAAGCTGTGAGCCATGATGGCGTTCTGGACGTTGGCCTTGGGGTGCTGGCCGAGGAAGGCCAGGGCAGCGTAGCGGCGCTCCAGGGTAAGGGTGACGCCCAGCGGACCGGCCAGGAGCTTGGCCTTGGGATGGATGGTCAGGGCCGACAGGGTCTGGCTGCCGTCGTGACCGTCGAGGACGATGACCTCATCGGCGCCGCCGGCAAAGAAGCCTTCCACGGCGGCGTTAATCTCGCCGGTGAGGAGCTGGCGCATCTCGGCGTTCTTGGGATCGGTCTGGTCCTGGCGGCAGACGCCGGCCACGCCCTCGGCGTCGGTAATCAGGAATATGCTCTTGGCGGCCAGCAAGGCCAGGATGGGGAGCTGGGTCATAGTCGTTTCTCATCGACGCGGCGGCGGATATCCTGCGCTGCCCGGAGCAGGATGTTCTGGTCGACGCCGCAGGCCAGGTAGCGCACGCCTTGCTGGAGCCAGAGATCGGCGTGGTCCACGGTGTTGGCGTAGGCGCCGAGAGCGACGCCGTGGCGGGCAGCCACTTCCCCTACGGCGCGCAGTGCGGCGCGGACACGCTCGTGGGTCACCTGGCCGGGAATACCTAGTGTCATCGACAAGTCGTACGGGCCGAGGAAGGCCACGTCGATGCCGGGGACGCTGAGGATGTCTTCGGCGGCAGACACAGCCTGGCCGGCCTCGAGGTGCAGGACCAGCAGCACGTCTTCCTCGACGGGCGCGGCGCCGAAGCTCCAGGCGCGGACGAAGGGGTTGAAGCCGCGCTCACCGGCGGGAGGATAGCGCGTGTAGCGCACAGCCGCCTCGGCCTGCTCGCGGGAGCCGATTTGGGGGACGTGGAGTCCGGCGGCGCCCAGGTCGAGGGCCTGGAGGATCGGGCCGGGGGCGTTCTCGCGGACCCGGAGGATCGGCGCGATTTCGGAGGAGGCGGAAGCTCGGATCATCGCGGCCACGGTTTGCGGATCGAGGGCGCCGTGTTCTTCGTCGATGACGGCGAAGTCGAGGCCGGCCGCTCCGAGTATCTCCACAATCTCGGGAGCGGCGATCTCGACAAAGGCTCCGAGCAGGAATCCCTTCTCCCGCAGCTTGGCCTTGGCGCTGGTGTGTTTGAGGATCAAGGGTGTAGTATAGCCGATGGGGGGCGGAATGATCGGCGACTCGGTGGGTCACTACCGTGTGGAAGAAAAGCTCGGTGAGGGCGGCATGGGCGTCGTGTATCGCGCCTACGACACCCACTTGGACCGTCCTGTTGCGATCAAGGTTCTCCGCCCCGACGCAGTGGCCAACCCGGAGCGCAGGAAGCGCTTCGTGCAGGAAGCCAAGGCGGCTTCGGCCCTCAACCACCCCAACATCATCACCATCCACGACATCACCAGCGAGAACGGAAGAGATTTTATCGTGATGGAATACGTGACTGGCCAGGCCCTCGACCGGCTGATCGGCCACCGGGGCCTGCCGCTGCGCGAAGCGTTGCGCTCGGCCATCCAGATCGCCGACGCCCTGGCAGCCGCCCACGAAGCAGGTATCGTTCACCGTGACCTCAAGCCCGGCAACATCATGGTGACCGACAAGGGCCACCTTAAGCTGCTGGACTTCGGGCTGGCCAAGCTCACGGAGCGCAGCGAAACGGAGGAGTTGGCGGCTACCGAAACACTCGGCCCACGCACCGAAGAGGGCGCCATCATCGGCACCGTAGCCTACATGTCGCCCGAGCAGGCCGAGGGCAAGAAGGTGGACGCGCGCTCGGACATCTTCTCGTTCGGGTCGGTGCTCTACGAGATGGTCACCGGGCGGCGCGCTTTCCGGGGCGAGACGAAGATCTCGACCCTCTCCTCGATTCTGTATCAGGAGCCCCCGCCGGCCAGCGAGATTGCCGCCGGAGTGCCGCGCGAGATGGAAAGAATCATCGCCCGCTGTCTGCGGAAGGACCCGGCCCGTCGCTTGCAGCACATGGACGACGTGAGGACCCTGCTGGAGGAGCTGAAGGAGGAGTCGGAATCGGGCCAGAGCGCGATCCCGGCGCCGCGCCGCCGGGGTCTGAGGGCGGCGGCGTGGCCGGCTGCTCTTGTAATTCTGATAGGTATAACCGCCGCGGCAGTCGTCTGGTGGCGCAGCGTCCGGGGCGGCGGCCGCGTCCCTACGACGCAGCCGGTTCTCACCAGGCTCACTTCGGATGCGGGTCTGGCGATCGATCCGGTTCTCTCGCCCGATGGAAAGCTCGTAGCCTACGCATCCGACCGGGGAGCGTCCTCCGGGGCGGAAAGCAGTCTGGACATCTGGGTGCAGCAGGTGGCCACCGGCGAGCGCCTGCGGCTGACGAGTCACGAAGCCGACGAGCGCGAGCCGGCGTTTTCTCCCGACGGGTCGAGGCTTGCCTACCGCTCCGAGCAAGACGGCGGTGGCGTCTACGTCGTCTCCACCCTCGGCGGCGAACCCCGTCGGATCGCCAAAGAAGGCCGGGGGCCGCGATTCTCGCCGAGCGGCGAACACCTTGCCTATTGGACCGGCGGCCTGACTTTCCAGGCGCTGATTCAGGGCAAAGTATATGTGACGCCCGTGGGCGGGGACCAGAGGCGGCAGATCCAGCCGGAGTTCCACTCCGCCGCCTGTCCGGTGTGGTCGCCGGACGGCAAGCATCTGGCCTTCCTGGGTGTGCGCGACGCCGGGGACCCGGGGACTCTGGCTCGGGAAATGGACTGGTGGATCACCCCGCTCGAAGGCGACCGCAACGCGGCCGTGAAGACCGGAGTCCTTCCCGCGCTGCGGCGACGGAAATTCGCTTTTGGAGGCTTCAGCGGCGACTGGGTCACGGCCGCGGCCTGGCTTCCGGACCGCAACGGGGACAGCCGCCTCCTGTTTTCAGCGCGTTCTGGGGATGCGCGCAATGTCTGGCACCTGGCGATCTCGCATCGGACCTGGCAGCCTCAGGGCGAACCGGAACGCCTGACCTTCGGCGCCAGCTCGGAGCGCTCGCCCTCGGCCGGGGTGCTGCCGGGCGGGGGCACGCGCCTGGTGTTCGCCAGCCTGAGCGAAAACCTCGACGTTTGGAGCCTGCCGCTCGATGCGAATCGGGGCGTGGTGAAGGGACCTCCCCAGCGGCTCACCCAGGAAGAAGCCGCCGAGGACCGGCCTTCCGTGTCGCTCGACGGAAAGAGGGTGACCTACCTGAAGCACGCCGGCAGCGCGAGTGTCTGGTGGAAAGACTTGGGGAGCGGCAAAGAGGCGCTTGTGGCGACCTCCGGCGGAAACCCGCGCATCAGCCCGGACGGCTCCAAGGTTGCCTACGTCTCTGGTACGAACCAGCTATACGTGGTCTCGCTGTCCGGAGGCGACCCGGAGCTGGTCTGTGAGGACTGCTTCATCGCCACCGGCTGGTCCCACGACGGAACCAGGCTTCTCGACGAACAGGTGGCGGGCCAGCCGATCGGCCTGGTGACGCCCGGGCAACGAAAGCGGATCCCGATCATCCGGCATCCCACCTACTCTCTGTCGATGGGGCGATTCTCGCCCGATGATCGCTGGATCGCCTTTCACGCCATTGCCGGCCCCACCGGCCGCCGCGTGTTCGTCGCTCCGTTCCGCGACCCCTTGCGGCCGGGGGCGGGGCCGGTGGAAGAAAAGGACTGGATCCCTGTTACGGACGGCTTGGGGATGGAGCGCTACGCGGCCTGGTCGCCCGACGGCAATCTGCTCTACTTCCTGTCGGAGCGCGACGGTTCCCGCTGCCTGCGCGCCCAGCGCCTGGATCCCGCCACCAAGCGGCCCGTCGGATCGACGATGGACGTGCAGCATTTCCACAACGCCCGCCGCTCGCTGCTGGCCGCCGGCGACCCGGTCGCCGTTAATCCATCCATCGCCGTGGACAAAGTCGTGTTCAGCTTGCTGGAGACCACCGGCAACATCTGGATGACCGAATTCGAGGCGGCGTCGAGGTAGCCACCGGGCCCGCGGACTACTTGGCCTTGGGATAAATGAGTGGGTAGTTCTTATCCTTCCACTCCTTGAGGCCGCAGTACTGCACGGTCTTGTAGCCGTTCTTGGTCAGGATCTCTGCCGCACGGGCAGCTCTCTTGCCGGCGTTTCAATACACCACCACGGGGCGGTCTTTGGGGATCTCACCCATCCGCGCCTCCACCTGGCTGAGCGGGATGTTGACGAACCCCTTTAGGGTGCCGAGCTCCTCGAGCTCCTTGGGCTCGCGGACGTCGAGGTAGAAGAGCTTCTCGCCCTTGTCGTACTTTTGCTTCAGATCGTCGATTTTGATTTCAGAGGGTCCCTGGGACTGGGCGCGCAGGAGGGAGGTTCCCGCGGCCAGAGTGCAGAACACGCGGCGACTTAGCATAGGAGCAGTATAGCAGGCGAGAGGACTACGCGGGCCGGCGCTCGGCGTTGACGCGGTCGCGCAAGGCCTTCATGTAGCCCACAGTGTAGGCGTTATTGGCCGCCGGATAGCCGCCGCCGGGGACGTGGTCGGGAATCACGATGCCGTCGAAGTTCACCTCCCGCAGCGCCTTCATTACCTGGTACATATCCAGGTAACCGTTATCCACAAACGTCTCGCGGAACCTGGGCAGCGGCGAGCTGACGTTGCGGAAGTGCACCTTGAAGATCTTTTTCTTGGCTCCGAAGGCCCTTACCGCCTCCACCGGATCCTTGCCGAAGCCCTGCTTGCCGCCTTCGCCCCAAGTCCCGATGCAGAGGCAGACTCCGAAGTTGTCGCTGGCGGCGATTTCGAACGCCCGCTCGTAGGCGGCGTAGGTCCGGAAGGCGCGGGCCACGCAGCCCAGCGACTCGACCGGCGGATCGTCCGGATGCAGTCCGATCCGCACCTTGTTCTTTTCCGCCACCGGAATGACGGCGCGCACGAACGTGGTGAAGGACTTCCAGATCTGGTCTTCCTGATACTCTTTATCGAAAGAGCAGGGGAGCTTGCGGGCCACGGCGACGTCGAACTCCCGGGTGTCGGCGTTGCCGCGCGTCTTGCCAACGGCGGTCTGATAGAAGCCCGGAGTCGGCTGGTTCTTGATATTGGACATGTGGGCGTAGGTGGTGTAATGGATCCCCGCGCGGCCCAGGTTGGCCAGATAGGTCTTGTACTGCTCGATCTTGTTCTCGACGCCGGGGAGGCTCAACACCAGGGTCGGGTCGCAGTGCAGGTCTATAATACCGATGTTAAATACCTGGACGCCGTTGGCCTCCAGCTTCTTCCTCGTGGCCAGCATCCATTCGGCGGTGTTGTTCTCGATGGAGGTCCAGATGGAGACCGCCTCCACGCCGGCGTGGCGCAGCATGGTCAGGTCGTCGTCATTGGGCTTGTCGGTGAAGAACGTGCCCAGCTTGATGCCGGCCGGAACCTTAGTCTGCGCGTCGGCGTACCTTAATAAGCCAGCGCCAGCCGCGCTCATTCCCAGCCGCAAGAAGTGTCGTCTTTCCATCCTCATTGTCGCCCCCTCTAGAAAGCTACCCGCAGGCCAAACTGGATGTTGCGGGGATTCGCCCCCTGCAGGATCCTCCCGAAATCAGGATT
>JBGOUV010000184.1:0-13000 GCA_041477815.1 Terriglobia bacterium | reverse complement strand
GTCATTAAGATAGCGCCCGACGACGGCGGCTTCGAACCAGTGGTCTTCTATCTGGCGGGGCTGACTGGCGTAATCCAGGAAGACCAGCCGGACGAATACCGCGTGGAGAACTACCCCATCTACGAGGCCAACGTACGCCAAATCCTCCCCCCGGCGTTTCCCGGTCACGGGAGACCGTAGATTTTGTAATCGATTGGAATTGAAAGACTTAATCGCCGCGTGGCAGAGCTGGATGAGCCCGGTCCCTTGGGGTGTCGTGATACCATAAAGCCAAGAACCCTTTTCACCGATCCTATGACACAGAGACCAAAAAGAGTGTTTCTAGACGAAAAACTCGCGGATTGGTCGGCCGCCTACCTGGCTATGTGGACGGCGCTGGAAAGCTTCGATCCCAAGGCGGACCGGTGGTCAGACCCAGTGGATTTCGGTGGTCCCGAGAAGCGGCTGGGTGCGGCCGAGCAGGCCATCGCACGGGCGTTGCGGCATGGCGACGATCCCGAGGCCGCACGGGATATCCAAGCCTTTCGACAGGAAGTCGGCCGGCTAACCGCCGACGCCTCACGAGTTCCCGACTCCGGGTTCCTCCAGCGTCTCCGCGACCGCGGTTCCCTCCTCGCCGACGAAAGTGTGACGGCAGCCCATACGGCCGAGCGGTAACTCGTTTATAATTGACCCAGGTATTCCGCTCCGAAGGAGGGCGCCGCAATGCTCACCATTCCGGGTCGTTCCGGCCGTCTGTGCGATGGCTCGACGCGCCGCGATTTTCTCACCGCCGGCTCCATGGGTTTGTTTGGTCTCGGCCTCCAGCAGTTCTTCGCCCTGCAAAAGGCCCAAGCCGCCGCTGCCAACGCGCCTCGCCTCGCCGGCATGAAGGGCTTCGGCCAGGCCAAGTCCGTGCTGCTGATCTTCCTCCAGGGCGGACCCAGCCACCTCGACATCTGGGACCCCAAGCCCGATGCCCCCTCCAACATCCGTGGCGAATTCAAACCCATCCCCACCAAGGTCCCCGGCATCCAGCTCAGCGAGACCATGCCCATGATGGCCCAGGCCGTCGACAAGTGCACCCTGATCCGGTCGATGAGCTATACCCCAGAGGGCTTGTTCAACCACACCGCCGCCATCTACCAGATGCTCACCGGCTATCCGCCGGACAAGGTGTCCCCGTCGGGCCAGCTCGAGCCTCCCTCGCCAGCCGACTTCCCCACCGCCGGCTCTCATATCTCCAAAATGAAGCCACCGACCGAGGCGGTTCTGCCGTTCGTCGAGCTGCCCCGGACCCTGCAGGAGTCGAGCGTCATCGGCAAGGGTGGCGCCGCCGGCTTCCTGGGCAAGGCCTACGACCCTTACCGGATGTATCAGGATCCCAGCAAGCCGCTCCAGCTCGATGACCTCACACTACGCCGCGAAGTCCCGCCGGAGCGGCTGCGGGAGCGCTTCGAGCTGCTGAAGGGCATCAACGGGTCGATGCCCGACCTGGAGAAGGCGCTGAAGCCGTACGCCCTCAATGAGTATTACAACAAGGCTTTCGACCTGGTTTTATCGGGCAAGGCCCGCGACGCCTTCGACGTCGCCAAGGAAACCGACCAGGTCCGCGATCGTTACGGCCGGACGACGTTCGGCCAGGCCGTCCTGATGGCCCGGCGCCTCATCGAGGCGGGCACCCGATTCGTGCAGGTGAACTGGCCGGCGGTGGCCAACGGCAACCCCGAGGTCGACTCCTGGGACACCCACGCCGCCAACTTCAAGCCGCTCAAGAACATCCACTGCCCGGTCCTGGACCGGACGCTCTCGGCCCTGCTCGAAGACATGCACCAGCGCGGTCTGCTCAAGGACACTCTGGTGGTGGCGGTGGGCGAGTTCGGACGCTCGCCGCGCCTGGGCGTCAGCACCTCGGGCAACACCAACGCCCCCGACGGCCGCGACCACTGGCCTTATTGCTACACAGCAGTGGTCGCCGGCGCCGGCATCTCCGGCGGCAAGCTGTACGGCGCTTCCGACGCCACCGGCTCCTCGCCCAAGGAGAACCCGGTCCATCCGACCGATCTGCTGGCCACGGTCTACTACACGCTGGGGATCGACCCGGCCATGGAGATCCGCAACCACCTCGACCAGCCGCGCGAGCTGGTGAAGGGCAACCCGCTGGTTGGTTTGTGGTCGTGAGAAGACGCGGCGCCGTATTCGCCATCTGGGCCGTAATCGCCATCGGCGTGCTGATCCGCGCCGCCGGCGAGCCCAAGAACGATTTCCGCTACTCCATTCTGGGCGATCGCACCGGCGGCCACCAGGAGCAGATCTACGGCCGCGTGTGGCGGGAAGTCGACCTGCTCCACCCCGACTTCGTCATCAACGTCGGCGATACCATTGAGGGCAACCGGAACCACCAGACCATGACCGTCGAGTGGCAGGGGCTGCGCAACGTCTGGGAAAGGTATAAGCACTTCCCACTCTACTTCACCCCGGGCAATCACGACATCTGGTCGAACGAAAGTGAAGCCTTGTATCGCCAGGAGACCGGACGCAATACCCAATACAGCTTCAACTATCAGGACGCCCACTTCACCGTGCTCGACAACTCCCGCACCGCGGACCTGAGCCCCGGGCAACTGGACTTCCTCGACCGGGACCTCGCCGCCCACGCCGAGCGCCGCCCCAAGTTCGTCTTCTTCCACAAGCCGTTCTGGATCCCTCCCATCCGCAGCGGCCAGCCCCCGCCCGGCCTGCATGCCATCGTCAAGAAGCACCACGTGGACCACGTCATCAGCGGACACGGCCACCAGTTCGTCCGCCTGCCCTATGACGGCGTGATCTATATGGAGGTCGGGAGCTCCGGCGGCCGCCTGGGCGGCCTCGCCCGCAGCGAAGGCTTCCGCCAGGGCTGGTTCTACCATCATGTACTCGTGCGAGTGAAGGGCTCGCGCACCTCGTTCACGGTGAAGGAGATCGACGGCCCCATGGGAGAAGGCCGCATGTTCCGCGCCGAGGACTGGGACTCGACCGGTCCCAAGTTCGACATCGGAGATCCCGCGATCAGCGACCGGCCGGTGGGGTAACTACACCCCCGCCCGCCGCTTCCGCAAGAACGCCGGCACGTCCAGGTCGTCCTCCACCAGCGCCTCCTCCATCTCCTCCGGCTCCTCCTCCTCGGCCACCATCGGCTCGGGCATGCGGAAGGTGGGAGGGGCCTCCTCGCGCGGTCGGGCCACCGCTTCCTGGATGGCCGGACGCATGGCGGCGGTCGCGGCGGCGGCCTCCACCGACACCGCCCGGCGGATTCCGACACTCTCCGCCTTGAACCCGGTGGCGATCACGGTGATCTTCACCTCGTCGCCCAGGGACTCGTTCAGCACGGCGCCGAAGATGATGTTGGCGTCCTCGTGGGCCGCCTGCTGGATGATGGTGGAGGCCTCGTGCACCTCGTGCAGGCCGAGCGAGCTCGAACCGGTGATGTTCAGCAGGATGCCGCGGGCGCCGTCGATAGTGGCGTCCTCCAGCAGCGGACTCGATATGGCTTGCCGCGCCGCCTCCATGGCCCGGTTCTCGCCGCTCGCCACCGCCGTCCCCATCATGGCGTAGCCCATCCCCTGCATGATGGTCTTGACGTCGGCGAAGTCGCGGTTGATAATGCCCGGTATCGTGATAATATCACTGATACCCTGAACGGCCTGCCGCAGGATGTCGTCGGCGATGCGGAACGACTCGAAGAAGCTGGTGCCGCGCGGCACGCAGTTCAACAGGCGCTCGTTGGGTATGATGATGACCGTATCGACGGTCTGGGCCAGCTCGGCCAGCGCCAGCTCGGCCTGCTTCATGCGGCGCCTGCCCTCGAAATGGAAGGGCTTGGTCACCACCGCCACGGTAAGGGCTTCGAGCTCGTTGGCCAGCGACGCCACGATCGGCGCCGCGCCCCCGCCCGTGCCGCCGCCCAGGCCCGTGGTGATGAACACCATGTCCGAGCCTTCCAGGACCTCGATCAGCTTGTCGGTGTCCTCCAGAGCCGCCCGCCGGCCGATCTCGGGGTCCGCGCCCGACCCCAGGCCTTTGGTCAGCTTCGCCCCGATCTGCACTTTGATGCGGGCGCTCGATTCCCGGAGCGCCTGTACATCGGTGTTGACCACGACAAACTCGACGCCCTCCACGCCCTCGCGGATCATGCGGTTCACCGCGTTGCACCCGCCGCCGCCGACCCCGATCACCTTGATCCGGGCGCCCTGCTGCTTGCCTTCTTCCTCGAATACGAATCTGAGATCCTCGGTTTCCATGATCCCTCCCCCCTTCAAGATCGAAAGATGTTGCGCAGCCACGCCGACATGCTCTCGCGCTCGGCCTGCCGGTGGAGGCGCAATCGTTGCGCGTAGAGCAGCAGGCCGATGGCGGCCGTCCACTCCGGTTGATCGAGCGCGTCGGGCAGCTCGTAGAGCGGCGCCGGCAGCCCGATGCGGACGCTGGTATGCAGCACCTGCTCGGCTACGTCCGCCAGCCCGGTCATCTTGCCGACACCGCCGATCAAGACCAAGCCGGCTATCAACTGGCCGCCGACCCGGGCCCGCTCCAGCTCCTTGTTCACGTAGGTGAACAATTCCTCGGCGCGCGACTCCAGGATGTCGTTCAGCGCCCGGCGAGGAGCTTCGCGCCAGGTCCGCTCGCCCGCCGACGGCACCTCGATCACGCTATTGTCCGCGGTCATAGAGGCCACCGCGCAGCCGTACTGCTCGATAATCCGGGCGGCGTCCGACTCGCTCGTTTTTAGACCGAAGGAGACGTCCCGCACGAAGCGCTCTCCGCCGATCGGTATGGAGACAGCCGCTCGCAGCTGGTCTTCCAGGTAGACGACCAGGTCCGTGGAGCCGGCCCCCACGTCGCACACCATCACGCCGATCTGCCGCTCCTGCTCGTGGAGGCCGGCGAGCGCCCCGGCGAACGGCTCGAAGATGGTCTCCTCCACCACGATTCCGGCCCGGTTCACCACCGTGGTGACGTTCACGTGGGCCTGGGTCGAAGTAGTAAGGAGTTGTACCTGGGCTTCCAGGCGGCGCCCGGACATCCCCAGCGGATTCCGAATCCCTTCCTGCCCGTCCACGATGAACTCCAGCGGGACGGCCTGCAAGAGCATGCGGTCTTCCCCCAGCTGCGCCCGCGTGGCCGCTTTGACCGCCTCGTTGACGTCCGCCCGCTCGATGCCGTGGGCGCGCGGGACCAGGTTGACGGCCCCGCGGCTGGCCGCGCTGTCGACCGTCGCCCCCACCCCCACCACCGCCGAATCGATGGATATGCCGCTGTTGGCCTCGGCCTCCGCCACCGCCTGCTCGATGGACTGGACCACCGGGTCCTGGTCTACGATCACGCCCTTCTTCCAGCCGCCCGACCGCGCCGCCCCATAGGTGAGGCACCGGATCCGCCCCTGCTCCTCCACACCGACTACGCATCTGGTTTCACTGGTACCTAAATCGAGCCCCGCCAGGAAGTTTGTCGTCTTCGGCATGCTACCTCACGATTACCTGTTTCTCGTACCGCAGGTCGACACTGTGGACGGCGCCGTACTGTTCCCGCCAGGTATCGACGTTGTGCAGGAAGTACCGATAACGTTCCAGGTACTGGCCCTGACCCAGGTGGACCAGCACCGCCGACTCCGCCGCCGCCACCGTTACGGCCGCGTCGTCCGGATCGCTCAGGTCGATCTCGCTGACTTCGCCGCCGCGCTTGGGCGTGTCGCGGTCCAGGTCTTCGAGCACCGCCAGCATGCGGGCCACGCGCTTGCGGCGCTCGGGCGCCGGCAGGGACTCGCCGGCCCCGATCAGGACCGGGAACGGAAACTTGCCGCGCCGGGGCAGTGGCAGCAGGACCCCGTCGCCGTCGATCAGGCCCAGGGCGCCGTTCTCGGCGCGGACAAACGCCAGCGGCCGGCGCTCGTTTACCTGCACCCGCAGCCGGTTCGGCCACGCCCGCAATACCCAGGCGCTCTGGATCCAGGGCAGAGTCATCAATTGCTCCCGGCGCTTCTCGAGGGGCACGTCGAACACGCTGCGGCCGGCGTCGCCGGCGAACACCCGGGCGACCTGGTCGGCCGGAAAATTCTGGGCGCCGGCTACGGCCAGGCTCTCGTGCAGGGCGAAGCGCGGCGACCGGCTCAGGTAGGTGCTCACCCCGTACGCGGCCGTAGCCATCACCCCGCCGGCGGCGAGCAGCACAAAGATCCCGATGACGGCCACCCGCTTCCAGCGGGCGCCGCGGCGCACCTCTACGCGCTTCGATCGCCGCAGGTACGGCGACGGCTCCTGCTCGTCAGCCTCTGGCATTCGCCTCCAGCGGCGCCAGGCGCGCCAGCAGGCGGTCGCCCGCCTGCCACACGTTGCCCGCTCCCAGCGTGATCACCACATCTCCTGCTTCCACCTGCGCCTCGATGGCATCGAGGGCGTCCTCCATCGTCGGGCAGTAGCTCGCTCCGCGGATCCGCTCCACCAGCGTGGTGGCGTGCACGCCGGGAATGGGCTGTTCTCCGGCGGCATATATGTCCAAGACGTACACCGCGTCGGCGTCGGCGAAACACCGGGCGAACTCCTCTATCAGGTAATGGGTACGGGTGTAGCGGTGCGGCTGGAATAAGACATGGATCCGCCGGAACTGGCACCGCCGCGCCGCCGCCAGCGTGGCCCGGATCTCGGTGGGATGGTGCCCGTAGTCGTCGATCACCGTAATGCCCGCCTCGCGGCCCCGCACCTGAAACCGCCGGTCGACCCCGCTGAAGGCGGCCAGGCCCTCGCGGATCGTCTCCGCGGGCACGTCCAGCTCCATCGCCACCAGCGCCGCCGCCATGGCGTTCGAGACGTTGTGGATTCCGGCCGCCTGCAACTGGAACCGTCCCAGACTCCGCCCCCGAAACGTCAGATCGAAGGCGCTGGCGAAGTGCCCGCACTCGACCGCCGCGGCCGCCAGGTCCGCCTCCGGGGTCATCCCGTAGGTAAGAGTTCGCCGCCGGATGCGGGGCAGGATGGCCCGGTTGTTTTCGTCGTCCAGGCACAGGATGGCCGCCCCGTAGAACGGCACCTTGTTGACAAACTCCACGAAGGCGTCCTGCACGTCCTCGAGTGAGCGGTAGCAATCCATATGCTCGCGGTCGATGTTGGTCACCACGGCCAGGATGGGGGCCAGCTTGAGGAAGGAGCGGTCGCTCTCGTCAGCCTCCACCACCAGCAGGTCGCTCTGTCCCAGCCGGGCGTTCGACCCCATCCCGGCCACGCGGCCCCCCACCACCACCGTCGGATCGAGCTGCGCGTGGCTGAGCACCGTCGCCGTCAGGGACGTGGTGGTGGTCTTGCCGTGGCTGCCGGCGATGGCAACTCCGTATTTCAGCCGCATCAGCTCGGCCAGCATCTCGCCGCGCGGAATCACCGGAATCTGGCGCCGGCGCGCCTCGCGCACCTCGGGGTTCGACTCATCGACCGCGGAACTGACCACCACGGCGTCGGAGTCGTCGATCTGCTGGGCGGCGTGGCCCTCGTACACCGTAGCTCCCAGAGCCGCCAGCCGCTCCGTCACCGGCGACAGCTTCAGATCGGACCCGCTGATGTGGTAGCCGAGATTGACCAGGATCTCGGCAATGCCGCTCATCCCGATCCCGCCGATGCCGATAAAGTGAACCCGCTTCGCCTTAAAGAACACGCTGCTCCTAGAAGTGCTCCAATACGTCCGCGGCGCGTCGCGCCGCACCCGGCCGCGCCATCCGGCGCGCGGCCGTCTCCATTGCTTCGAGGCGTCCCGGCTCTTCGAGCAGGGCCCGCAGCTCCGCCCAGAGCCGCTCGCCGCTAAGGTCCCGATCCGGAACCAGCCGCGCCGCGCCCGCCGCTTGCAGGGCCTCGGCGTTGCGCAACTGGTGCTGATCGGCGGCGTAGGGGAACGGAACCAGCAGCGAGGCCCGCCCCGCCGCGCACAGCTCGGCCACCGTCGAGGCGCCCGCCCGGCAGACCACCACGTCGGCGCGGGCGAAGGCGCCGGGCATGTCTCGCAGGAACGGCGCCACCTCCACCGTACCCCCGAGCTCGCGGTAGCGGGAACAAACTTCCTCATATTCCGTCTCCCCGGTCTGATGCAGGAACACCACCCGGCCGGGCTCTACCAGTTTAAAACATTCCGGGCCCGCAATGTTTAAACGTTTTGAGCCCTGGCTGCCCCCGGTGATCAGAACGGTATAAGGAGCGGCGTGGGGTTTGGGCGGCACTTGAAAGAACTCCTCGCGAATGGGGATCCCGACCGCTTCCCAGCGCCCTGGCGGGAAGAAGCGGCCGCCGGCGTCGAACCCCAGCAGCGCCCGGCGCACGAACGGCCCCACCAGCCGGTGCGCGAACCCCGGCATCGCGTTCGGCTCCATCACCACCACCGGTATGTCTTTCAACAGCGCCATCAACGTTACCGGACCCGAGGCGTAGCCTCCCATGCTGAACACGGCCCGCGGGCGCGTCCGGTCCAGGATCGCGCCGGCCTCGACGAAGCTGGCCGGCAGCGCCGTCGCCGTCCGCAGCCGCTCGGCCCACGACACCCGCTTCAGGGCTCCCACCCGCACCAGCAGCAGGGGGAAGCCCGCCTCCGGCACCAGCCGCGCTTCCAGGCCCCGGCCAGTACCCACAAACACTACCTCGTAGCCCCGCTCCCGCAACTCCCGGGCCACGGCCAAGCCTGGAAGCACGTGTCCTCCCGTGCCGCCGCCGGCCATCACAAAAGTTCCTTTCATCCCGACCGCTGGCTCACGCTCAGCAGGATCCCCGAGGACCACAGGGCCGCGATCAGGGCGCTTCCGCCGTAGCTGATCAGCGGCAGCGGCATCCCCTTGGTGGGGGCCAGATTCAGGGCCACGCTCATGTTGAGGAAGGCCTGGCACACCAGCATGGCGGTGACGCCCACGGCCAGGAACATGCCGAAGGGCTCGGACGCCCGCAGCGACGCCTGCACCCCGCGCCACAGAATCCACCCGAACAGCACCAGCAATACCGTCGTACCCAGCAGCCCGAACTCCTCCCCAATCACCGAGAAGATGAAGTCGGTATGGGGCGCCGGCAGGTAGTAGAGCTTCTGTTTGCTGGCCATCGGCCCGGCGCCGAGAAAGCCTCCGGTCCCCAGCGCGATCATCGACTGGATGATCTGAAAGCCCTTCCCCAGGGGATCCTTCCAGGGGTCCAGGAAGACGAGGAACCGCTCGCGCCGGTAGGGCTCGATGAGGACGAAGATGGCGGCCAGCGGCAGGAGGGCCGCCGCGCCCAGCGCCAGATAGCGTCCATTCAGACCGGCCACGGACAGAATCACGCCGGCGATGGCGATCAGCACCACGGCCGTACCCAGGTCGCGCCCAGCCAGCACCAGCGCCGCGATCAGCAGCAGCAGGAACGCCGCCGGCCCGAGCGTCCGCCACTCCATCACGTTGCGGTAGCGCTTCTCGAGGAACCACGCCAGGAACAGGATCAGCGCGGGCTTGGCGAACTCGGAGGGTTGCAGAGAGAAACCCCAGAGGGAGAAGAACCGGTTCGTATTGGCCCTCTGGCCGCTGAACAGCACGGCCACCAGCGCCACCAGCACCACGCTCAGGAATCCGAGGACTATAGCCGGATTCCGGAACCGCTGGTAATCGAGCTGCATGAACAGCAGCATCCCGGCCAGCCCGATCAGCGCGGCCAGGAATTGCCGCTTCAGGAAGTAGTAGGAGGCCCCATGGATCCGTTCGGCGACGACGGCCGAGGCGCTGAACACCATCAGCAGGCCGAACAGCACCAGCACGAGGATAACGCCGAATAGGCAGTGGTCGTTTTGTAAGTGTTTAGCCATAGTCTTGTCCGGCCCCGAGCCGCGACCGTTGGCAACGGTCGCGGCTCGGTGTCATAGATCCCTCACTAGTTCTTTGAACACCCTCCCGCGGTGCTCGTAGTTCTCGAACTGATCAAAGCTGGCGCAAGCCGGCGCCAGCAGTACCGTATCGCCGGGCCGCGCCCGTGCGGCCGCCAGCTCGACCGCGCGGTCGATCGTACCGGCCTCGAGTAGCGGAGCCGCGCCGCCCAACTGGCCGGCAATCTTATCCGCCGCCGCCCCGATGAGCAGCACGGCACGCGCCTTCTGCCGCACCAGGTCCCGCAGCACGGTGTAGTCGCTATCCTTGTCCTTGCCGCCCAGGATCACCCACAGGTTGCCCGCGAACGCCTCCAGGGCCTTTAGGGTGGCGTCGACATTGGTGGCTTTGGAGTCGTTGTAGTAGTCGACCCCCGCCACCTGCCGGACAAACTCCAGCCGGTGCTCGACAGCCTGGAAAGTAGGTATGGCCCGCCGGATGGCGTCCGCCGGCGCTCCGGCCAGCCAGGCCGCCGTGGTCGCGGCCAGGGTGTTCTCCAGGTTGTGGGGGCCGCGAATGGGAATCCGGGCCACCTCCGCCAGCGACGCCGTCTGGCCACCGCGCCGTATCACGATTTCGCCGGCGCGCACCGACGCCCCGTGGTCCAGCTCGCGGGTCCGGCTGAACCAAACAATCTGGCTCCGTACGCGCTCACCGTAACCCGTGCAGATCGCATCGTCGGCGTTGAGCACGGCATAGTCGTCCGCGTGCTGGTTCAGGAACAGCCGCTCCTTGGCCGCCGCATAGGACTCAAAAGTACCGTGCCGGTCGAGATGATCGGGCGTGACGTTCAGCACCACCCCGATATGGGCGCGGAAAGTGCGGATCGATTCTAATTGAAAGCTCGACAGCTCCAGCACGTTCCAAGTGCCGGCGTTAGAGGACTCGACCAGGTCGATGGCCGGCGGATACGGCAGCCCGACATTTCCTCCCACCTGCGCCGGCACGCCCGACTCGCGCAAGAGGTGTCCGATCAGGGCGGTGGTCGTAGTCTTACCGTTCGCGCCGGTGACGCCGATGATCCGTCCCGGCAGGTACCACGACGCCAGCTCCACTTCGCCCACCACCTCGATCCCGCGCCGCCGCGCCTCGGCGAGCGGCTCGAGATCCCAGGGCACTCCCGGCGAAACCACGATCAGGTCCGGCGCCAGAAACAACTCCGGCTGATGACCACCCAGCGCCAGCTCGACCCCCAGCCCGCGGAGCGTTTCGGCCATCGGTCCTACCGCCGCCGCGGGTTTCGCGTCGGTGACGGTGACGGCGGCGCCTCGGGCGGCCAGAAACCTCGCCGCCCCCGCGCCGGACCGTCCCAGCCCGATCACCAGCGCCCGCCTGTTTTCGAGTCCCGTCATCGCAGCTTCAAGGTCGTCAATGCAAACAGCGCCATCACCAGTCCGGTGATCCAGAACCGGGCGATGACCTTGGATTCCGCCCATCCCAGGGCTTCAAAATGATGGTGCAGCGGCGCCATGCGGAAGATCCGCTTGCCGCGCAGCTTGTAACTGCCCACCTGCAGGATCACCGAGAGCGCCTCGATCACAAACACGCCGCCGATGAACAGCAGCAGGATCTCCTGCTTCACCAATACCGCCACCGTGCCCATGGCCCCGCCCAGCGCCAGCGACCCTACGTCGCCCATGAAAATGTCCGCCGGATGGGCGTTGTACCACAGGAATCCCAGGCTCGCCCCGACCATCGATCCGCAGAAGATGGTCAGCTCGGCGGCGCGCGGCACCCTTTGGATCTCCAGGTACGTGGCGAGCTGAAAGTGTCCGGCGACGTAGGTGATGATCGTCAGGGCTCCGGCGGCGATCACGGTGAGGCCGATGGCCAGGCCGTCCAGGCCGTCGGTGAGGTTCACGGCGTTCGACGACCCCACCAGCACCAGAATCAGAAACAGGAAGAAGAAGAGAAAGGCCAGCGGATAGGTATAACGATTGCCCAACCAGGGGTGGATCAACAGGTCGGGAGAGAAGAACTTCAGAAACGGCACGTTCATCTTGGTGGAGTACATCCCCCGCGAATGCATCACCACCAGCGCCGCTCCCAGGGCCAGGCTGATGGTCACCTGCAGCGCTATCTTTCTCCTCGCGGTGAGCCCGAGGTTCTGCCGTTTGGTGACTTTCTGGTAATCATCGAGGAACCCCACCAGCCCGAAGGCCACCAGCGAGAACAAGGCGATCCAGATGTAGGGATTGCGCAGATCGGCCCACAGCAGCGTAGGAACCAGGATGGAGATATTGATGAGGAGTCCTCCCATGGTGGGGGTGCCCTGTTTGGTCTGGTGCGAGCGGGGACCGTCTTCGCGGATCGTCTGGCCGATCTGGAATTCCCGCAGTTTTCGGATCAGCCAGGGCCCCAGGACCAGGCAGAGCAGCAGCGCGGTGAGGCTGGCGTACGCGGTGCGGAAGGTGATGTAGCCGAAGACACGAAACGGGCTGAAGTGCGGGAACAGCTTGTCGTAGAGGAGGAAATAGAGCATATTAGCTGTTGGCGCCGAGCGCCAGGAGGCGTTCCAGCGCTCTTTCCAGTCTCACCCCCCGCGATCCTTTGAACAACACGACATCCTCAGCCTGAGCCACGCCGCGAAGATACTCCCCGGCCTCCCCGGGGTCCTCGAAGAACACGGCGCCCGGGCCGGCTGCTTCCACCATGAACCGGGCGGCTCCGCGCACACCTACTAGCAGGTTCAGTCCCAGTTCAGCCGACCTGCGGCCCACCTGGCGATGCAACTCCTCCGTGCCGGTCCCCAACTCGAGCATCTCCCCCAACACGGCGATCCGTCGCCGGGCCGGCAGAGCGGCCAGCGTCTCAAGCATGGCTTCCGCCGCCCGGGGGTTGGAGTTGTAGCAGTCGTTGATGATGCGGGCCCCGCCCACCTCCAGGAGCTCGCCACGCATCCGGCCCGGCTGCAGGGCGGCCACGGCCCCGCGAAGCGACCCGGCCTCGATCCCGACGGCCACGGCCGTGGCCAGTCCGGCCAGGGTATTGTAGAGATTATGACGCCCTACCAGCGGCGTCCGGAAATCGCCGGCGACTCCGGCCAGGCGGAACAGCGTCCCCGCCGGGCCGAGCGATTCCACCTCCACCGCCCGCACCTCCGCTTCGTTCTCCACGCCGTAAGTCACCACCCGG
>JBGOUV010000403.1:0-6060 GCA_041477815.1 Terriglobia bacterium | reverse complement strand
GGGCGGGGGCGCCGTTGGCGATCCAGTCGACCAGGGTGTTGTATTCGGGGGAGGAGACGTCGAAGCGCTTGCCGCCGCCGTGGGGGATGGTGAGGGTGGGCTTGAGGAGCATCAGGCTGCGGGCGGGGTCGGGGAGGGAGACGCGGCGTCCGAGGGCTTCGCGGGTGAGGGTGTGGAAGTCGGCCTCGGGATCGTAGCCGCGGAGGGTGAGCTTGAAGCCGTTCTTGCCGGCGAGGGCGCCGTGGCAGGCGCCGGAGTTGCAGCCGGCCTTGGTGAGGATGGGGATTACGTGGGTCCGGAAGTTGGGGGCGGAGGGCACTGTGGCGTTGCGGACGGTGACTCTTAGGGTGGCGCGGGAAGAGCCTAGGGAGGCGGTTACGGTGGTGGCGCCGTCGGATTGGGGGCGGAGGGAGGCTTCGGGGTCTAGAGATGCGATCTTGGGGTCGGCTATGGTTAGGTTGGCTTGGGAGGTTACGTCACGCTGGTGGCCGTCTGGGTAGGTTGCTTGGACTACTAACTTTTGGTAGGCTCGGGGGCCCTGGAGGGTGGTGTCGCCGGGGAGGAGGGCTAGGGATTGGGCAGGGAGGAAAGGCAAGGCAAAAATCAAAAGGCAAAAATTAAAAATCAAAAATGGGGGAGGCCGCATGGCGGTTACGTGAAGAGCTCGTGGATGGGTTCTACGCCGCGGTCTACCAGGGGGATGGGACGGCCGGATGAGCCGGGGAGCTCCGTCTCGAGAGAGATGCCTAGGGCTTGATAGACGGTGGCGGCTACTTCGGCTGGGGAGACGGGGCGGGTCTTGGGGGCGCCGCCCATTTCGTCGGATTCGCCTACGGCTTGGCCGCCTCGGACGCCGCCGCCGGCGAAGACTATGCTCCAGCATTGGGGCCAGTGGTCGCGTCCGCCGGCGGGGTTGACTTTGGGGGTGCGGCCGAATTCGCCCATGGCTAAGACCAGGGTGTTCTGGAGGAGGCCGCGCTGGTGGAGGTCCTCCAGGAGGGTGCTGTAGGCGGCGTCGAACATGGGTCCTACTAAGTCCCGGTAGCAGGAGATGGGACTGAAGGGGCTGGAGCCGTGGATGTCCCAGGTGATCTCATCGAACACGGTTTCGAACATGTTGACCGTGACGAAGCGGACGCCGGCTTCTACCAGGCGGCGGGCCAGGAGGCAGGACTGGCCGAAGCGGTTCTTACCGTAGCGGGAGCGGGAGTCTTCGGGTTCCTTGTTCAGGTCGAAGGCTTCACGGGCCTTGGTGGAGGACATCAGGGTGTAGGCCTGGTGGAAGGTGGAGTCGAGGAGGCGGGCGTCGGGGTTGGATTCGAATTGCTGGACCGACTTGTCGATCATCTCGCGCCAGTTGCGGCGGCGCTCGACGCGGAGGGCCGGCATGGAGTCGGGCGGGAGCATGTCGGGAACCTTGAAACTGGGCTCGGAGGGGTCGGCGTTGAGGACGAAGGGATCGTAGATCTTGCCGAGGAATCCGGCGGTCTGGCCGTGGGGCATGTTGCCGCCGGTGTTGCCGATGGGACGCGGGAGCAGGACATGCGGGGGTACGTCGCCCTGGGGGCCGCGGAGCTTGGAGAGCACACATCCTAGATGGGGGTACTCGATGCCGCCCTGGAAGAGGCGTCCGGTCTGCATCATCTGGTGGCCGGTGTCGTGGACGGCAGCGGCGGTGTGGTTGAGGGTGCGGACCAGCGCGAATTTGTCGGCGTGGCGGGCCATCTTGGGGAAAACTTCGCTGATCTGGATGCCCGGGACGTTGGTCTTGATGGGCTTGTAAGGGCCGCGAATTTCGGAGGGGGCGTCGGGCTTCATGTCCCAGGTGTCGAGCTGGGAGGGGCCGCCCACCAGGAAGAGCATGATGACGTTGACGTCCTTCTTGTCGTTGACGGCGCCGCGGGCTTGGAGGTTGAGGAAGGACGGGAGGCTCAGGCCGAGATAGGCCAGGGAGCCGGCGTGCAGGAAGTCCCGGCGGGTCAGGCCGTCGCAAAAGTGGACCGGCTTCTCGGCATCCAGACGGATCATGGGTGGCTCCTTCGCTGGAAGTTATTGTAGTGGATGGGGATGGCGGAGGCAAGGGGGGTTCGTTGGGTGATGGGTCGGGGGTGAGGGGTGGGGAATTGGGTTCGCTCGGCATTTTTCGAATTCTTGGAGGGCGCGGTAGAAGGCGCGTTCGGCGCGGGCTTCGTAGCGGCAGAGGTGGGCGAACGCGTCGGTGCTGACGATGAAGACCAATCCGAAATCGCCGTCGGGGATGTTGCGGCGTTTGCGGACGTCGGAGCGGTAATCGTGGAAACGGTTGTTCCAGATGCCGGTTTCGGCGCGGTGGAGGCGGCGGAGGCGCCAGGCGGCGAGGATGACGGTTTGGGCGAGGAACTCCTGGCGGGGGGTGGAGGGCTGGAGGTCGCTGAGGAGGGCGTCGCGGAGGGCGTCGTACTCGGGCTGGTCCTCTGCGGTGAGGATGGCGCGCTCGGCGGCGAGGCCGTGGCGGAGGGAGTTGAGGCTGGAGATGGCCTTGCCTTCGGGGGTACGGGGACCCGTGGACTTTTGGGCGTTGGCGCGGTTGGCGGCTTGGCGAGCGAGGCTCGCCGGGTGCTGGGTGTCGGGTGTTGGGTCTTGGGTGTTGGGCATGGGGCCCTCCTACCTCCATGGTAAGGGGTGGGGGCAAGCTCCTTGAGAGGAGTGGATGGAGGCGGTGTTGAAAACAAAGAAGATATAGGTAGCAAATTGCGGTGATTTCTATTGGCTCCGCTCTCGGCCTCAGCTTGAAATTTGATCGGAACCACCGAGCCGGTCATCGCTCAACTCGAGAACGCGGACTATCCGAGCGACTCGCTGGCCATGCTGCAGCGCGTGGCCTCCGCTCTCAACGGCAGGATTGAGAAGACGGCGGCACGGAGCCAAGTCCGGCCGCTTGGGCTGCGTCTTCCCGGGCGCCAGGTAACCTCAATCATAGGACCCTTCCAAAAACCAGTGGCCCGTGGCCAGTGACCGGTGGCCAGTTGTGTAGATGCGGTAGAGGACGCCGGTGTTCAGCACCACGTCCCATTCATCGCGGCCCCAGGATTCGGAGGTCCACCAGTCGCCGGAGGCGCGCCAGGGCCCGGCCCGGGCGACTACTTCCCCGCGCACCCCCCGCGCCACCACCCGCATCGGCCGCTCGGCTTGGAGTTGGACGGTGGCCCGCAGGTGTGGACGAAACACCCGCAACGCCAGGCAGGGACTGGTCTGCACCGAACCGGGGCGCCCTCTGGGCCCGGGAGGGAACGGATGGAGTGGATGTATTCGAAACGTCCCCGGACGATGCGTATCCAGCAGTTCCGCCGTACCCACGTGCTCCGCGCCCAGCAGCTTCCCGATCCGCGCCACGGTGACCTCCAGCTTCTCCGGCTCCGGCGACGGCGGAACAAACAACCCCTGCTGGACGAATCTTGGCGCCGCCGGCTCCACCGCCAGCCGCACCGATACCACCGGCGCCGGCGGCGGGTGGGACTCCAGATCGAGCTGCAGGAGCTTCCAGCAGGCCCGGTGATCGCGGGTGGGGACCGGCAGGCGCAGGGTGCGGTGGTGTTCCGCGCCGTCTTCCAGGCCCAGCCGCAGCCGCAGCTCGTTGGTGGCCCGCACCCGGCGGCAGAGGTCGGCCAGCATCCGCGTGAGCAAAAAGGCCAGCGACTCCAGCAGCGTCACCGGATGCTCCAACTCGACCGCTTCCTCGAAGAGAGCAGCCGGCTCACAAGGCCGCAGCGGCCGCTCCCAGATGCCGCGAGCCAGCTTCTGCAGCCGGATTCCCTCGGGTCCCAGGCGCTCGACCACGCCCGGCTCGGGCAGCGCCGTCAAGTCGCCGAAGCGGTGGAGGCCCCACAGGGCGAAGGTCTCCTCGATCTCGGGAGAAGCGCCCAACAGGACCAGGGGGAGCTTCTCCAGGTAGCTGGCTTCCTGTCCGGCGGCGATGATGGTGATGCCGGTGAGAGCGCGGGCGGCGTGGACCGCGGCATCGGGGTTGCGAGCCACGGCGACGTTGACGGCCATGCCGGCCTCGCGGGCCCGGTTGGTGATGACCTCGGCTAAGCGGCGCGGCGTGCCGAACAGGCGGTCCAGGCCCTGGATATCGAGGACCACGGTGTCGGCGGTGACGATCTCGATACGCGGGGAGAAGTCTCCGGCGCAATCGAGCAGGGGTCCGGAACCGTGCATCGCCGCAAACATAGAGACGATGGTTACTGGCTACTGGCCACTGGCCACTGGCCACTGGTCACTGGTCGAGGCCTTCACCTCGAATCTCACGGCCGCCGTGCGGACCGGCTTGCGGCGCTCGACCCGCACCAGTGCTCCACTAAGGAGGGGGCCGCGCCAGTGGATACGCTCACGGGTCAATTGCAGGATCAGGGAAGAACAGGATTTGGCCCCGGGTTCGGGTTCCAGGGCGATCAGAGTAGTGGGGGTGTTCTCGACCGCCCGGCGCAGGCGGTACCAGCTCGAGAGGGAGATGCGGCGGACCTGGTCGGAGGCCACGTCGCCCAGGTCGAGGGCCAGCACCCCGAAACCGCCGCCGTGGAGGAGCCAGTCGGCGGCGGTGAGGGCGTGGAGAACGTGGCCTCCGCAGCGGACCCACAGCAGACGATCCAGATCCACGCCGGCGGCGGCGGCGGAGGCAGGGTCGAAGGCGTCGGTCACATCGATCAGGGCGCAGACCTCCAGCCGGTGGGTGGCCTGGGCCAGGGTCGAGAGCAGCAGGCTGGTGCGGCCCGAGGAGGCCGCCCCGCAGATCTCGGTGAGGGCGCCGCGGGGGAAGCCGCCGAGCGCGGTGTCTACCCCGGGGACTCCGGTGGGGATGGTCTCGACAGCCGGTTTATCCAGAAGCTGGAAGGCCGAGACGAGACCGGGATAGAGAGCAGAGGGTCGCATGATAGTTTCGCCTTTTCTTCGCCTAAAGCGATTGTCTCGCACCCGGGGCGGGGTGTCAAGAGCGGCCTACTTCGCGCCGTGCCGCTCCCGTGCCGCGGCGCTGAAAGGGCGCTGAGGGGACCCTGAACCCGTGCCGCCGCGAGGTGGTGGTGGTCGGAGCCGGTTTCTGAGCACACCTGCACAGCGTGTACTTCGCGCATTACGTCGTCGTAGACGCAAAGAACTGCGAAGCTCCACTGAAGAAGCGACCGGTGCATCGACATCGCGCACTACCTGAAGCCTCACGGATGCGGTCTCTTTGGAGTATTGGTTTCACGTCGGGGAGCTGCCGCAGCAGCGCGCCCGAGCCTTAGGCCCGCCAGACCGGCAGTATCTTGACACCTGACGAACCCGAATGCCACTCTGCAAACAATGAGCGAAGCCGCAAAGACGCTGCTCGATCAGTTCGATTCCCTACCTGTATCGGAGCGGGAGCAGGTGCTCCTGCAACTACTTCGGCGGGAGGCATTCAGCGACCATGACCTCCCCGACGAGGCTGCCTTGACGGCAGCCGCTGAGGAGGTGTTTCTTGGACTGGATCGGCATGAGAGCGAAGAATGAAGGACCCAGGCCGGGGCGAAGTCTGGCTCGTAGACCTCGGTTTGGCGGCCAAGGTACGTCCGGCTGTCGTTCTCAGCGTCCCCGCCGAAGATGTGGACCGGGCTCTGGTTACCCTGGTGCCCCATACCACCAGTCTTCGCAGCTCCCAGTTGCGATACCTGTCTCCTTCCCGCGCGCTGGTGCATTCAACGCCCCAAGCCTGGTTACGGTTCCCACAGCAAAGTTGCTGCGACCCCTCGGCAAGCTCTCGCTAGCGCAATTGGTTCTCGTCGAGTCGGCCGTCGTGGCGTGGCTCGGCCTGCCATCACCAGGAACAGGCGGCCGGGCCTAACAAAGCACCTGCAGCCGGCGCGTCAAGAACCGGCGCGCGCCGGAGCGCCCGATCGTTAGACGATCGCGTGCCGAAGCAAGCTGGCTCTCGCGCCGCCGTCGGTGCTAGTGTCCTGTAATTGAATTAACCATCAATAATCCGAGCTAGCACCGCTTTGGCCCGCTCAATCTTTCGTAGGATATCCTCCCCCTTCGCGCGCCACACATAACGTTTTGGCTCTT
>JBGOUV010000334.1:0-7756 GCA_041477815.1 Terriglobia bacterium | reverse complement strand
CGGATGGAGACGAACTTCTTCAGGCCGTCGGGCGTGCCCAGCACCGTATTCACTCCCTGGTAGCCTTCCATCGGCGGCATCCCCGGGTCGTGGGGATGGCAGGCCATGCGGATCTTGTTCTCGTTGGCCACCGGGATGACTTTGTCCAGGAAGTAGGTAATGCGCTCCCAATACGGATCGTCGCTGACCCGGCCGGCGCGGGTGAGGGGAGGGTTGGGCTTGGCGTCCCGCAACCGCCACGTCGAATAGCTGGTGCCCCCCCGGCCCGGCGTTCGCGCGCTCCGCACCACCCCCAGCAGGCTCATGTTGTACTTAATCGCCGGGATCCCCACCTTGGCGCAGTTGCGGATCAGGATCTGCAGGTGCTCGATGTCGCGGTCGCGCTGCGGACTCTGGCCCAGCATGATCGCCGGATGCTCGGTGCGGTCGACGTGGCTGGAGGCCAGGAACGGCGGCGGGATCATATCCAGGCTCACGCCGTTCTTCAGGCACAGATCCTTGCAGGCGGACAATTCCTCGACGGTGTGGTACAGCCGGTCCTTGGCCCCCAGCGGATAGCCGCAGATGTTGTTGACGCTGTGCCGCTTGAAATATTGCAGCCGCTTGGCGTCGGTGGGGCTCGACTGGCAGCCGAGCTTCATGAGGGCACGCTTGCGACCGCCGGACTGGGCGGCGGCCGGGACCGTCTCGGCCAGGGCGGCCACCGTGGTAGCAGAGAAGAAATCGCGTCTGTTCATGCTGCTACAATACCACCGGTGAGCTCGGAAGACACGCGGTACCTGGAAGAGGCCCTCGAGCTGGCTTACCAGGGCCGCGCTCTTACCTCCCCTAACCCCATGGTCGGCGCCCTCCTGGTCCGCCACGGGGAGGTCGTCGGCCGCGGCGTTCATACCTACGACGGTCGCAAGCATGCGGAAATCCTGGCCCTGGAACAGGCCGGCGACGCCGCCCGGGGCGCCACCCTCTACATCAACCTGGAGCCGTGCAGCCACCACGGCCGTACCCCACCCTGCGCCGACGCCCTCATCGCCGCCGGCGTCGCCCGTGTAGTCGCGGCCCAGGAAGACCCCAACCCCCAGGTGTGCGGCGCCGGCTTCGCCCGCCTCGCCGAGGCCGGCATACGGGTGGACCGCGCCCCGGAGCTCGAGCCCCGCGCCCGCCGCCTGAATGAGGCCTTTGCCCACTTCATCCGGACCAGCCGTCCCCTGGTGACCCTCAAGGCCGCCCTCACCCTGGACGGCAAGATCTCCGCGCCCGACGACAACACCGGGTGGATCACCAGCGAGCTGGCGCGCGCCCACGTGCAGCAGGTGCGCCACGACCACGACGTCATCCTCACCGGCATCGGCACCGTCCTGGCCGACGACTGCCTCCTCACCGACCGCACCGGGCTGCCCCGCCGCCTGCCCCTCCTGCGCGTAGTGGTCGATTCCCAGCTCCGCCTCCCCCTCAGCTCCCGCCTGGTGCAGTCGTTTCAGGACGACCTGCTGATCGCCACCACCTCGGCCGCCTCCCCGGCGCGCCGCGCGGCCCTGGAAGCCCTGGGCGTCCCGGTGGCGGTCTTCGACGGCCCCGGCGGCCGCGTGGACCTGCCGGCCCTCCGCCAGTGGCTCGGCGACCACCAGAAGATCTCAGTAATGCTGGAAGCCGGATCCAAGCTGAACTGGGCCGCCCTGGAAGCGGGTGTGGCCGACAAGGTTCTCTTCTATTACGCCCCCAAGATCCTGGGAGGCCTCGAATCGCTGCCCGTGGCCGCCGGACCAGGCCGCCGCAGCCGCTCCTCGGCCCTGCGCCTGCACCAGGTCCACGCCTTCCCCGTGGCCCCCGATGAGTTCGCCGTGGAAGGCTATGTGCGATGATGGAGGTGGAGGGCCGCTGTGAGCGACAACCCGCGCGCCAGAGAACTCTGGGAACAGGGAACGCAGGAGCTGATGGGAGGCCGCGTCCCCGAGGCTATCCGCTTGTTTGAGGCCAGCCTGGAGGTCGAGCCCACGGCCGAAGGCTTCACCTACCGGGGCTGGGCCATCTCCTATCTCGGCCTGCTCGACGAGGCCATCGAGGAGTGCAAGAAGGCCATCCTGCTCGACCCCGACTTTGGCAACCCCTACAACGACATAGGCGTCTACCTGATGCAAAAGGGGCAGCCTGCCGACGCCGTCCCCTGGCTGGAGCGGGCCAAGCTGGCCAAGCGTTACGAACCCCGTCACTTCCCCTACCTGAATCTCGGTAGGATCTACCTGGCCCGCGGCGACAAGATGCGAGCGCTAGATGAATTCGCCCAGGCTCTGCAGATTCAGCCCGACGACCCCATGGCCCTGGCCGCCCTCCAGACCATCCAGGTCACCGTGAACTAATGTAGGGCGGGCCTCCGGCGCGTCGAGGATTCTGGACCTAGGCCGCGTCCTTGAGATCGACCGCCAGGCGGAACCCCAGGCTGGATAGCAAGGCACCGAGGCTCTGAAGGCTGGGATTCCCTTTCCTCGAAAGCATCCGGTACAGGCTCTCGCGATTCAGTTTCGATTTCACCGCTGCCGCGCCCATTCCCCCGCGCGCCTCGGCAACGTAACGAAGCGCCAGCAGGAACACTCTCGGATCTTCATCCTCCAATGCGGCGTTGAGGTATGCCGCCGCCCGCTTGGGATTCCTCAGTGATCGAATCAAGTAATCGTCATAGGAGACGCTTCTAGGCATCGCTTCTACTCCGATAATCCTTCCAGTACGCTTTGGCCTTCACAATATCCTTCGACTGCGTTCGTTTAGAGCCGCCGCACAGCAACAGCACAGTCCCTCGGCCCTCTTGTCCAAAGTACACCCGATAGCCCGGGCCGAAATCAATGCGAAGTTCGGCAATACCGTGACCGATCGCTTTGCAGTCGCCGAAACTCCAACCGCAAAGCGCTCGATCCGGGCCGAGACTAGGGCTTGCCCGCGCTGGCCTGACAAGGAGTCCAGCCACTTCGAAAACGGCGTCGCTCCCTCAGCCGTGGCATAATCCTGAGCCGGCGCGGCGCGGCCTCCATCGGTCCATTGTAGCGCATAGGCTACACGGCCGGAAGCAACTGACTTACAGTTCCACCTCGATATCCGTCCCGCTCACCCGGACCGGGAAGCTTCTCACCCCGTGCGGCGCCGGCGGGCACAGCACCGCTCCGCTCCGGACGTCAAAGCGCGCCGCATGCCACGGGCAAGTAATTTCGTAACCGTTCAGCATGCCGTCGGCCAGCGACGCGCCCCGGTGCGGGCACACATTCTCGATCGCGCAATACTCGGTCCCCACCCGGAACAGGGCGACAGTCTGCCCACCCGCCTCCACCGCCTTCCCCCCTTGGGCATTCTCCATCTCCGCCGTGGCGGCCACCTTGACGTACTGACCCATGCTGGTCTCCTCTCTTGTACTATACCCCGAACCCCTGCCTGTTTCTGCGCCTGTTGGCTCTGATCTATCTGTCGGCGTTCCTCTCCCTCGCCGTTCAGATCACCGGACTGGTAGGCGCCCGCGGCATCGTCCCGGCAGCCCAGTTTCTCGAGCAAGTCCGCGAGGGATTCGGCGCCTGGGGGCAGCGTTCCTGCGCGGGCCTGTATTACCCGCTAGCCTCGTTGCAAAGGCGATCAGCTCCCATACTCCCATATCAGGTTCCCGTAGCTATGGTACAGTGGAGTCGTGAAGACCACCATTGAAATCGCCGACCCGTTGGTCACCGCAGCCAAACGTTTCGCCGCCGCCCGCGGGCTGACCCTGCGGAAAGTGGTGGAGGCCGGTTTGCGACGGGTCTTGGAACCACAGCAGACCGCCGCCAAACCCTTCCGCCTGCGCAAGGTGAGCTTCAAGGGCCGCGGCCTCGCCGAAGACCTGGATTGGAACTCCATTCGGGAGATGATCTACGACGGTCGCGGAGGGCGGCCGCGGTGACCGCCGTAGACAGCAACATCCTGATCTGCGCCCACCGCGAAGACTCTCCCTGGCACCCCGTCGCCTGGAAGCACATGCGCCGGCTGGCCGAGAGCGGAGCCCCGTGGGCCATCCCCTGGCCCTGTGTCCATGAGTTCCTGGCGGTGGTAACCCACCGGAGGATCTACCGCCCGCCGACCCCGCTGGCTCGCGCCCTCGCGCACGTCGAGTCCTGGCGCGAGTGCCCCTCGTTACACCTCATCGGCGAGGTTGGAGAGTATTGGGCGGTCCTCAAATCCCTGCTCACGGCCGGACGGGTAGAGGGCGCCAGGGTCCACGACGCCCGCATCGCGGCGATTTGCCGCCAACACGGCGTGACCGAGCTCTGGTCCGCCGATCGCGATCTGACGCGGTTCGCCGGCCTGAAGGTGGTCAACCCCCTGGTAGGGAGCTAAGCGCCGGCCTCCTACTTGGCCGCCGCCGCCGGCGCCTTCGGCAGCGCGAACGTCAGCATCGACGAGCCCGCCGCCACCGCCACGTACTGGCGCCCCTCTAACATATAAGTGATAGGCGGAGCGATCACCGTGCCCCCGGTCTGGAACTTCCACAGCGGCTTGCCGGTGCGGGCCTCCAGGGCGAAGATGTACCCCTCCCGGTCCCCGCCGAACACCAGCCCTCCGGCGGTCGTCAGCATGCCGCTGGTGGGCGGCGTCACCATTTCCCACTTCCACTTGATCTCGCCGCTGCCGGGGACCACCGCATAGATGGCTCCGGTGGTCGGCTCGGTAGGTATCGGCGCGGTCGTACTGGCCTGGTACCACTGTCCTTCCCGGAATTCCTGGTCGGTCTTGTAGAAGATGTGGCAGCCCTCCGTCGATGTGAAGTAATACATATTGGTCAGCGGACTATACGCCGTGGCCTGCCAGTTGTGCCCGCCCCCGATGCCCGGACACGACTTGGTGCCCTCTTCGGTGGGGTCCTGGTCCCTCACCAGAATGGGCCGGCCGTCGGGACTGACACCGTCGGCCCAAGTCACTTTGGTGTACGGCTTGGCGAAGAGCAGCTTGCCCGAGGCCCGATCCAGGACGTAGTAGAACCCATTGCGGTTGGCCTGCACCACCGCCTTCACCTTCTGCCCCTTGACCACCGTGTCAATCAACACCGGATCCGCGATGGCATCCCAGTCGTGGACGTCGTGCGGGGTCATCTGGTAGTGCCACTTCAGCTTCCCGGTATCGGCGTCCAGGGCCACGATGGCGCAGGTGTAAAGGTTGTCGCCCGGCCGCACGTCGCCGTTCATGTCCGGTCCGGGGTTGCCGGTGCCCCAGTAGACCAGGTTCAGCTCCGGATCATAGGTACCCGTGATCCACGTGGACCCGCCGCCCCGCTTCCAGGAGTCGCCGCCCCAGGTCTTGACGCCGGGATCGTCCGGGCCGGCCACGGTCCAGAAGCGCCAGCGCCGCTGGCCGGTGTTAATGTCGTAGGCGTCGACAAACCCGCGCACCCCGAACTCGGCCCCCGCCACGCCGATCAGCACCATGTCCTTCACCACCAGGGGCGCGACCGTCAGGCTGTACCCCTTCTTGATGTCCTCGACCTCCTTCTCCCACAGCACCGTGCCGGTCTTGGCGTCCATGGCCAGCAGACGCGACTCCAGGTTCACTTTGAACAGCGTCTGCCCCTTCACCGCGAAGCCCCGGTTCACCCGGCCGCAGCAGACGCTGGTCTCGCGCGGCATCGGCTTCGAGTAGTGCCAGATCTGCCGGCCTGTCGCCAGGTCGAGGGCATAGGCGTGGTTTTCCGGCGCCGTGACGAACATCATCCGGTCGAACACGAGCGGCGTGGTTTCCACCTTGCCCGGCACTCCGGTCTGGAACACCCACTGCGGCGTCAACTGCGACACGTTCGCCGTATTGATCTGGCGGTTCTCGCTATACCGCCATCCCAGATTGTTCTTGCCGTACGTCAGCCACGTGTTCGAAGCGTCGTCAGCGGCGCCCAGCGCCGCCGCAACCACCAGCAGCATGCCCCAGCGTTTCATCGTTTCTCCTCCGGACCGCGCAGGCCGGCCAAATAAGCCACCACATCGTTCAATTCCGCGTCGCTGAACACCTTGCGGTAGTTGTCCGGCATCAACGACCGGAACTCCCGCTTCATCGAGGTCACCTCGCTCTTCTGGAACGAGTAGAACTTCTCGCCGGCGTCCATGAACTGCGCGGAGAAGTTATCGAACCCCCGCTGCACCCCGGCGATCTTCTTACCGTCCTTGGTCACCACGGTGATGGCGAAGAAGCCCGGCGTGAGATCGGCGTTAACATCGACGATGGACTCGCGCAGGTAGGCGGCGCTGCGCGTCCGCCCCATGCGCGTCAACTCCGGCCCCATCCTCCCGCCCTTGCTTCCCACCATGTGGCAGGTCCCACATTGTCCTTTCGCCCAGAACAGCTTTTCGCCCGACTGGCGGTCGCCGCTGATGGGCGTGGAGTCCCGCTTGGCGACCGAGCGGATGTAAGCGATCACCCGCCAGGTATTCTCGTCGCCCAGGCGCGACAGGAACTCCGGCATCTCGGTGCCGGTGGCCCCGTTGGCGATGACGTTGAACAGGTCGGCGTCGCTATCGCCGGCCGAAAAGACACCACGCGTCAGGTCGGGACCGCGCCCTCCTTCCGCTTTGATGCCATGACAAGGAGAACAGAACAACCGGAAAGTCGGCCGGCCGTCGGCAGCCGCCCGAGGATCATTGGCAAACGGGTTCTTGGCGCCGCTCTGGGCCGCGCACAGGCTCACCACGGCCAGACCCGCCACGCAAACTTTTATCATGCCGTATATGATACCCCCCGGTCCTACTTCTTGCTCGGAAACCACGGCATCCACACCCCCTCCTTCGTCTTGACAAACCCAAAGCGGAAATTAGCGTGCTCCATCTGTTGGAGGCGGTTCAGGTAGGTGAGCCGGACGTCGTAGTGGAACAACTGCCCGCCGTCCTCCGCCGTCCCCGGCGTCAGCGGGTTGACCTCGGTCTGAAGCAACTTCGGTAGGGCCTGCCCTTCCCCAGTGAACGGGATGTTCACCGGTACGGGCGTTCCTTTGGCGGCCCTCTCAAACAACACCTGGGCCGACTGCTTCACTACCTCCACCGGCGGTCCCTGCGAGGACCGGCAGCCCGCCCCCAGCATCGCCAGGGCCACCGCTCCGGCCAACGTGATCCGTCCCAACAGAACCATCTATACTATTTTGCAATGAAACCCTGCCACGGCGAGAGTCTCTGAGAAATTTTGGAGTCCCGGCCACCCTCTCAACCTCGCGTGCGGTCACCACCGTCGGTGGATCGAGGATCGGCCCTCTGTTACGGCAAGGTGAATGCGAAGAGGCCGCTGCCGGCGGGCATGGTCACCATCTGCTTGCCGTTCACCGCGTAGGTGATGGCGCTGCTCGACATGTCGCCGCCCAGGTTGATCCGCCAAAGTTCCTGGCCGGTGGCGGCGTCCAGCGCGTAGAAGTAGCCTTCCATCTCCTGGCGGTCGCGGGTGATCCACCCGCCGCTGCCGCCGAATACGAGGTGGCCGGCCGTGGACAGGACCCCCGACCAGGGCTTGGTGTGCAGTTTGTATTCCCACACCTTGTCCCCGGTCTGGGGATTGAGCGCCCGGATGGCGCCATAGCCCGGTTCCTCCTCCAGGTCGATCTTGGGTACACTCCCGATATACCGATTGCCGGCTATGTATTCGGCCGTTCCTTTGCGGTAGAAGCCCTTGTTTTCCCAGGCCGTGAGGTAGAACAGGCCGGTCAGGGGATGGTAGGACGGCGAATACCAGTTGGTGGCCCCCTGGACGCCCGGCCACACATACACCCCCTGCTCGGTCGGGT
>JBGOUV010000300.1:0-8488 GCA_041477815.1 Terriglobia bacterium | reverse complement strand
GGGCTGGCACAGGCCGGTGGCGCGAGCCTGCGGGCAGTGGCGCCCGGCATCGCCGAAGCCCTCATTGCCACCGCCTTCGGCCTGGTGGCGGCCATCCCGGCCCTGATCTTCTATAACTATTTCATGCACCGCATCAAGGAGATCGGCGCGCGCATGGACGACTTCGCCTCGGAGTTCATCAACCTGGCCGAGCGCAGTTTCGGAGAGTGAACACTATGGCCTTCCAACTGCAGGGTCGGCGGGACAACGCGATGGCGGAGATCAACATCACCCCCTTCGTCGACGTAGTTTTGGTGCTCCTGGTCATCTTCATGCTCACGGCGCACGTCATGGAGTTCGGAGTGGAGGTCGACGTCCCCAAGACCAAACAGGTGTCGGACACCACCAAGGAGATGCCCATGGTGATTGTCTCGAACCAGGGGGAGCTGCTGATCAACGACCAGCCGGTTAACATCAACGACCTGGCCGCGAAACTGGAGCCGCTGCTGGGAAAGGACCGGGGCGCGTACCTGAAGTGCGATAAGACCGTCCCCTGGGAGGTGCCGGTGCAGGTGATGTCCGAGCTGGGCCGCGCCAAGATCCAGGTGAACGTGGTGGCCCAACCGCTCGAGAACGCCCCGAAGAAACGCCGATGACCAACCATTTCGATCCCCTGGCGGAACGGGAACGGCTGGCCCGGCCGTTTGTGAGCTCCGTGGTCATGCACGGGTTCCTGTTCACATCGATGTTTCTGTATTCCTGGATAGCGGCGCGCTACCGCATCTCTCTGGGCGATCCGAATGCCCTGCCCGGCGGGTCGGTCCCCATCAACATCGTCAAGAACATCCAGTTGGCCCCGGCCCAGACGGTGGTGGCGAATCCGGTGGCCAACGACAGCCGGGCCAGCGTCCCCACGCCGCCGCCGGAGAAGGGAAAGGCGCAGCCCAAGACGGCCGAATCCGACGCCGACGCTATTGCCCTCCCCGGGCCCAATGCCAAGAAAGCCCTCCGGCTGCCCCGCGAGCCCGAGCGCAAGTTCCGGCCCTACATGCCGGAGCGGGACAACCAGCTCTACGCCGCGAAAGGCATGGGAGTGAACACCGCCTCCTACAGCGGCCTGCAGCCGGCCGCCTTCGGGGTGGGCATCGGGGTCGGAGCGGGCAGCCCCTTCGGGGCCCACCACGGGTGGTATCTGGAGGCGCTCCAGCGCCGGATCGGGGAATACTGGCAGCGGGAGCTCCGACAAGTGGACCTGCGCATTCGCACCGCCCCCAAGACTGTGGTATTTTTTGAAATCCAGCGGGACGGCAGCCTGCGCGGGATCCGGGTGACGCAGTCGAGCGGCAATGCCTCCATCGATTACGCCGCCCAGCGCTCGGTGATGAACTCGAATCCGGTTCCGCCGCTGCCCTCGGATCTGGGCAAGAGTTCGGTGTCTACAGAAGTGTGGTTCGAGCTGAAACGATGACACGACGAATTACGACAGGAATCGGAATCGCCCTGGCCCTGCTGGCCCAGCAGCCGGACGTTACTATCAAGATCGTCGGCGAGCGGGGCAGAATCAAGATCGCGGTGCCGGAGTTCAAAGGCCCCGGCGTCAAGGCCGAGGTCCTCCAGACCTTCAACACCACGCTGTGGAGCGATCTGGAAAGCTCGGGCGTGTTCGAGATGGCGTCCAAGAGCTTCTACCCGACTGAGGCGCCCCAGAAGCCCGAGGATTTCAAGGCGCCCCTCCAGCCGCCGCCGCAGCCCCCGCGCCGTCTGCGGCCGGGAGAAGCGCCCCCGCCGGCCCCGGAGCCCAAGCGCCAGGGACCGTGGCTCACCGACTGGTCGCAGCCGCCGGTGACCGCCCAAGTCCTGGCCCTCGGCTCGACCGCCGTGGACAACGACCGCTTCGCCCTTTCCGGCTGGCTCTATGACGTGACCAAGCCCGACGCGGGGGCCGCCCACGTCTTCGGGAAGCGGTACCTGAGCGCCCACGATGTGCCCGGCGCCCGCAAGGTGGCCCACGAGTACGCCAACGACATCCTCCAGAAGCTGGGCGGCGGTCCCGGAATCGCCGGCTCCAGGATCTATTTTGTCTCCAATCGGACCGGGAACAAGGAGATCTGGGCCATGGACTACGACGGGTCCAACCCCGTCCCCGTCACCCAATACAAGAACCTCACCATCAACCCCGACATCAGCCACGACGGGACCCTGATCGCCTTCACCACCTTCGCCCGCGGCAACCCCGGCATTTTTATTCATTCGCTGGAAACCAATCGGCGATTGACGTTCTATAATCAAGTGGCATCGCTGAACGCGACGCCGAGCTTCTCGCCGGACGGTAAACAATTGGCGTACTCGTCGACGGTCAGCGGGCGGGCGCAGATCTACATCGCCAATATAGACGGGGGAAACCTGAAGCGTATCTCCAATTCGCTGGGCGTGGACATGGAGCCGAAGTTCAATCCCCGCATGGGCGGGCAGATTGCATTTGTAAGAGGCGGAGCGGGACCTCCGCAGATATACCTGATGGATGCGGACGGCTCCAACGTCCGCCGCCTCGTTTCGGGAGGCGGCGATGCTGTGAATCCGGCCTGGTCGCCGGACGGACAACGCCTGGCCTTCGCCTGGACGAAGGGCTTCGAGCCCGGCAACTACAATATCTTCATTATGGAAGTGGCCACCCAGACCCTGACGCAGTTGACGTTCGGGGCCGGACGCAACGAGCACCCGACCTGGGCCCCCGACGGCAGGCACCTGGCGTTCTCCTCGAATCGCGCCGGAGGGCAGCAGGTCTGGACCATGCTGGCCGATGGGACGAATCCCAAACAGTTGACCCAGTCGGGCAAGAACGAATCGCCCGTGTGGGGGGTAAAGTAGGCTGCAAGAAACTGAGTTCGCAAAGAACCTGACAGATTCTTTAGGAGGCAACTGAAAGAAATGAGACGGAAGCAGCAAGCCATTCTGATCACGTTGGGCCTCACCCTGGTGTTGTTCGCGGCGGGATGCAAGAAGAAAGCACCCCCGCCCCCACCGCCTGCGCCGAAAGAAGCCATGACGACGCAGCAGGCGGCCAAGCGGCCCACCGTGTCCCTTACGGCCGAGCCCAGCTCCATCGAGCGCGGCCAGTCGGCTACCCTGCGCTGGAGCTCCACCGAGGCCACCGGGGCGTCGATTAGCGGCGGCATCGGGACCGTGGGAACCAGCGGAACCCGCTCGGTGTCACCCACCGCGACCACCAGTTACACGATTACGGCCACCGGAGCGGGAGGCAACGCCACCGCCAGCGCCACGGTGACGGTGCGGGCCGCCGCGCCGCCGGCGCCGCCGCCGGCGCCGCCCAGGGTCTTTAGCGAGGAGTTGGCGCGTCGTGTCCAGGATGCCTACTTCGATTACGACAGCAGCGACATTCGCGACGACGCCCGCGCCAGCCTCACCTCCAACGCCGACGCTCTCAAGGCCATGATCCGGGAGTTCCCGAACTCTCGCGTGGTCCTGGAGGGTCATTGCGACGAGCGGGGCTCGGCCGAGTACAACCTCGGCTTGGGCGATCGCCGCGCCAATGCGGCCAAGGAGTTTCTGGTGCAGTTGGGCGTTCCGGGCGATCGCCTGAGCGTCATCAGCTACGGCAAGGAGCGGCCCCAGTGCACCGAGTCCAACGAGGGTTGCTGGCAGCGGAACCGCCGCGCGCACCTCGTGGCCGGCAACTAACGGCGGGTGCTGGGCGTTGGGTCTGGGGGGCTGGGGAAACCGGCCCCCCGGGCCAGCGCCCCAATTATCGGAGGTTGGATTGCGGCATCGACTCTTATTAATACTGGTATGCGCGGCTTGGCCCGCCTTCCCGGTCGCCAAGGAAATTCTGCAATTGCAACGCGATTTGGCGCAGTTGCAGGAACAGATCCGCACGCTGCAAACACGTTTTGACACCGAGCTGGCCAAGAGCCAGCAACTGCTCAACCAGAACCTGGAGGCCTCCGGACGCCTGGCTACCAGCATTGCCGTGCTGGAGAAGTCCATTGCCAACCAGGAGAAGGCCCTGGCGGCGCCGGTAGCCACGGTGAACACCCGCGTGGACACCATGGCCAGCCAGTTCCAGTCCCTGCGCGACGCGGTCGACGAGATGAATTCGCGGCTGTCCAAGCTGCAGCAGCAGATCGTCGATATCAAGAACATCGTGAGCACGGTGCCTCCGCCCCAGGCCGCGCCAACTCCCACTCCCCAGGCGGCCGCGCCGCCCGTCCCCCCGGTCCAGTCCGCCACTCTCTGGACCAACGCCCTCCGCGACTATCAGGCGGGCAACTACAATCTCGCCGGGCCGCAGTTCACCGACTACCTCAAGTACTTCGGCGCCAGCGAGCAGGCCTCCGAGGCGCAATTCTATCTCGGCGAGATGTTCTATAACCAGAAAGATTATAAGGAAGCCGTCGACGCCTACGACCTGGTGCTGGAGCGCTACCCCGAAGGCAAGCGCACCGCCGACGCCCAGTACAAGAAGGGCATGTCGCTGCTGCGCATGAACAAACGCGACATGGCCGCCAAGGAATTTCGCGAGGTCATCCGCCGCTTCCCCCGCACCCCCGCCGCCACTCAGGCGGCTGACGCCTTGAAGGGGCTGGGCCTGGCCATAGGCCCCTCTTCCCGCCAAGCCCCTTCCAAGTCCGCTACCCGGCGGAGATAGCGTCCCGCTATACTGTCCCCATGCGATGCGTTCTTGCCCTCTTCTGTCTAGTGGTGTCCCTGGCCCAGGCCCAGCCCCGCGAGCCCCGTGAGCCCCGTGAGCCCCGTGAGCCCCGTGAGTTCGGCTACCCCGCCGTCCGCACCGGCGGCAACTACACGCACAACTATTATCTCCCCGCTGCCGCCTCCACCCCCTGGCGCCCCGTCTTCTCCCCCGACGGTCAATCCGTCGTCTTCGCCATGTCCGGTTCTCTCTGGCGCCTGCGCCTGGACGACACCACCGCCTATGAGCTCACCGCCGGCCCCGCCTACGACTCCGATCCGGTCTTCTCCCCCGACGGCCGCTGGATCGCCTATACCTCCGACGACCACAACCACTCCATCAACCTGATGCTCCTCAACGTCCGCACCGGCGAGTCCACCGCGCTCACCCGCGGCGCCCAGGTCAACCTCGACCCCGCCTTCTCCCCCGACGGCAAGCAGCTCGCCTATGTCTCGACCGAACCCAACGGCTGGTTCCACATCTACGTCCTTCCCATTACCGACGGCGTCCCCGGCAAGCCCCAGCGTATCACCAACGACAACCGCTTCGGCCGCGCCCGCCTCTACATGGCCGACCAGGATCACCATATCCAGCCGACCTGGTCCCCCGACGGCAAAGAGCTCATCCTGGTGTCCAACCGCACGATCCCCCTCGGCTCCGGCGGCATCTGGCGCGCCAAGGTCGAGCCCGACGCTATGCGCAACGCCCGTCTTCTGCTGCGCGAGGAGACCCTCTTCCGCACCCGCCCCCAGTGGTCCCCCGACGGCAAGCGCATCTTGTACTCCTCCCACCGCGGCGCCCAATTCACGAACCTCTATGTTCTCCCCGTCGAGGGCGGCGAACCCTACCAAATGACCTTCGGCAACTGGGACCACTTCGAGCCCCGCTGGTCTCCCGACGGCGAGTGGATCGTCTATGTCTCGAACCAGCATGGCCTCTCCGAGTTGCACCTGCTCCGCACCTTCGGCGGTGAAGATCGCCGCCTCGAAGTCCGCCGCCGCGTCTATCGCCGTCCCACCGGAACGGTGGAAGTGGTGGTCAAGGACGCCGCCACCGGCCGGCAGCTTCCGTCCCGCGTCTACACCCGCGCCGCCGACGGCAAGGCCTACGCGCCGGAAGCCTCCTACCATCGCATCGGCCGCCGCGGCGACCACTTCTTCCACTCCCCCGGCCGCAGCACCTTCGACGCCCCCGCCGGCCCCCTCACCCTGGAGGTCGTCCACGGCTTCGAGTACTACCCCGCCGCCAAATCCGTCACCGTCCTGCCCGGCAACGTGACCCTCATCGATATCGCTCTCACCCGCATGACCAACCTCAAGGCCCAAGGCTGGTACAGCGGCTCCAACCACGTCCACATGAACTACGGCGGTAATCTCATGAACACCCCGGAGAACCTGATGTTCATGTCCGCCGCCGAAGACATGGACATCGTCGGCGAGAAGATCTGCAACAAGGACCACCGCATCTTCGACCACCAGTTCTTTACCGGCAAGCTCGACCGCCGCTCCACCGCCGACCGCCTGCTCTGGTTCGACGAAGAATACCGGCCCCCCTTCTACGGCCATGTCTCGTTCATCGGTCTGACCAAGCACCTCATCTCCCCCTTCACCACCGGCTACGAAGGGTCGGCCATAGAGAGCCTGAACCCCAGCAATACCGATATGTTCCGCCTCGCCCGCGCCCAAGGCGCCCTCACCGGCTACGTCCACCCCTGGAGCGGCATACCGGAGCGGAGCGGCTACTCGGTGGCCCGCGGGTTTCCCGTGGACCTGGCCTTGGGCGTCACCGATTACCTCGAGCTGATGTCCAGCGCCGGGCACGCCGGCCCCACCACCGAGACCTGGCACCGCGCCATGAACTGCGGCTTCAAGATCTCCGCCACCGCGGGCGAGGACTCCATCCTCAGCCTCCACCAAACTCCCATCATCGGCTCCAGCCGAACCTATGCCTACCTCGGCCCCAAGCTGGACTGGAACGCCTACGTAGACGCCATCCGCGCCGGCCGGACGTTCATCACCAACGGCCCCCTGGTCGACCTCCGCATCAACAACCAAATGGCCGGCGACGAAATCCGCCTCCCGGCCGGCGGCGGCAATATCACCGTCCAGGCCCGCCTCCAAACCCTGGTCTCCGTCGAGAGATTCGAGATCCTCCACAACAACCAGGTAGTCGCCTCCGCCGACCCCACCCAAGGCCTGATCGAGAAGATCCTCCCCATCACCCGCAGCGGCTGGTTCACCGCCCGAGCCATCGGCAGCAAACCCCAAAAGCCCACCGACGACTCCTACCCCATAGCCGAAACCGGCGCCATCTACGTCATGGTAGGCGACCAACCCATCCGCTCCCGGCCGGACGCCGAATACTTCCTCCGCTGGATCGACGACATCACCCGTCAAGCCAACGAACACCCCGGCTGGCGTTCGGAGCGCGAGCGTAAACACGTCCTCGGCCAGTTCGCGGAAGCCCGCAAGATCTTCGAACAACGCGCTCAGTAGGAACGGGCCTCCGTTGGTCTGCAACTCCTACGCGCTGTTCTTCCAGCACGCTATGCTGAAGGCGCCACGGTTGTTGAGGCTCAGGCTTCCCCTCTCGCATCAAGCGTCCAACGACTCGGGCGCGGCCCGCCTTTGGCCGTCGCCTCGTTAGCCGGCCTCTTGGCTACCGAAGCCGCATGCGATCAGAAGCGCACGCTGCACTTCAGGCCATCGCGTCTCTGGCAGAGTGCACAAGATTGCACCAATGCGATTCCGTTGCGCCAGCGACACGTGATCAAAGTTCAGCGCGGACGCAGCAGGCATGCCACCGTCCGGCGTCAAGACCACCTCGGTCGTCAATCCCCGAATTGTTCGCGTCGCCGGTAGGACGACGATCTCGTTCAGGCGGTCGATGACGTCGTTTCGCGTGAGGACCAGAACTGGCCGGCGCTTGTCGGGAAGCCGAAAAGTGTACCACCGGATCTCGCCACGCTTCACCCCACATCCTCCCAGCCCTCTGCGTCCCAGGCAAGCGGTTCCTCGTCCGTTGAAAACTCGTCGTGAGCGGGTGGCACAGACCGATAAACGGAGGCGTCAGCGCCCGGTGGCGAGGTAATCAACCGCAGCAGACGAACACGTTCCTGCGGCGTCAGGCACGCGACTAGCGGAAGAACATCGTCGGCCGTCAGAGGCTTGGGCATTGTTCGCATTCTACCAGCACCACGAATCACGGGGCCAGCGGCGCCGGCCGGCCTCGACCTTTCTCAAGCGGCGACACGGGCACCGACGTACGGGGCTGGCTAACGACTTGGCGTTCAGCGGCGGCGCCGCTTTTGCGCCATCCGCTGCAACGCCTTGTTAGGCAGGCGCATGTAGTTCTCAGGCTGCAACAGGCTGGCCACCAGAATGTCTTCGTCGATGGCTTCCCAGTGAATGCCGATGCCGCCGCCGATCAATTCCCAGTCTGCCCTTTGTTTCGCAGTGGCGTCGAGTAGCCTAGGAAACCAAGCGAGCGGCACAGAAACTGTCCGGCCGTCTGCGAGAACGACGTTCAGTGCATCGCTTGCACAGGAGACCTCCACTGCCGTGACTTCACTACTCTCCACCAAAGTACTCATGCCACCTCTCCAGAAAGGAATCTCTATTCTCCCTGACAATGCTCCGAAGCTCCGTAAGCTCGTGCCCGCGAAAGCCGCGGTTGTTCGCCAGATCGACAGGGCCGAGCCAAAACTTCGCGTAGCGGCCCGCATGAGCAACGTGTATGTGTGGTGGCTCGCGACCCTCCATGCTGAAAAAGAAGAAGCGGTAACCACGGACCCTCAACAGG
>JBGOUV010000379.1:0-6784 GCA_041477815.1 Terriglobia bacterium | reverse complement strand
GTTTGCCCACGTCACTCTGAAGCCCGATAAATTCCACGGCGAATGGAACTACACGATTCATCCAAGCAACTAATGCCGGATGTAAAGTTTATTTATTTACGATTCCTAAGGCCAGTTCCTTTTTTTAGAAAGTCCAGCTCCACTTTCATTTGGCCGATCTGCTTATAGAGCTCGTCCTTTTCGGCGTCGGCCTGCTGGCGCATCTGGTCGCGGCCGTTGCCGAAGACGTCGGGCAAGCCGGCGCACCCGGGAGGCCGGGCACGGCAGGATTAGATCGTGCCCAGCCGCCGCAAGCCAGCGCTAGAACGAACCGCCCTTGCCAGGGAACACCGGCCGCTGACGGAAGAGGAGATGGACCGGATCGACAACCAGTTGATCGACGAGCGCCTCCGAAGCGAAACGCCTGTCCCTTTTCAGCAGTACCTCAAGGAACGTGGCTACCAGAAGCGCGGCAAAAGGCTGGTACGAAGTTAACCTGCTCCCGAGCGCCGCGCGGGAACTGGACAAGCTACACGATGCGGTTCGGGAAGAGGCCCACTACCTCATTAAAGCTTTAGCCGAGGACCCCAGGCCATCCGATGCCGAACCGCTGCGGAGTTACGCGAATCGTTAAAAGATCAAGTTCTACCGGGTGAGCACCCGCCCAAGGTGCCGGCTGATCTACGAAGTCAGCGATCCCCGCCGACGCGTTTTGGTCACCTCTATACGGCTTCGCAATCGAGAAACCTACCCGAGGCATGAATAGGTGGTAGAGACCCCGTCCTCCGCTCCGTCAATTCTCAAATCCTCAAATCCTCAAATTCTCAATTCCCCTTCAGTGCCCCTCCGCCTCCAAAAACCTCTCCGCCTCGATCGCCGCCATACACCCCGCCCCCGCCGCCGTTATCGCCTGCCGGTACACGCGGTCCTGCACATCGCCCGCGTGAAACACCCCCGGCACATTCGTCCGCGCCCCGCCCTTGGACACGATGTATCCCTCCGCATCCAGGTCCAACTGTCCTTGGAATACCTTGGTGTTGGGGATGTGCCCGATGGCCAGAAAGAACCCGTCCACGGCCTGATCCCACTGCTTCCCGTTCACCAGGTTCCGCAGCCGCACCCCGGTCACTTCGCCCTTCGACACGTCGTGTACCTCGTCCACCGTCGCGTTGGTGATCCACTTGATCTTCTCGTTCTTCCACGCCCGGTCCAGCATGATCTTGGACGCCCGAAACTGGTCGCGCCGGTGCACCACCGTCACCTCATTGGCGAACTTCGTCAGAAAAGTGGCCTCTTCCATCGCCGAATCCCCGCCCCCGATCACCATCACCGGCCGGCCCTTATAGAAGGCCCCATCGCAGGTGGCGCAGGAGCTTACCCCGTGCCCGATCAGCTTCTGTTCCGACTCGATCCCCAGCCACCGCGCCGACGCCCCCGTGGCTACAATCAGCGTCCGGGTCTCCACCACCTCCTGACCATCCAGGGTCACTCGAAACGGCCGCTGGGATAAGTCGACCGCCGTCACCTCCGCCGCCCGATACTCCGCCCCAAACCGCTCGCCCTGCTGCTTGATATTGGCCACCAGCTCCGGCCCCATGATGCCGTCCGGGAACCCCGGGAAGTTCTCCACCATGGTGGTCAGGGAAAGCTGCCCTCCCGCCTCCGCTCCCTCCACTACCAGGGGGCTCAGATTCGCCCGCGCCGCATACACCGCCGCCGTATTTCCCGCACACCCCGAACCAATGATGGTCACATTGCGCATAACCTTCATTCTACCCGTGCCGCTCTCTGCTATGCTCTGTGTCCAGGGGTAAGCTGTGCTGCGGCTTTGGCTCAGCATCGTCCTCGGCAGCGCCGTTTGGGCCGCGGAGGTTCGTGTAACGGGGAAGGTCGTCGACGACAATCAAGTCGCCGTGGCGGGAGCACGCGTGTGGGTGGACGACCGCTCCGCCCTGTCCGACCCGACCGGCGCCTTCCTCCTTACACTCCCGGGTCCCGGCGACTACCGCATTCACGCCCAGCGCGAAGGATTCTTCCTCCTCCGCGACCGCCCCGTCCATCTCGATGCGGGCGACAACCTGGTCACCCTCGTCCTCAACCATCAGCGCGAAGTGATCGATTCCATCGAGGTGACCTACTCGCCCCCGGCCGTGAATCCCGAACAGCTTGCCGCCACCCAGCAGATCGCCGCCACCGAGCTGATGGGGGTCCCCTACCCCCAAACCAACAACCTGCGCAACGCCCTCCCCATGATCCCCGGCGTGGTCCAGGATTCCCGAGGCGCCATTCACGTCGGAGGCGGCGCTTCCGACCAGATCTTGTGGACCCTGGACGGCTTCAATATCACCGACCCCCTGACCGGCCGTCTGGACACCCAAATCAGCGTCGACGGCGTTCGGGCAGTGGAGGTTTCCTCCAGCCGCTACTCCGCCGAGACCGGCAAGGGCTCCGCCGGCGCCATCCAGATTCGCACCGCCATGGGCGACGATAAGTGGCGTCCGGCGGCCACCAATTTCTTTCCCGGCATCGAGAACCGCAAAGGCCTCGTCATCGGCAACTGGACCCCTCGTGTCACCTTCGCCGGACCGGTCCTCCCCGCCCGCGCCTGGTTGTCCAACTCCACCGACGCCCGCTACGAGAACAACGTCGTGGAAGAGCTCCCCGCCGGACAGGACCGTAACACCATCTGGCGCCTCAGCAACCTCTTCCGCTTCCAGGTGAACCTCACGCCGTCCCACATCCTCACCGCCAGTTGGCTCACCAACTACCAGGACGCTCCCCACAACGGCCTCAACGTTCTCGACCCCCTGGAGACCACCGTCGACCGCAGTTCCCGCCAGAACCTCTTCAGCCTCAAGGATCAGCTTTACCTCGGCGGCGGCGCCCTGCTCGAGCTCGGCTACGCCGCCACCCGGGGGATCGCCAACGAATCTCCGCAAGGGCGCAATACCTACGTCTTCACCCCCGAGGGCCGTAGCGGCAACTTCTTTCTGGAGTCCCACCGCCGCTCCTCCCGCGACCAGTGGCTGGCCAATGTGTTCCTCCCCACTTTCCACGCTTCCGGCAGCCATCAGCTCAAGGCCGGCCTCGACCTGGACCGCGTCACCTACTACCAGAACGCCGATCGCCACGCCTACGAGTTCTACCGTTCCGACCTCACCCGCTCCCGCCGCGTCGGCTTCTACGGCAACCCCGAGCTCCGCCGCCGCAATTTCGAAGCCTCCTCTTACCTCCAGGACCGCTGGAAGCCGCTCCCCAGCCTCCTGATCGAAGCCGGCCTCCGCGCCGACTGGGACCAGATCGTCCGCCACGCCGCCGTTTCCCCGCGCCTCAGCCTGTCGTATTCCCCTCCGCGCCTCCCCAACACCAAGCTGGCCGCCGGCTTCGGCCTCTTCCACGACGCCCCCAACCTCCGCGTCCTCTCCCGCCATCTCGATCAGTTCACCCTCGCTCACTACTACGGCCCCGACGGCCTCACCGTCCGCTCCGGTCCGGCCGCCAGCATCTTCCTGCTCGACGACCGCGACCTCCGTCTTCCGCTCTACCGCAACCTCTCTCTCGGCCTGGAGCAGCTCCTTCCCGGCGGCTTCCTGGCCCGTTTCGAGTACCTCCGCAAGCGCGGCCGCGACGGCTTCACGTTCGTCGGAATCCCCGCCGCCGGCATCCCCCTTCCCCCCGGCGCCGCCGGGTTCGACGGTGTCTACTCGCTCCGCAACGTTCGCCGCGACGTCTACGATTCGGTCGAGCTAACCGTCCGCAAGAACTTCCGCCGTCAATCGGAAATCCTCGCCTCCTACACCCGCTCCCGCGCCATCTCTAACGCCGTCATCGACGTCAACATCGACGATCCCATGCTCGTCACCGACAACCAGGGCCGCCTTCCCTGGGACACGCCCAACCGGCTCCTCAACTGGGGCATCTTCACCCTGTCCGACCGCAACGCCCTGGCCTGGCTCTTCGAGTGGCGCGACGGCTATCCCTTCCACGTGGTCGATGACGAAGGCCGCCTCCAGGGACGCAACACCGACCGCCGCTACCCTGCCTACGTCAACCTCAACCTGCACTTTGAGCGCAAAATCAGCCGCTTCGGCTACCGCTGGGCTCTCCGGGGCGGCTTCAACAACCTCACCAATCGCCTCAACCCCAGCGTGGTCAACAACAACGCCTCCTCGCGGCGCTTTCTGCAGTTTTCCGGCGGCCAGCACCGCGCCTTCGTCTTCCGCATCCGCTGGCTGGGCAAGGCCACCGAACCGCGCCCGTAGGGCGGGCTGCAGCCCTCTTCCGGCGGGCGATTTCAAGAAAAGACCCTGAATTGCCAGGAGATATCTGTCGAAAGACGCAGGAAAGGCCACAAATTTACAGAGAAAATAGCCTCCCGGGCCTCTTTTTCGCCTATACTAATAGCAAATTCACCCCTGGAGGGGGGGACGGAATGCCCGGCGACCAGATCTACCGTGAGTTGTTCGAGAATGCAAGCGATCTGGTGTTCACCCACGATCTGTAGGGGCGCCTGACGTCGATCAATCGGGCCGGCGAGCGTCTGACCGGTTACACGCGGGAAGAGGCGACTAGGAAAAATGTGGCCGATATAGTGGCCCCCGAGTGCCAGGGCTTGGTCCACCGGAAGGGGGACCGCCCGCTGGCCGGGGAACGGCCCGTCATTAGTGTGGTAGACCTTATCACGAAAGATGGCCGGCGGGTGCCGGTGGAGTTCAGCAGTTGGCGGATCTGCCGGGAGGGGCGTCCCGTGGGGGTGCAGGGTATCGGCCGCGACCTCCGCGAGCGGCGGCGAGCCGAGGCGCTGCTGGACGGGGAGAAGCGGATCTTGGAACTTCTCGCCGGGGGCGCCGGACTGCAGGAAGTGCTGGACGCTCTGACCGCTCTGGTGGAGCAGCAGACCGGCCAAACGAAGTGCTCGGTCCTGCTGCTCGACGCGGCGGAAGGCAAGCTGCGACACGGGAGCGCCGGGAGCCTGCCGGACAGCTATGTCCGGGCCGTCGATGCCATCGCCATCGGCGCTGCGGCGGGCTCCTGCGGGATGGCGCCCGGGGCGGACTGCTCGGTGCTGGTGTCCGATGTGGCCGTAGACCCGCGCTGGGCCAGGCACCGCGAGACGGCCCTGACCCACGGGCTGCGGGTGTGCTGGTCGACCCCCATCTTCTCCCATGACGGCAAGGTGCTGGGCGTCTTCGCTTTGTATTATCAGGAGCCTCGTCACCCCAGTCCGCAGGACGTCCAGTTGATCGAGCGCGCCTCCTGCCTGGCCCGGATCGCCATCGAGCGCAAGGCGGCCGAGGAAGCGCTGGTAGCCTCCGCCGACCAATACCGGGCTTTGTTTGAAGGCAACCCGCATCCCGTGTTCGTCTTCGACCTGGAGACCCTGCGGTTTCTGGCGGTCAACGAGGCGACCGTCAACCACTACGGGTACTCCCGGGCGGAGTTTCTGACCATGACGGTTCAGGACATCCGGCCGCCGGAGGACGTCGCAGTTCTGCTGGAAGATCTGGGCCAGGCTACGGAGGAAGCCGACGTCCGCGCCCTGCGCCGGCATCGGAAAAAAGATGGCACCATCCTGCAGGCGGAGATCCGAGCCCATTCCATCCAATTCAATGGCCGGCGCGCCCGGCTGGTGGCGGCTCAGGACCTGACCGAGCGGCTGCAACTGGAAGGACAACTCCGCCACGCCCAGAAGATGGAGGCGGTGGGGCGCCTGGCCGGAGGCATCGCCCACGACTTCAACAACCTGCTCACGGCCATCAACGGCTACAGCGAGCTGCTGCTGGAGGAACTGGGCCAGAGACACCCGCGCCGGCAGCAGGTGGAGGAGATTCGAAAGGCGGGCGAGAGAGCCGCGGCGCTGACCCAGCAACTGCTGGCCTTTAGCCGCCGGCAAGTCCTGCAACCCAAGATCCTCGATTTGAACCTGGTGGTGGCCGGCATGGAGGAGTTGCTGCGCCGGCTCATCGGGGAAGACGTGGAGCTGGTCACTGCCCTGGACCCGGCGCTGGGGTGCGTGGAGGCGGACCCCGGGCAGATTGAGCAGGTGATCGCGAACCTGGCGGTCAACGCCCGCGATGCCATGCCCCAGGGAGGCTGCCTGAGAATTCAAACCGCCAATGCGCCGGACGGCCGGGTGGTCTTGTCGGTCGGCGACACCGGCTGCGGTATGGACCGGGAAACGATGAGCCACTTGTTCGAGCCGTTCTTCACCACCAAGGGTCTCGGGAAAGGGACCGGCCTGGGGTTGTCCACGGTCTACGGAATTGCGGAGCAGAGCGGGGGGCGGATCGAGGTGGAGAGTGAGCAGGAAAGAGGGACCATATTTCGGATCTCCTTTCCGCGCGCGCCGCAGACCGTGGCCAAGGCGGCGGCGTCTCCCGGCCGGAAGGCGGCCCGCGGCAGTGAGACGATCCTGCTGGTGGAAGACGAGGACGTGGTGCGAAGCTTGGTGCGCCGAATCCTGGAGACGCGCGGCTACAAGGTGCTCGAAGCCGGCGGCGCCGACCAGGCCCTGTCCTTGTACCGCCGCAGCAAGGGAAGCATCGACCTCCTGGTGACCGACGTGATCATGCCGGGCATGAGTGGGTGTGAGTTGTACCGTCGCCTGGCCGAATCCAGCCGGGGACTGAAGGTCCTGTATACCTCGGGTTACACCGGGGAGTCGATCGCCCAACACGGCGCCCTGGAGCCGGGAATCCCGCTGCTGGAAAAGCCCTTCACCGTGGAAGGCTTGGCCAGCAAGGTTCGCGAAGTCCTGGGGGCGGTATAGGGCGGCCCCTGGGGTGGCAGCCGGGCCCCCTGGACC
>JBGOUV010000415.1:0-5843 GCA_041477815.1 Terriglobia bacterium | reverse complement strand
TGGCCGTATTGCGCAAACCTGAAGGGACTCCGCAGCAATCCGCCCGCGCCTTCGGGAGCGGTGAGATCGTGCGCCACCTTGTCGAAGTATGCCTCTCCGTGATGCTTATCCAGCACCGGCTTGGGATCGAACAGGTCCATATGACTGGGCCCGCCGTGCATGAACAACTGGATCACCGAGGTGGCCTTAGGCTCGAAGTGAGGCGGCCGCGGTTTCAGATCGTAACTTTTGGCGCCGTAAAGGTCCCTGCTGAGCAGGCCGGCCAAAGCCGTGCCGTAGAGTCCATCGGAAACCCGATTGAAGAACCCGCGCCGAGAAAGTAAGTTGGAGTTGGACATGATGCGCCTCAATCTATGTATAAGAACGCGGCCGAATTCAGCATCGTATGACAAAGCCGGGCCAGGGAAAGCTTGGCCAGACCCTCCAGGCTGAGCTTTCGCTCCTCCTCGTCCGGCGGCCGGCTCAGGGCGATCCAATAGAGCTTCTCGATCTGCTGCTTCGGATCGCTTCCGGCTAACTCGACCACCCTCTTGGCCAAGGAGTCGGCCAGGTCGTCGATCATGCCATTGTTCATCAGGTGGAGAGCCTGGGTCGCCACCGTGGAGTCCACCCGCTCCACGCAATTGGGGGTCATGGCCGGAAAGTCGAAATTGTCGAGAAGCGTCGGAGTGTTGCTGCGTCGCTGCTGTACGTAGACACTGCGGCGCCAGCCCTTCTCGCTTCCGACGGGCGTCACCAGGCCATCGGCGCGCACCTCCACCGGAGCGGGAACACCGAACCGTGATTGGTCCAGGCGCCCCGAGACCAGCAGCATGGTGTCATTCAGCACTTCGCCCGGCATCCTCCGCATCGTCATGCGGGAGAGCAGGACGTTGTCGGGATCCTTCTCTTCGTGCAGGGAAGTGACCTTCGAGCTTTGCCGATAGGCGCTGGAGGTCATCATCATGCGGTGCATGGACTTGATGCTCCAGCCCTGGCGAACGAACTCCCCGGCGAGCCAATCGAGCAGCTCCGGGTGCGTCGGCTCGGCTCCCGCTTTGCCGAAATTCGCCAGCGTCTTCACGATGCCCGTCCCGAAGTGTTCTCTCCAGATGCGGTTGACCATCACCCGCGAGGTGAGCGGATGCTCCGGACGAACCAGCCATTGCGCAAATGCCAGCCGCCGCCCCGTCTTACGCGCTCCGGGCCAGGGAGGCGTCGCCACGAACGGAGTCTTGCCGTCGGTCAGGACGGAGGGCACCCCCGGCCCCACCAATTGCCCAAAGTTGGTCGGACTACCCCGGCGCAGGACATACGTGGGAGTGGGGTCGCCGCGATCCCACAGCGCGTGGATCTTCGGCTCGGGCGACTGGGCCGCAAACGCCTTGATCTGGCGATCCACCTCGTCCGCTTCCTTGCCGTAGGCCGGGTCGATCCGCCGCAACTGCCGGGGATTCACCCGCAGCCGGGCCTCGTACTTCTTGGCCAGCTCCTGCTGCGCTTCGGTGCGCTTGTCCGCCGGCGTGTTGAACATCTTGCGGACGTCCTCGTGAAGCTCCTGGGGCAGCTCCGCGAGCCGCTGCTCGAAGACTCTCTTGTTCGCTTCCTCCGCCGATTTCTTCAGACCCTCCTGCAGGGCCGCGGTTCGCACCTTGGCCTCCGCCGCCTGCAATTCCCGCGCCCGCTCCTCCTGCATGATCTGAAACGGGGTGGCGTTGGGCGTGACATAGGGCAGGTAGCGGCCGGTGAAGGTTCGGCCATATTTTTCGGCGGCCAGCGGAGGCACCCAATCGTGCTCATCGTACGCGCCCTTGAACACATCGGCCAGCCGATAATAGTCCCGCTGCGGAATCGGGTCGTACTTGTGACTATGGCAGCGCGCGCACTTCATGGTCAAACCCATCACCGCGGACCCGAGGACATCGATTTCATCCGCGATCACGTCGAGCCGGTCGTCTACAAAGTTGACCTCCCGCTCGTTGGTGGAATCGGGCCCCATGCTGAGGAATCCGGTGGCGATCAGGTTGTCCATCATCGCCGGCGTGACGACCGGCGCCGCTTCGTAGTTCTCCAGCTCGTCGCCGGCAATCTGCTCCAGCAGGAACCGGTTGTACGGCTTGTCCGCGTTGAACGCCCGGATCACGTAATCGCGATAGCGCCAGGCGAACGGCCGGACGGTATCGGCGCTCAGCTTGCCGCCCGTGGAATCGGCATAGCCGGCCAGGTCGAGCCAGAAACGGCCCCAGCGCTCGCCGTACCGCGGGGACGCCAGCAGCCGGTCGATCAGCTTCTCGTACGCCCGCGGATCGCGGTCGGCCAAGAAGGCCTGGACCTCGGCCGGCTCCGGCGGCAAGCCGGTCAGGTCGAAGGAGACGCGCCGGATCAACGTCGGCTTGTCCGCTTCCGGCGACAGCGCCAGACCCCTAGCCTCCAGCTTCTGCAGAAGAAAGGCGTCAATCGGATTTCTGACGCGGCCGGCGTCACGGACCTTCGGCGCTTTCGCCGCGCGCGGCGGCTGGAACGCCCAAAACTTCCGGTCCTTGTCGGACACCAGTGGGTCGGGCTCGGTGGTAGCGACGTCCGGCTTGACGTTCCCTTCCGGCGCGCCGGCGTCGATCCACTTGGCGATCTTTTCCATTTCCCCCGGCGTTACCGGCTTCACGCCCGCGTCGATCAGGCCCTTCTTAGGGGGCATGTCCCCGGATTGAATCCTCTGCACGAGCAAACTGCCGGCGGAATTGCCGGGGATCAGCGCCGGTCCCGACTTGCCGCCTTGGAGCATCCCGGCGCGCGTGCTCAGGTTCAGGCCGGCTTCCTGATGCCGCAGGCCGTGGCACGCCGTACACCGCAGCAATAGGATGGGGAGGATGTCATGCTGGTTGAGGCTGGCCGTCTCCGCCTTCTTCGTAGCGCCGGCGCCGCCCTCGATCCAGGCCCGAATGGCCGCCAGTTCTTTCTCGGACAGGCGCGCCTTTCCCATCGGCATCTTGCCCTCTTGCACCAACCGGTAGAGGCGGCTTTCGTCGGGCTTTCCGGGGACCACCACCGGGCCGGACTCGCTGCCCTTCATCAACGGCTCGTAAGCTCCCAGGTTCAGGTCCTTCATCCGGACCTTCTCGCCGTGGCATGGCAGGCAGTTGGACTGCAAAATCGGAAGGACTGCGGATTCGAATTCGGCTCCGCGAGAGAGGGAGGATGCGGCTAGGACGACGATAGCCAGATAGGAGGCGTGGCGAGCCATCCCTAGTAGGTTACTACAGGCCGCCTCTTAGGGCACGGTCTTGAGGAACTTTAGCAGGTCGGCCATTTGCTGGAGGTCGATTTGTTTTTCCAGATCGCCGGGCATGGCTGAGAGGTTGGTGGCGTAGAACTGTTTGATGTCGTCCCGCCGGATCACGTGCTCCTTGCCTTCCTCCTGGCGAATCGTGATGCTGGTGGGAGTCTGGGGACCCAGCACGCCGTCCAAAGTTCCGTTGCTGGTAGTCTCTACGACATAGGCCTCGTAACCCGCGGCGATAGAACGGCTGGGCATCAGGATGTCGGCCAGGAGCAGTTCCGCCGGACGGTTGCGGACCTCCCCGAGGTCGGGGCCCACCTCCGCCCCGGCTCCGTTCAGCTTGTGGCACTTGGCGCAGATCCTCTTGTAGACCTGCTCGCCTCGGGCCACGTCGCCGGCCTTGCTGACGGCGCTCTTGTACGCCTGGAAAACTTTCTCGCGCTCTTCGGGAGCCTGCACCAGCAGCGGTCGCGCGGCGTTGCGGATGGACTCGTCCCGATGCATGATGAGGCGGCGCTTGTGCCCGAAGTTCAGCGTCCAGGCCTGAATGTCCCCCTTCTTCAGCGCTTCCACCAGCAGCGGAACGCGCGCCGGATCGTGGTACAGGGAGTCGGCCGCCTCGGTCCTCACCGCCGAGGTCATGTTTCTCCAGTTCGCCACCAGGAACGATCCGACCTCGTTCCCCTTGATCCTCCCCAGCGCGCGGACCGCGGCCAACTGCACCTGTTCCGGTTCATGCGGGTCCACCAGCTTGCGGAACAGCGGTTCGCGCTCACCCGCGCCGGCCAGCGCCAGCAAGGCTACGGAATCGGCCCGCAGATCCGGGGCTGCGGCCTTATCTTCCGCCGTCGTCGCCGCTTTCGTCAGAGCCGTCGCCGAGGAAAGTCCCACGACCTCCAGCAACTGCAAGGACGCCCGCCGGACCGCCGGCGCCGGGCTCGCGAACAACGTCATCAAAGCCTCGCGCTGCGCTGGTTTCCACACGCCCAAGGTCCGGCTGCCCCGCATTCCCTGGGCCAGGCCCTCCAGACTGGCCGCCCGCCACGACTCCGAGCCGGGCTCCGAGTGTTTCATCACCGCTTGCAGGACGCGTTGGATCTCCTCGGCTTTCTGGCGCGCCGCGATGACCGAGCAAACCTGGCGGAAGAACTCGCCCGAGGCCAGCAGCCTGGATACTCCCAAGTCAAAGAGCCGTGGTCCCTCGTCCGAGGACGCGCTCAGCGCGGCCACCTGAAACCAGCGGTCGTCGAGGTCCTGGAGCAGCAGCTTTTCGCGCGCCGCCCGCGCCGGGCCGGACGCCACGTACCCGAGCGTGCAGAGAAGCTGGAACCGTACCCTGGCCGCCGGATCCTCCGTCATACCAAGGAGCTTCGCCACAAGCTGCGGAGAACCGGCAAGCCGCGGTTCGGCCAGCAGGATCGCATTCTCCCGGACGCCGGCTTCAGGGTCTCCGAGCGCCTTCTCGATCAGCGCGGAATCGAGCTTTCCCAGGCCCTCGAGAGTCCACAGGGCGTGCAGGCGGGCCAGCGCCGAGCCGCTAGTGGAAAACAGTTGCACCAGCGGCTCCACGGCACGCACGCTCTGGCGGTCCACCAGCAGCCGCTGGGCATGGCGCCGCCACCAGATATTCGGGTTGGCGAGATGCCGGACCAGTTCTTCGTCGGCCGCATCTCCCAGATGAATGTTGCGGGCCAGGGGCGGCGCGTTCGACTCGGGGACGATCCGGTAAATCCGTCCCCGGTCCTGGCCCTTGTAAATGGCGTCGGACTCGTAGACCTCGCGCGAGGTCCACTCCGGGTGCTCGATCACCAGCCGGTAGAAGTCGAGCAGGTACAGCGCTCCATCCGGTCCGACATAGAAGTTCACCGGCCGGAACCAGGGATCGTTCCGGGACGCCAGGAACTCCACCCCCTCGCGAGGACGCCGCGCCGTGAACGTGGCCCCCGCGGGCGACCACACCTGGCGGTGCACCAGGTTATGCGTCGGCTCGGCGACGAAGGCGGAGTTTTCGAACCCCGGCGGGAAGGCCCCGCCTTGATATAGGGTGAGACCGCAGGCGGAGGTGAACTCGCCGATGTTGGTGAGCATCTCGAAGCGGGGGTTCTCAGTGGTCGGATACACGCGGCGGTCCGCCGTCATGTCGTGCATGGAGGTACGCACCAGCAGGTCAGGATTCCGTTCCAGGTACCGGCGCGCGATGACGTCGTGGCGCGAGGGAACCGAGTTGTTCATCCCGAAATGATGGCCCCACACGTCGAACTCCTGCCCGAACTGGGAAGTCCCTGCCAGATTCTCGATCTGGTGCGTGTCCAGGCGGACCCGGATATTGCTCATACGCGGCTTCAGACCCGGCAGGTCCGGCCGATCCGGAAACCGGATATCGCCGCCCGGCACGGTGAAGCGGTCGCGGAAGACGATGAGATTAGAGGGGCGCCCCGTGGAGGTGGCCAGGTAGATCCAGTTGTCGAGGCCGTAGATGGGGTTGTTGACCGTGCTCTGCGGGTTGACGAAGGAGAATCCGGTCAGCACCACGCGGCGAATATCCGCGCGACCGTCGCCGTCGGTATCTTCCAGGTACCAGATGTCG
>JBGOUV010000397.1:0-6259 GCA_041477815.1 Terriglobia bacterium | reverse complement strand
TGCCTGTCGGAACAAGTGCTTTACGCCCGCCGAGTTCTCCTCGTCGAGGGGCCGCTGAGCAATTCCTCATCCGCCCTTGGCAAAGGTAGCGCTCGGCATAGACTTGGACGAGGAGGGCATCGCCGCATATGCCAAACGGTTCGGACCAGGAGGAATACAGAAAAAATGCGCGATCCTGGCCGACCGTGATCTGACACCGTCGGATGCGGATGCCAACTACCCATTGAAGTCCACTGATATCTTTGAGGCGGTGCTGTGTTTGACCTGCCGAGCAGGGATCACCTTTTAAGACGGCCGACGCGAGGCTGTCGCAGGCGGCGGCGAGGGGCGGCTGGGGAGGTGTCGTGCACCCGGCGCAAAAGTATTCCCGGAGCAGCGGCTTTCGATTGTAGGATGGAGGGACGATGCTGGACGTGATCGCGCACTACCGGGTGGGGGAGAAGCTGGGCGCTGGTGGGATGGGAGAAGTGTACCGGGCCACCGATACCAAGCTGGGCCGGCAGGTGGCCTTGAAGGTCCTGCCCGAGGCTTTCGCGCAGGACGCCGAGCGCATGGCGCGGTTTGAGCGGGAGGCCCAGGTGCTGGCCAGCCTGAACCACCCCAATATTGCTGCGATCTATGGGGTGGAGGAAGCCGGGCAGTCGCGGGCGCTGGTCATGGAGCTGGTGGAGGGCCCCACGCTGGCCGAGCGGATCGCGGCGCGTCCGCTGGCGGTGGAAGAGACGCTGGGGATTGCCAGACAGATCGCGGAGGCGCTGGAGGAGGCGCACGACAAGGGCATTGTCCATCGGGATCTGAAGCCGGCCAATGTGAAGGTGACCGAGGACGGGAAGGTCAAGGTGCTGGACTTCGGGCTGGCCAAGGCGCTGGAGGGAGAGCCGGGGAGCGGGAGCGTAGCGAACTCGCCGACCTTGAGTATTGCTTCTACCAGGTTAGGAGTGATCCTGGGGACGGCCGGATACATGTCGCCGGAGCAGGCCCGGGGGGTGGCGGTGGACCGGCGGGCCGACATCTGGGCGTTCGGAGTGCTGCTGTACGAGATGCTGGTGGGGAAGCCGATGTTCGGCGGTCCGACGGTGTCGGACACGCTGGCGGCGGTGTTGCGGGCAGAGGTGGATCTAACCGCGCTGCCCGCGGGCGTACCGGCGGGATTGCGCCGGCTCTTGGCGCGGTGTCTGGAGCGGGACAAGAGGAAGCGGCTGCAGGCCATCGGGGAGGCGCGGCTGCTGCTGGAGGAAGGATTCAGGGAAGAGAAGACAGAGGACAGAAGGCAGAGGACAGAAGGCGGCAGGGGGTGGCTGGCGGCGACGGCGGTGTGTGCGCTGGCGGCGGTGGGACTGGCGGTGGTGCACTTTCGGGAAGCGCCTCCGGAGGAGCGGACGCTGCGGTTTTTCGTGGCGCCACCGCCAAAGGCGGCGGTAGACACCTTCGCGGTGTCGCCGGACGGGCGGTATCTGGCGATGGCGGTGGCAGGCGAAACGCGGGCGCTGTGGGTGCGGGCGCTCGACCTGTTGGAGCCCCAGATGCTCCCGGGAACGGACGGGTCGCGGTATCCCTTCTGGTCGCCGGACAGCAAGTGGATCGGATTTTTCGCGCAGGGGAAGCTCAAGAAGACGGCGGTGACGGGCGGTCCGCCGCAGACGCTGTGTGACGCCCCCGACGGGCGCGGAGGCACGTGGAGCCGCGAGGGGGTGATCGTGTTCTCGCCGAGCCCGAGCGGGGTGCTGCAACGGGTGGCGTCGGCTGGCGGTCCCCCGGTGGAAGCGACCAGCCTGGATGCAACCGGGGGCGGGATTCACCGGTTCCCTTGGTTTTTCCCGGACGGCCGCCGCTTTCTGTTTCTAGCGAGCCGGGGGCAGCCGGAGGGAGGAGTCTACTCCGGCTCGCTGGATTCGAAGGAGGTGCGGCGCGTGCTGGCGGAGCAGTCCAGCGTCGCGTACGCACCGGTCCCGGGAGGGAAGACAGGGCATCTGCTATTCGTTCGGGAACGGACGCTGATGGCGCAATCGTTCGACCCGGGCCCACTGCAAACGAGGGGTGAACCTTTTCCTGTGGCAGAGCGCGTGGGATTTACCAACTTGGCTTACGGAGACTATGCGGTATCGGCGAGCGGCGTGCTGGCGTACGTGTCCGGGGCGGTTGCTTTCACGACGCAGCTCACTTGGTTCGACCGGGACGGTAAGCAACTCGGTGTGGTTGGTGCGCCGGGGAGCCAGGGCAATCTGGCTATCTCTCCGGATGAGAAGAGAGTTGCGCTGGACCGGGCGGAGGGCGCCAGCCAGAATGTCGATGTGTGGGTGCTGGAGCTGGCGCGGGGCACCGCCTCCCGATTGACCTTTGGCCCCGGGACGGAGGCCGTTCCGGTCTGGTCACCGGACGGGTCCCAGGTGGCCTTTACAGGGCTGCGGGAAGGGCGCTTCCGCATCTTGCAAAAGGCTTCGAGCGGAGCCGGGCAGGAGGTAGCGCTGGGGAAGATCGCACCCACTGGCGAATTAGTAGTGGACTGGTCCAGGGACGGGCGGATGTTGCTTTGCCAAGTCTTCGGCGGGCCGACGAAGTTCGACTTGTGGCTGTGGCCGACGACTGGGGACAAGAAGCCGGTTCCGTTTTTGCAGACGGAATTCGACGAGACCGAGGGCCAATTCTCGCCGGATGGGAAGAAGGTGGCCTATGTGTCGAATGAGACTGGGCGGCACGAGGTATACGTGCAGCCGGCGCCGCCGACGGGGGCGAAGTGGCAGGTATCGAATGCAGGGGGCAGGCAGCCGCGGTGGCGGCGGGACGGCAAGGAGTTGTTCTACCTGGGGGCGGACCAGCGGCTGATGGTGGTGGACGTTCGCGGGGGGACGACATTTGAAGCGGGGACTCCACGGGCGCTGTTCGCGACCAGAATGCCGGCGCCCAACCCCAACTTTGTTCACTTGTACGACGTATCGGCAGACGGACGGCGGTTCCTGGTGAACACCCAAGCGGGAGAGGCGGCGCAGACCCCGGTGTCGGTGGTGGTGAACTGGCAGGCGCGGGCGGGAAAATAGAAGAGTTAAGAGTTGGCGAGCGGGACGGTGAGCGCGCCGGTGCAGGTGATCGGCGGCGACCGGCAGGCTGGCTCTGCCTGGAAACTCGAAAATGTAGTGGCAGAAAAGCAGGGGGAGAAGCCTGATCCTGGGCGCCTTAATCCTCTTCCGTCGTCCGCTGCGGGAAAATCCCATAGCCTAACAGCCGGTGGAAACAGGAGACCGACCGCAAATTTGCGGTCGATAGGTCCCGCAGAATCAACGATTCGTGGCTCCCACCCCGCGCGGGGAGCGCGGTTTAGCCACAGGCTGCTAAGGCTTAAACCTGACCCGGACCCAGTGCCGGCGCTGATTGACCCCGTGACCCCACCACCCTAGGATCAGAGTGGGAGGGTGTGTGGGATGATCCTTCAGGCCGGGGCCACGATCGGCGACTATAAGATCCTCGGGGTGATAGGCAGTGGGGGCGTGGGCCGGGTGTACCGGGTGGAGCACGGCGTGACCCGGCGCGTCGAGGCGATGAAGGTCCTGCAGGGCGAGGCGCACGAACCGCACCACGCGGAGCGGTTTCTCCGCGAAATCCAGGTGCAGGCCAGCTTGAACCATCCCAACATAGCGTCGGTACACAATGCCTTTACGGCCGGAGACGACCTGGTCCTGGTCATGGAACTGGTCGACGGGGAATCGCTCGAGCAAGTGCTCGGACGCGGCCGGATCCCTTGGAAAGCAGCCGTCGGGTATGCAGGCCAGGCTCTAGCGGCGCTGGCGCATGCTCACTCGCGCGGGGTCACGCATCGGGACATCAAACCGGCCAATATGCTGCTGACGCCGGAGGGCGTCCTGAAGCTGACCGACTTTGGTTTGGCGAGGACGCCGCGGGATCGGCGGCTCACCCAGTCGGGAGTGCTGCTGGGGTCGGCGTACTACATGGCGCCGGAGCAGGCGAGGGGCTCGTCCGGAGTCGGGGAGCGGAGCGACCTCTATGGGTTGGGCGTGGTGCTGTATGAAATGGTCACCGGCCGGAAGCCGTTCGAAGGGGAGAGCCTGTTTGCGGTATTGAGTGCGCACGCCGCGGAGGCGCCGGAGCCGCCGATCGAACGTGAGCCGAACGTGCCCCTGGCGCTCAGTGGCGCCATCCTGCGGGCGCTGGAGAAGAAACCGGAGGACCGGTTTGAGTCGGCCGAGCAGTTTCAGAAGGCCCTGGCGGAGCAGGACCTGGAACTCCCGGCACACCGGCCCTGGCTGCGGCGGCGGGCAATACGAATCGGCGCCGCGGTGGCGGTGGCCCTGCTCCTCGCCCTGGCAGCCGGTACGCGACCGCCTCCGGCTCCAAAGACCGCCGCGACCGTCGTCACGGCGCCGCCGGCACGCCGCCGGACGCCGGCTATAGCCGCGGGAACCGTGGTGAAAGTGCGGACGGGGGCCACGCTCTCGAGCGAAACCCACGCGGCCGGCCAGAAGTTTCTCGCCACTCTGGACGCGCCCCTGCGGAGCGGCGACGAGACGATCGTCCCGAAGGGGGCGGTGGTGGAGGGCGTGGTGGCGGAGTCGGACCGGGGCGGCCGGCTGCAGGGCCGCGCCTGGCTGGCGGTACGGCTGACTCGCGTGCGCCTGGCAGGCGCCGGAGCAGTGCGCCTTACCACCAATTCTGTCGGACGCATGGGAGCCGGCAGACGGGTGCTGCTGCTCGCTCGCGGAGGACCGGCGGTGCTCCCGGCGGGTACAGTTTTGGAGTTCCGGCTGGAATCTGCGGCCCCGACGGAGTGAACCCTGCTACATGCGCTTCTGGCGGAAGAGCAGGTACTCCTTGAGTGCGGTGTCCAGGGGGCGAGAGGTATCCAGAAGTAGGTAGTCGGCGCCGGACCCGCGGGCTTCGTGCTGCAGGTCGGCGATGTGGGTTTGGATCAGCCGGCGGTATTCGGTGCGGGCGTATTCGGGGGCTACTTCCATGCGTTCACCGGTTTCCATGTCCTCCAGCAGCGTCGAATCGCCTAGTTGTGGACTTAGCTCGGCAGGGTCTAACAGGTGGAATAGGATGACGTCGTGGCCGTGGTAGCAAAGGGGGCGGACCGCTTTCAGGAGGCGGTCGGGGGCGAAGTAAAAGTCGGAGATTACGGCGACCAGCGAGCGCTTGGTATGGAATTGGCGGAAATGCTCGAAGGGCTGGTCGATATCGGTCTTGGTGGCGGGTTGGGCTTGCTCGATGGAGTGGAGAATGGCGTGCAACTGGCCGGGGCGAGTGGAGGGCGGCAGGTAGCGGCGGACCTTTTCGTCGAAGATGATGAGACTGACAGCGTCGTGCTGGTGCAGTGCCATGTAGGCCAAAGAGGCGGTCAGGAAACGGGCGTACTCCATCTTAGTTACGCCGTTCTTGGTGCCGAAGCCCATGGAGGCGCTGGCGTCGAAGACCAGGACCAGGGCCGTATTGGTCTCACCTAAGTAGCGCTTGAGGTAAGTCCGCTCGGTGCGGGCGAAGACGTTCCAGTCCACGAAGCGGGGGTCGTCGCCGGGGACATAGGGCCGGTATTCGGCGAACTCCTGGGAGAAGCCGAAGAAGGGAGAACGGTGGAGGCCGGCTACGAAGCCGTCCACCACGGTCTTCGCCACCAGCTCGATGGTCGAGATGCGGGAGAGGACGCGGGGATCTAGAAGGCGCTGTGCGGGCATCTGAGGATTTAAGAATTTGAGGATTTGAGAATTGACGGACGGTTGAACAGTGGCAGCAATTCTCAAATTCTCCAATCCTCAAATTCTCAAATCACTCTCTCGGTGCCGGGATGGCGTCCAGCAGCTTGTGGAGGATCTCGTCCACTGTAACGCTGTCGGATTCGGCGTGGAAGTTGGTTAGGACGCGGTGGCGCAGGACGGGAAGCACCAGGCTGCGCAGGTCGTCATACGATACATGGTAGCGGCCTTGGGAGAGGGCCCGGGCCTTCGCGGCCAGGACCAGGAACTGCGTGGCTCGGACGGAGGCGCCGTAGTTCACGTACTTCTTGATGGCCTCCGGGGCCGACGACTCGTTGGGGCGGGTGGCGCGGAAAAGTTCCACCGCGTAGCGGGTGGCCGTTTCCGAGATGGGCACCATCCTTACCAGGCGCTGAAACTCGAGGATCTCGTCGATGTTGGTGCAGGCTTGGGCGGTGGGGAGTTCGCCCGACGTATTGCGGCCTACCACCGCCATTTCGTCTTCGGTGGAGAGGTAATCGAGCACGATATTGAACAGGAAGCGGTCCAACTGAGCCTCG
>JBGOUV010000404.1:0-6059 GCA_041477815.1 Terriglobia bacterium | reverse complement strand
TGGCGGCGGTGGCGGTGGTGTTCGCGTGCTTCGTGCTGCTGCTGGGGGCGGCGCAGATTCTGCCGTCCTTGGAGTATGGGTCGCGGTCGGTGCGGTGGGTGGGGGCGCGGAACGATCCGGTGGAGTGGGGGGAAAAGGTCCCTTACAACGTCCACCATTGGCTCTCCATGCATCCGGTATCGGTACTGGCCTTGGTGCTACCTGGCATGGATAAGGACTACACGCTCTTCCTCGGCTTGGTGGCGGTGGCCCTGGCTCTGGCGGGCGTGGTCACGGGCTGGGACCGGAAGGAGGTGCGGTTGTTCGGGGCGGTGGCGGCGGGAGGTCTGCTGTTCGCCTTCGGAAGCGCCTCGATCTTCCATGGTTGGATCTACGCGCTGGTCCCGGTGGTGGACAAGGCGCGCAACGCCGCGGCCGGCATCTATGTCTTCGACCTCGGGACGGCGGTGCTGGCGGCGTTCGGGTTGGACGCGCTGGGCGACCCGGAGCGGCGGGCGGCGCCTTTTTTCGGGAGGCTGGCGGCCGGGTTGCTGGCGTGGAGCGGGCTGCTGTACTTAGGCTTGCTGGCGGTATTTCTGGCGGCGGGCGGGAAGGTGTTCGATCACTGGCGATTGTCGACGGCGCCGTTTGCGGCCCTGCTGGTGGGAGCGGCAGTGCTGGCTTGGAGGCGGGGAGCGCTCAGCGGGCGGGCCGCGCAGGGGTGCCTGGTGCTGGTGCTCCTGTTCGAGCTGGGCAACTCGACGGGCGCCGACTTTAAAGATCGCGAGATGGGATGGGAGCACCTGGACAAGCTGGCGGAACACCGGGAAGTAGCCGCTTATCTGCGCCGGCAGCCCGGTTTGTTCCGGGTGGACATCGACCGGGCGGAGATCCCGTTCAACTTCGGCGAATGGCACGAAATCGAGGAGTGCGGAGGGAACAGCGGGGTGACCACGAATGTCTTCCGGGCGAGCGGGCAGCGCCATGCGCACCTACTGCTAGGGGAGAGGTTCGCGGTGGGGCGCAGGCCGCGCGGGGAGGGGCAGACGGAGGCCTACCAGGCGCCCGGCGGGCTCAAGGTGTACCAGAACCCGGAGATTTTCCCGCGGGCGTGGACCGTGCACGAGGTGGAGGGCCGGGCCCAGCAGTTGGAGATGACGGCGCGCCTGGCCAGGCCGCTCGAGGAATTGCGGCGGCGCGCCTGGGTGGCGGGTCCGGCGCCGCCGCTGGAGGCCTGCTCCGGCGACGAGGTGGAGCTGGTGGACCGTACCCGGAACAGCCTGCGCCTGCGGGCCAGGATGCGCTGCCGCGGGATGGTCGTGGTGGGAGATACCTGGTATCCCGGATGGGTGGCTACGGTGGGGGGCCGGGAAGTTCCGATTCACGAGGCCTATGGGTTCCTGCGCGGCGTGGTGGTGGAGGCCGGCGAGCAGGAGATCCGCCTGCGGTACCGGCCGCGGTCGGTGTTCGCGGGGGCGGCGCTGACGGCGTTGGGGGCACTGGCGTTGGTGGGGATGGGCCTTCTTCACCGCCCAGGCAGTTAAGTTTTTAGGTTCATAGTTCGCGTTGAAGCTCTATTTCTGATCCTGGTTCTGCGTATCGTCGCGTCCCCGGTAGACGACGCCCATTCCCCCGGCGCCGATCTGCTCGCTGGTCCTGTAGCGGCCCAACTGTTCGCCGGCCACAGAGGATTAGACTGCTCGGCATGTGCAGTATAATCCTTGGGGTGCGCTCCACGAAGGAGGAATCATTATGGAGAGACGGAGATTTCTGGGCCGGTCGGCGGCGGGAGCACTGGCCCTGGGCGGCGCTGCGGCGCTCCAGGGGCAGCGTTCGAATCTGCCGCCGGCGGTGACCCCGACGGCCTACGCCGTCCCCAAGAGCGAGTACAACGCGTACCTCACGCCGGACTACCACACCTATGCCAGCGACCTGGTCATCGAGCGGGACCAGCCCGGAAAGCCACACCAGGGAAAGGCGCTCGCCGCCATCCAGGCCCACTCGGATGACATCACGTTGTTTGCCGCCGGGACGGTCGCCAAGCTCATTGGTGAGGGGTATACCGGTTACCTGATCCGGGTATCCAACGACGAGAAAGCCGGAAAGACGGTGGGGCACGGCGTCGTCCAGAACGAGATCGACAACCAGGAGGCGGCCCAGGCGCTCGGCTGCAAGAAAGCCTACTCCTTCTATTACCGGAACCACCGCATGGACGACTGCGCCATGATCGAGATCCGCCAGCGGCTGATGTTCCTGTTCAGGCTGCTCCAGGTGAACACGGTCATCGCCATGGACCCCTACGACCACTACGACGAAAACCCCGATCACATCGTCGTCGGCAAGGCGGTGGAGTCGGCCTCCTGGATGGCCAGTCCCGGCGGCGGCCACGAATATCCCGAGCAACTGAAGGCCGGGCTGAAGCACTGCCAGATCCGCGAAAGGTACTATCACTGCCGCTCGCCGCAGGGCCACAACCTGGTGAATCGGGTGGTGGATATCAGCTCGTATATCGACCACAAGGTGCGCGCCAACGTGGCCAACAAAGGGAAGGGTCCGGCGGGGGACAACGGGATGCGGCTCCGGCAGGAGCTGGCGCGGCAGGGGAAGAAGCTGCCGCTGCTGGGGAACGACGACGACACCGCCAATTTCCAGTATACGAAGCATTTTCTGATGGAGGATTTCCGGGTCCTGGGCAAGCAGTTCGGCCTGGAATACGCCGAGACGTTTCGGTATATCGGCCGCGAGCCGGACCTCCGCCAGGCGGTTCGCAAGTATGTCGACGGGCACACGGTTCCGCTGTAATCAGGAGACGGATTATGAATCGACACAACATTCTCGGTTTGGCGGCGGACGTAGTGGTGGTAAAGGACGAGCGGGGACAGCCGCATCGGGGCAAGGTCTTTGCGGCCGTTCATGCGCACCTCGACGATGTACCCTATTACGCCTCCGGCCTGTGCGCCAAGCTCCTGAGCGAAGGCTACACGGGGTATATCGTCCGCACCAGCAACGACGAGAAATACGGCGGGCGCAGCACCGCGCAGAACATTCTGAGCAACGAAGAGGACCACTTCCGGATGGCCGCCGCCCTTGGGTTCAAGGACGTGTTCGACTTCTACTACCAGAACCACGAAATGAACGGTATCTCCTACCTCGACCTGCGTGGCCGGCTGATACTCATCTTCCGGTTTCTCAAAGTGGACACGGTCCTCTCCTTTAATCCCTGGGGACACGGGGAGGATGATTCCGACCACTGGGTGACGGGGCGCGCTGTGGACGAAGCCTGCTGGATGGCCGGGATGCCGAATGATTTCCAGGAACACCTCGACGCCGGTATCCAGCCCCACCGGGTGAGCGAGCGGTATTACTTTTGCACCCGGCCGGAGCAGCCGTTCAACCGCGTGGTCGATATCCGGACCCACCTGGAGAAGAAGATCGACGCGATTGTGGAATGCAGATCCCGCGGGGAGGGGAATCGCGGGTCCCTCGTTCGCGCGCAGCTCGCCAAGGAAGGCAAGCGGCTGCCGCTGCTGGGGAACGACGACCGCGCCGCCGACCGCGCCTACGCGCGCCAGTTCCTTCTCGACCAGGATCGGGAATACGGCAAGCAGCATAAGCTGGAGTTCGCGGAGCGGTTCTATTACATCGACCAGCGGCGGGCAGGGAAGTCGAAGGCGGAGGAGTACATCGAAAAGAACGCGGTACGGATCTGAAGCCGGCCCATGCTCAAGATTGCGGAAGCGTAGCGCGAAGATCGGACAAGGTGACCACCAGTGTCATCGGTTCGTGAGGACAAGGATCGAAGCCGAGCGCGAGATAGAGTCTCTTAGCCTCCTCGGAAATGGCGTGGACTACCATACCTCGAATACCGATGACGTCGGCTGCCGAAGCCACCCGGCGGGCGGCATTGCGAAACAGGGCGCGTCCCAGCCCACGTTCCTGGTAGGCTTGGTCCACTGCCAGGCGGGCCAGGACGGCAACCGGGATCGGATCAGGCATGTTTCGGCGAAACCTGCCGGGAGCGGCGGCCACGGCAATCGCCCCCGAAGCCAGGGCATAGTACCCGGCCACTTTCTCCGCGTCGCAAACGACATAGGCGCGCGACGCACCACTCGCCTGATCAGCCCGCGCGCGACGCCTCAACCAATCATCCAGCGAGGACTCGCCGGAATGGAAATCCTGCACCTGGTGATGACCGGCCAGTCGCTCGGGCGGCGAAAGCGGCACGCTCACTCCCAAGGAGCCGGGGTCCGCATGGTCTTTTGCAAACGCCGGTTGGGTTTAGGCGGAGCATCCAGCCGCGCCAGAAATTCGGCATAAGCCTTGGGACTGACCGTCCAAACGGTGCGGTCCAGCAGCGCTTCCTCCGCCGCCCGTCGGGCGGCATCGAGGACGAAATCCGTCCGGTTCTTGCCCAACAGTTGAGCCGCGCGATCGATCAACCCGCGCACTTCCGGCTTGATCCGAACGTTCAGAGTGCACCGCTTGACCGCTACACGCATGCGACAACCTCTGGAATCAGGATACCATATCGTAATGACTCTGTCATTACAATCCGCGCGCGTGGCCGCTGCTCATGTCAGGATTTCTTTTACGATCCGCGCCTCGTAGACTGAGGTGAGCTTCTCCTTGAGCCCACTTTGGTCGAATACCAATTTCTGGTAGTCGAGACCCAGCAGATGCAGGATGGTGGCGTGCCAATCGGTGACACTCACCGGATGGTCCACGGCCTCATAACCCATATCGTCCGTGGCTCCATAGGAGACGCCCGGCTTAATCCCGGCTCCGGCCATCCACAGGGTAAACGCCCGCGGATTGTGGTCGCGGCCGGCATCCTTGGCGTTCTTCTCGAACTGCGCAATCGGCATGCGCCCGAACTCGCCGCCCCAAAGCACCAGGGTTTTGGCCAGCAGGCCGCGCTGCTTGAGATCCTTCAGGAGCGCGGCTACCGGCTTATCGGTGCGTTCGCAGGCGATCCTCAGATTGCCCTCAATCTGCGAGTGATTGTCCCAGATCTGGGCATTAATGTAGAGCTGGACGTAGCGGACGCCGCGCTCTACCAGACGCCGAGCCATGAGGCAGCGCCGGGCATAGGAATCAGTAAGTGGCTCACCAACGCCGTACATCGCCAGCGTCTCCTTGCTCTCTTTGGTGACATCCAGGGCGTCGCTGGCATCCACCTGAAGACGGGCGGCCAGCTCGTAGCTGGCGATACGCGCGTCCAACTGGAGCTGACCGGGATGATGGCGCTGGTGGATCTGGTCGAGCCGGCTGAGCAGATCGCGCTCCGCCTGCACCACCTCCGCAGGCTGCTTTCGCTCCGGCTGCAGGTTCAGAATAGGCGATCCCACCGAGCGCAGGCGCGTCCCCTGGTAGATCGGCGGCAGGAAACCGGCCTGCCAGTTCTGCAATCCATTTACGGGAAGCCCCTGGGGATCGTCCAGCACGACGTAGGCCGGAAGGTTCTGGCTTTCGCTGCCCAGTCCGTAGACCACCCAGGCGCCGATGGTAGGACGTCCCGGAATCAGCCGGCCGGAATGAATCATGAACAGGGCCGGCTCGTGATTGGGATGGGTCGTGAACATGGACCGAATCAGCGCGATGTCGTCCACCTGCTTGGCCAAGTGGGGCATCACTTCCGATACCCAGGTCCCCGACTGGCCGTATTGCGCAAACCTGAAGGGACTCCGCAGCAATCCGCCCGCGCCTTCGGGAGCGGTGAGATCGTGCGCCACCTTGTCGAAGTATGCCTCTCCGTGATGCTTATCCAGCACCGGCTTGGGATCGAACAGGTCCATTTGACTGGGCCCGCCGTGCATGAACAACTGGATCACCGAGGTGGCCTTGGGCTCGAAGTGAGGCGGCCGCGGCTTCAGATCGTAACTTTTGGCGCCGTAAACGTCCTTACTGAGCAGCCCGGCCAAAGCCGTACCATACAGTCCATCGGAGACCCGATTAAAGAACCCGCGCCGAGTGAGTAAGTTGGACTTGGACATTATGCGCCTCAATCGATGTATAAGAATGCCGCAGAATTCAGCATCGTATGGCAGAGCCGGGCCAGGGAGAGCTTGGTGAGACCTTCC